>NZ_CP121648.1:3561666-3907500 GCF_029714205.1 Methylobacterium sp. CB376 | reverse complement strand
TTCGGCACGAAGTCGAGGATGAGCCGGATGTCGCGGGCGTGGAGGCCGGCGAGCAGCCGGTCGAAGGTCGGCAGGTCGCCGAAGCGCGCGCCGACCTGCGTGAAGTCGGTAACGTCGTAGCCCGCATCCTCGAAGGGCGTGGCATAGATCGGCGTCAGCCAGACCGCCCCGATCCCGAGATCCGACAGGTGGTCGAGGCGGGAGATCAGCCCGGCGAGGTCGCCGAACCCGTCGCCGTCCGCGTCCTGAAACGAGGGGACGAAGATCTGGTAGAGCACGCGCTCCTGCCACCACGCGAGGCTCGCCGGGGAGCGGGGCGCGGTCGGGGCGAGCGCGTCGGGGTCGGGCGTCGGTCGGTCCATCGCGGTCGCCGGCTGCGGGTGGCGTGACAAGCGGCTCCGTCCGGGCGCTGTTCCCGCGCGGCCGGCGCGACCGGAGATCCCGCCTCGCCGCCCTCCCGGCCGGAACCGGGGCGCGGGCGCGGGGTTGTCATGCCCCCGTCGCGCTGCCGGCTCGGTCAACCCATGTCCCTGTCCAAGAAGGTGAAGGTCGGCCTCGACGAGACCCGGATCCTGATCCTCGGCTCGCAGATCCTGCTGGGCTTCCAGCTCCAGGGCGCCTTCCGCCCGGCCCTCGACCGGCTGCCGCCGCACGACCGCCTGGTCTGGGCGGCGGCGCTCGCCCTGATCACCCTCACGGTGGCGCTGCTGATCACGCCCTCGGTCCAGCACCGCATGGTGGAGGGCGGCCGGGACACGCGCCGGATCCTGCGGGTGATCGGGCGCTGCGCCGGGCTGTCGCTCGCCCCCTTCTCCCTGGCGCTCGGGGCGGACGTCTTCCTGGCCGTCGAGCGGGTGCTCGGCCCCTGGGCGGCGCTGCCGGCGGGCCTCCTGATCTTCGGCCTCGCGGTGACCTTCTGGTTCGGGCTCGGGGCCGCGCGGGCCCGCCGGGCCGGCGCGCGCGAGCGCGAGCGGGCCCGGCGGGCGCCGGAGCCCGGCCCGACGCCCCTCGAGGTCAAGCTCGAGCAGATGCTGACCGAGGCGCGGGTGATGCTGCCCGGGGCGCAGGCGCTGCTCGGCTTCCAGCTCGTCATCACCTTCACGGATTCCTTCGAGGCGCTGCCCTTCGCCGCCCGGGCCGTCCACATGGCGGCGCTCGGGCTGATCGCGCTCACGGTGATCTGGCTCGTCGCCCCCGCCGCCTTCCACCGCATCGTCTACGCGGGGGAGGACGCGCCGGAGGTCCACCGCCTCGGGACGCGCTTCCTGCTCGCCGCGAGCGTGACGCTGGCCCTCGGCATCGCGGCCGATCTCGGCGTCGTCCTCGCCAAGGTGCTGGAATCCGGTCGCGCGGGCCTCGCGGGCGGGATCCTCTGCCTGTGCGGCCTCCTCGGCCTCTGGCACGCGGCGCCGCTGGTGCTGCGCCGCCGGGCCGCGGGCGCCGGGCGGGGCGACGCGCCGCGCGCGGCCGGGGAGCCCGGCGGGCCGGCATGAGGGGATGAGGCCGCGCCGGGCCGGCCCCGCTACTCCGCCAGGTCCCGCATCACCCGGATCAGCTCCGCCTTGCCCTCGAAGCCGATGCCCGGCAGGTCGGGCATGACGATGTGCCCGTCCTCGACCCGCACCCCGTCCGGGAAGCCGCCGTAGGGCTGGAACAGGTCCGGATAGCTCTCGTTCCCGCCGAGCCCGAGCCCCGCCGCGATGTTGAGCGACATCTGGTGCCCGCCATGCGGGATGCAGCGGGCGGGCGACCAGCCGAATTCCGCGAGCACGTCGAGGATGCGCAGGTACTCGACGAGCCCGTAGGCGAGGGCGCAGTCGAATTGCAGCCAGTCGCGGTCCGGCCGCATCCCGCCGTAGCGCAGGAGGTTGCGGGCGTCCTGGTGCGAGAAGAGGTTCTCGCCCGTCGCCATCGGCCCCGGATAGAAGCCGCCGAGCGCCGCCTGCAGGGCGTAGTCGAGGGGGTCGCCCGCCTCCTCGTACCAGAACAGCGGGTAGTCCCGCAGCATCTTGGCGTAGGCGATGGCGGTCTCGAGGTCGAAGCGCCCGTTCGCGTCGACGGCGAGCCGCGCCCGACCGCCGATCTCGGCCAGCACGGCCTCGATGCGGCGGCGATCCTCGGCCAGGGAGGCGCCGCCGATCTTCATCTTCACGACCGTGTAGCCGCGGTCGAGGTAGCTGCGCATCTCCGCCCGCAGCGCCGCGTCGTCCTTGCCCGGATAGTAGTAGCCCCCGGCCGCGTAGACGAAGACGCGCGGGTCGGCCTCCCGGCCCTCCCGCTCCGCCAGCATCCGGAAGAGCGGCTTGCCGGCGATCTTCGCGGCCGCGTCCCAGACCGCCATGTCGAGGGTGCCCACCGCCACCGAGCGCTCGCCGTGGCCGCCGGGCTTCTCGTTGCGCATCAGCGCGGCCCAGATCCGGTGCGGGTCGAGGGTGTCCCCGGCCTCGCTCAGCAGGCTCTCGGGGGGCGCCTCCAGCAGGCGGTCGCGGAAGCGCTCGCGGATCAGCCCGCCCTGGCCGTAGCGGCCGTTGGAGTTGAAGCCGTAGCCGACGACCCGGCGCCCGTCGCGCACCACGTCGGTGACCACCGCGACGAGGCTCGTCGTCATCTTCGTGAAGTCGATATAGGCGTTGCGGATCGGCGAGGCGATCGGCTTGGTGATCTCGCGGACGTCGACGATGCGCATGCGCGGCCCTCCTGTCGGGCCGCGCAGCTAAGCATCATTCGCCGAAGGGGTCACCGGTTCGGCGGCGAACAATGATGCGAGACGAGGCTGAGCCGGATTGCCGATGCCATTCGGCTCAGCCGGGCGGCGCGGGCGGACCTCGCCGGCGGCGAAACGGTCCCGACCTTCGACCTCGCGGCGACGCCGCAGGGCATGGCGCGCGACGGTCACGGGCTCGCCCGGCTGCCGCGCCCGCGCGGGGCCCGCCGAGGCCGACATCCCCCTCGACATGCGGCTGTTCCGCTCGCTCGCGCACCGCAGGCACGCGGCGGACGCGCTGCGGGCACGGCTCACCGGACCCAGAGGCGCGCGCGCCCGCCCCGCGCCGGGCACTCGGGGCGGCCTTCGACCGGGTCCGGAACCCGGCGCGCCGCGCTGCGCCGCCGCGAGCGGTCCGGTGATCAGGAAGTGGGCGTGAACCATCGGCATCGTCGGCGTCAGCGAGTCCTCGGGTGCCGCGCACCCCCGTTTCCGCTTGTCTCTCGCCGGTCATCGATTCGCAACGACTCTTGTTCCATCACCATCCCGAACATAGCCCGCGGCTGTTGATTCGCGCGCGACGCCCTCCTTCTTCGAATTTCTCGCGAAACCCCCGCCGGAGGCGTTTTGAATCTGTTTTAAAGGTTTTAGAATCTGAGTTTCAGGTCCGAATCCCGCCGCGGCATCAAGTGGTTAAGCCGCGATTCGCGGATCGATGTACGGGATTGACGGATCGATGTACGGCGTTGACGGATCGATGTACGGGGCAAGCCGGAACGAAGTACGGCGGCCCGTGACGAATCCTTGAAATTGTCCACAGTCCAGGGGGGTTGTCCACAGACCGGGCAGGAACTCGGTTTTTGTCATCCGGGCAGGGACCGAAGTACGGAGTTTTTGTCAGGCCGCGACGGTAGGCGCGGCCCCGCCCTCGCGGGCCGCTCGGGCGCCGCGCACGCTCCTGGACGCGTTGGGGTTTTCGTCGGTGCCGCGCGGACCGGAGCGGGGCTCGCCCGGCCCGCGCGGCGGCGGCGCGCGCGGCGTGTCCGCTGAGGATGCGCATCCCCCGACATTTTCGCCGCCGGACCGGGGAAGGCTGCGGCGCGGGACGCTCAGCGTCCGGCTTGGCGCCAGAACACCGGCAGGCTCGCCCGCAGCCCGTCCCTGAGGTCCTTCGGGAGCAGCGCCATGATCTTGCGGTCGTGCGCCGTCATGGCGTTGCGCACCTCGTCGGCGCGGGCGGCGCCGGCCTGGGTGACGAACAGCCCCTGCGCCCGCCCGTCGACCGGCTGCCGCAGCACCAGGCCGAGCGCGTCGAGCCGCGCCGTGATCGGCGCCATGTTGGCGCGCTTGATGCTGAGTTCGCTGCCGATCTCGGTCTGCGTCACGCCGGGATTCGCCGCGACGAGGACCAGGACCGACGCCTCGGTGGGCGTCAGGCCGAGCCGGCCGAGATCCTGACCCAGCTCGGCCATCAGGGCGTTCGACGCGCGGCGCAGCTGGTAGCCGAGCAGGTCGTTGAGCGGGCTGTGCAGGCGCGGGGGCTTCGACGTCACCCCGGCCCCTTAGAGCACCCCGTTGCGGCCCGCAAATTTTATGCTATGAACCATAACAATACCGAGGGGAAGCGACGAGGGGGATGATGCCGATGGCCGGGGTGTCGGGCGGCGTGGCCGCCGCTGCCGAGCGGTTGCTCGTGCGGCACGATCCGATCACCGGGGAGGTGGCGAGCCGGGTGCCGGCCTGCGGGCCGGACGAGGCCGTGGCGGTGGCCGACGCGGCCGCGGCGGCGTTCCCGGCCTGGGCCGACCTGGGACCGAACGCGCGCCGCGCCGCGCTGATGCGCGCCGCCGCGCAGATCGAGGCGAGGGCGGAGGCCTTCGTCGCGGCGATGATGGGCGAGGTCGGCGCCACCGCGGGCTGGGCGCGGTTCAACGTGACGCTCGCCGCCTCCATGCTGCGCGAGGCCGCGGCCCTCACCACCCAGGTCGGCGGCGAGGTGATCCCGTCCGACAAGCCCGGCTGCCTCGCCATGGCCATGCGCGAACCGGCCGGGATCGTGCTCGGCATCGCGCCCTGGAACGCCCCGGTGATCCTGGGCGTGCGGGCGGTCGCGGTGCCCCTCGCCTGCGGCAACGCGGTGATCCTGAAGGGGTCCGAACTCTGCCCCCGCACCCACGCGCTGATCGCCGAGGCGCTCCGGGCGGCGGGCCTGCCGGAGGGCGTGGTCGGCTACGTGGCGAACCGGCCCGAGGAGGCGGGCGAGGTCGTCGGCGCCCTGATCGACCACCCGGCGGTGCGCCGGGTCAACTTCACCGGATCGACGGCGGTCGGGCGCGTCGTCGCCAAGCGCGCGGCCGAGACCCTGACGCCCTGCCTCCTGGAACTCGGCGGCAAGGCGCCGCTCCTGGTGCTGGAGGATGCGGATCTCGACGAGGCCGTGCGGGCGGCGGCGTTCGGGGCCTTCATGAACCAGGGCCAGATCTGCATGTCGACGGAGCGGATCATCGTCGTCGACGCGGTGGCGGAGGCCTTCGTGGCGAGGTTCCGCGCCAAGGTGGAGACCCTGGCGGTGGGCGATCCCCGCGACGGCCGCGCGCCGCTCGGCGCCGTCGTCGACCGCCGCACCGTCGCGCATGTGGGCGCCCTGGTGGAGGCGGCGCTGGCCGAGGGGGCCGTGCTCGTGGCCGGCGGCCCGGCCGCGGGCGTGCTGATGCCCGCCCACGCGGTCGACCGGGTGACGCCGGACATGCGGCTGTTCCGAGAGGAGAGCTTCGGGCCGGTCGTGGCGATCGTGCGCGCCCGGGACGAGGCGCACGCGGTCGCCCTCGCCAACGACACCGATTACGGCCTCTCGGCGGCGGTCTTCACCCGCGACACGGCGCGGGGCCTGCGGGTCGCCCGCCGCATCCGCTCCGGGATCTGTCACGTCAACGGCCCGACCGTCCACGACGAGGCCCAGATGCCGTTCGGCGGCGTCAAGGCCTCCGGCTACGGCCGCTTCGGCGGCAGGGCCGGGATCGACGCCTTCACGGAGCTGCGCTGGATCACGATCGAGACCCAGCCCGGCCATTACCCGATCTGATTTCGGCACCAGGAGAGGACAGAGAGATGTCGCAGGAGCGCAGCGAGCGGGACACCGTCGCCTTCGAGGTGATCGACCGGGTGGCCTGGGTCCGCTTCAACCGGCCCGAGAAGCGGAACTGCATGTCGCCCAAGCTCAACCGGCGCATGATGGAGGTCATCGACGAGCTGGAATTCCGCCAGGACGTCGGCGTGCTGGTGCTCACCGGCGAGGGCAGCGCGTGGTCCGCCGGGATGGACCTCAAGGAGTATTTCCGCGAGACCGAGGCCCAGGGGCTCGCCGGCACCCGCAAGGCGCAGCGCGAGAGCTACGGCTGGTGGCGCCGCCTGCGCTGGTACCAGAAGCCGACGATCGCCATGGTCAACGGCTGGTGCTTCGGGGGCGGCTACGGCCCGCTCTTCGCCTGCGACCTCGCCTTCGCGGCCGAGGAGGCGCAGTTCGGGCTGAGCGAGATCAACTGGGGCATCCTGCCGGGCGGCGGCGCCAGCAAGGTCGCGGTGGAACTCACCTCGTTCCGCAACGCCATGTACCACGCCCTGACGGGCGAGGCGATCGACGGCCGCGAGGCCGCGGCCTGGGGCTTCGTCAACGAGGCGGTGCCGGCCGGGCAGCTCAGGGCCCGGGTGAGCGAGGTGGCGGCCCTGCTCCTCGCCAAGAACCCGACCGCCCTCAAGGCGACCAAGGACGCGATCCGCCGCGTCCGCGAGATGACCTACGACAACGCCGAGGATTACCTGGTCCGGGCGCAGGAGGCGGCCAACAGCTACGACGGCGAGGGCCGCAAGGAGGGCATCCGCCAGTTCATCGACGAGAAGTCCTACAAGCCGGGCCTCGGCGCCTACGACCTGCGCAGGACCGCCTCCGCCAATCCTGCCTGAATCCGCAGGACCGGCCACGCCTGCGCCGCACCGGTGATCCCTTCGCCGGTGATCCCCTCGGCGGAGGAGGCCTCGCCCGTGCGGGACCCGCCTTCCTCGCCGACCCGGCGGCCGGTGCGGCGACGGAGGCGGGCCCCGCACGGAACCTGAGCCGCGGCCCGACTCGACGGGTCGTGCGCCCCGCGGCAGAGACCACCGATCGGCACGCCACCCCGCGCTTCCGGCCTCGGCAGCGTGAGGACGGCGCTCGCCTCGACCCGGTTCTTCCCCTGCGTCAAGAACGGGGGTGAGCCGATCCGCGCACAGCCGGGCACGCCGCGTCGTGCCGCGTGAGGGACGCCCAATCCATGACAGATCTTGCTCGCTTGCTGCGGCCCGCCTCGGTCGCGATCGTCGGGGCCTCCGACAAGCCGGGCGCGCTCGGCGCCTCGGTCCTCGCCAACCTGGAGCGCGCCGGGTACTGCGGCGCGATCCACCTCGTCAACCCCAACCGGGCGGAGATCGGCGGGCGGCCCTGCCTGCCCTGCGTCGAGGCGCTGCCGGACGGGGTGGACGCCGCCGTGCTGGCCATCCCGCGCGCCGCCGTGCTGCCGGCGATCCGGGCGCTGGCGGCGCGGCGGGCCGGGGCGGCGGTGGTGTTCTCGGCCGGCTTCGCGGAGGGCGGCGAGGCCGGCCGCGCCGAGCAGGATGAGATCGCCCGGATCGCCGGCGAGGCCGGCATGGTCGTCGAGGGGCCCAATTGCCTGGGCCTCGTCAATTTCGTCGACGGCGTGCCCCTCACCTTCGTGGAACTGCCCGGGACCCGGCTCGCGGGCCGCCCGGGCATCGGGATCGTCTCGCAATCCGGCGCCATGGCGGCGGTGCTCGCCGTGACGCTGCAGGCGCGCGGGCTCGGCCTGTCCTACTCGGTCTCGACCGGCAACGAGGCCGCGAGCGGCGTCGAGGACTACGTCGAGTTCCTGGTCGAGGATCCCGACACGCGGGTGATCGTCCTGATCGTCGAGCAGTTCCGCAAGCCCGCGCGCTTCCTGGCGGCGGCCCGGCGGGCCCACGCGGCCGGCAAGCCGGTCGTCCTGCTCCATCCCGGGCGCGGCGAGGCCGCCCGCCGCTCGGCCGCCACCCATACGGGGGCGCTCGCGGGCGATTACGACCTCATGCGCCTCAAGGTCGAGGACGCCGGCGTGAGCCTGGTGCCCACCCTGGAGGAGCTCGCCGACGTCGCCGAGATCCTGCTGCGCTGCCCGCCGCCCGGGTCCGGGGGGAGCGCCGTGCTGGTGGAGTCGGGCGCCTACAAGGCCCTGACCCTCGACCTCGCCGAGGAGGTCGGCCTCGACCTCCCGGCCATCGCGGATGCCGACAGCCCGGGCCTGCGCGCCGCGCTGCCGGATTTCGTGCCCGTCAGCAACCCGGTCGACCTGACCGCCCAGGGGCTGGTCGACCCCGACCTCTACCGGCGCGCGCTCGCCGCGCTCCTCGACGATCCCCGCTTCGGCGCGATCCTGCTCGGCATCATCCAGACCGACGAGACCACGGCGCGCCTCAAGTTCCCGCCGATCATCGCGGCCCTGCGCGAGCTTCGGCCGGGCAAGCCGGTGGTCTTCGCCGGGCTCGACGAGGGCGCGGCCGTTCCGCCCGACGGCCTCGCGGCCCTGCGCGACCTCGGCGTGCCCTGCTTCCCGTCGGGCGAGCGGGCCGTGCGGGCCCTCGCCGCGGTGGCGCGGCGGTCCGGCCGCCGGATCGCCACCGCGGCGGCCGCGCCGGCCGCGCCGGCCGCGCCGGCCCTGGCCCGGAACCTGGCCCGGAACCTGGCCGGGGTGGTGCCGGAATACGCCGCCAAGGCGGCCCTCGCCCCGCTCGGGGTGCCCTTCCCGGAGGGCCGCATGGCCACGACCCTGGCGGAGGCCCTGCGCGCCGCCGAGGTCCTCGGCTACCCGGTCGTGCTCAAGGCGCAATCGGCCGAGCTGTCCCACAAGAGCGACGCGGGCGGCGTGATCGTCGGCCTGCGGGACGCGCAGGCCCTCGCGGAGGGCTGGGAGCGCCTGGCGGCCAACGTCGCGCGCCACCGGCCCGGCCTCGTCCTCGACGGCGTGCTGGTCGAGCGGATGGGCCCGCGCGGCGTCGAACTGATCCTGGGCGGCCGCAACGACCCCGAATGGGGCCCGGTCGTGCTCGTGGGCTTCGGCGGCGTGCAGGCGGAGGTGCTGAAGGACGTGCGCCTGCTCTCGCCCGGCATGGACGAGGCGGCGATCGCGGCCGAGATCATGGCCCTGCGCTGCGCGGCCCTGCTCGACGGGTTCCGGGGCGCGGCGCGGTGCGACGTGGCGGCGGTGGCCCGCCTGGCCGCCGCCCTCGGCCGCACCCTCGCGGGAGAGCCGCGCATCCGCGAGATCGATCTCAATCCGGTGGTCGTCTACCCGGCCGGCGAGGGCGCGCTCGCCCTCGACGCGCTGATGCTGGTCGCGCCGGCCTGAGGCCGGCGCCGCCGCGCGCGACGGGTCGGCGGAGGCCCGAGAAATCCTGCTGCGATCGGGAGGTTGGACATGGTGGGTGCCGTGGTGCCGGCGCGCGAGGCGTCGGGAGCGAATGTGACGGCCCTCGGGCTCTGCTGCCTGGTGGCGGCGATCGAGGGTTTCGACCTGCAATCGGCCGGGGTGGCGGCGCCGCGGCTGGTGGCGGCCTTCGGCCTGGCCCCGAGCCAGCTCGGCCTGTTCTTCAGCGCGAGCACGCTGGGCCTGCTCGTCGGGGCGGCCTTCGGCGGGCGGATCTCCGACCGGCTGGGCCGCAAGCGCACCCTGCTCGCCGCGGTCGCGGTGTTCGGGCTGATGTCGATCCTCACCGGGCTCGCCGCGCGCTTCGACCAGCTCGTCGCGGCCCGCCTGCTGACCGGGGTCGGCCTCGGCGGGGCGTTGCCGAACCTGATCGCGCTCGTCGCCGAGACCGCGTCGCCGGCCTATCGCGGCCGGGCGGTGGCGGCGCTCTACGCGGGCCTGCCGGTCGGCGGCGTCCTGGCGAGTCTCGCCACCCTGGTAGACACCGATCCGGGGAACTGGTCGGGCATCTTCGTCCTCGGCGGCGTCGCCCCGCTCGCGGTGATCCCGCTGCTCGCGGCGTGGCTGCCCGCCGGCGGGGGCCCCGCCGCGCCGGGCCGGCCGGCCCGCAGCGTGCCCGACGCCCTGTTCGGCGAGGGCAGGGCCGTCGCCACGGCCCTGCTCTGGACCGGGTTCCTGCTCGGGCTGTTCGTCTTCTACCTCCTCCTCAACTGGCTGCCCTCCCTGCTGATCTCGCGGGGCCTGCCGCGCGCCGACGCGTCCTGGGTCCAGGTCGCCTTCAACCTCGGCGGCGCCCTCGGCAGCGTCGCGACCGGCCTGCTGATGGACCGCTGGAACCGGGCGGCGTCGGTGGCCCTGATCTTCGGCTGCAGCATCGCGGCCCTGGTGCTGCTCGCCGCCGTCCCGGCCTCGCTCGCCCTGATGATGGCTGCCGGGTTCCTGATCGGGGCCACCGCCTCCGGGGCGCAGATGGCCCTCTACGCCCTCGCGCCGAGCTGCTACCCGACGGAGATGCGCGGCACCGGCGTCGGGGCGGCCGTCTCGGTGGGGCGCCTCGGATCGGTCGTCGGTCCGCTCTTCGCGGGCGTCCTGCTCAAGGCGGGGCAGAGCCCCATCGAGGTGCTCCTGGTCCTGGTGCCGCTCTTCGCGCTGTCGGGGCTCGCCGCCACCCTCCTGGCCTGCCGCGTCCGGCCCGCCTGAGCGCGCGTTTCCGGTGCCCGGACCGGTGCGGCACGGCGTCGGACCATCCCGGTCTGACTTAGGGTCATCATTTCGGTCCGGTGTTGCGGATTTGCAGATTGCCGGCTTCGCACGGCACGTCGTAGTCTTGATTCGTGGCAGGACAAGACCAGCGGCACAGATGACGTCGGGGTCAGCTTCCGACGAGGTGTCGAGTCCGGTCTATGCCGCAATGCCGTCACGGGAGGGTGCTGCGCATCGTCTTGCCTAGACCGGCGGCGCAAGCGCCACGAGCGCGGGAGAAACGCAATGGTAAGGATGAGGAGTCTGCTGCCGGCATCCGCCGCGGCCTTGACGGGGGTCGCCGGCGCGTCGGCGGCCGACCTCCCGGTCAGGAAGGCGGCACCGGTCGAGTACGTCAGGGTCTGCACGGCGCACGGCGTCGGCTTCTTCACCGTTCCGGGCACCGACACCTGCATCCGGATCGGTGGCCGCGCGCGGTTCGAGGCGACCGTCATCCAGCCGCTGATGCGCAGCGGGGGCGACACAGTCGGCTATCGCGGGTTGGGCCGGCTCAACCTCGACGCCCGGACCTCGACGGGCTACGGGACCCTGCGGGCCTTCGTGCGCTTCGACCTCGCGAGCCGCACGGGCGGCTACCTCAAGGCGCCAACCGTCGAGCGCTTCGGCTGGGCCTTCTCGGCGACCGGCGTCGACACGGCCGGTCGCGTCCAGCAATTCGTCAACGTCGACAAGGCATTCATCCAGTTCGCGGGTCTCACGGCCGGCCGCGCGGCCTCGTTCTACGATTTCTACGGCGGCGATTTCGAGATCATCGGCAACGCGCTCGGCTCCGGCCTCGCCTCCACGAACCTCCTGGCCTACACGGCGACGCTCGGCCAGGGGGTCACGGCCACGCTCTCGGTCGAGGATTCCAACTTCCGCAAGACGCCGCTGTTCGGCGGAGGGGCCGCCGGGACCTTCGCGGGCGGCCCGAGCGCCGCCTCGGGCAGCTTCGCGCCCCTCGTGGTCACGGACGCCGCCGGTGCTCCGGTCGCCGTCGCCTCGCTCGACACGGTCCAGCGCTCGCGCATGCCCGACGTCGTCGGCGTTCTGCGCTACGACGGGTCCTGGGGGGCCGCGCAGCTCTCCGCGGCGGTGCACGAGCTCAATGCCGGCAATCCGGTGCTCGGCGCGGCTGGCGGCCCGGCCCTGACGGTCCTGACGCCGGCGCAGGCCGCGGCGCTGCCGCGCGCCGCCGCGCCCGCGGGCCGGGCCGCGAGCGCCTACGGCTGGGCGATCCAGGGCGGCGTGAAGATCAGCCTGCCCTTCCTCGCCGCGGGGGACGCGCTCTATCTCCAGGGCGCCTACGGGGAGGGGGCCGAGCGCTACGTCGGCGTCGCGAACTACAACGGCGCCCTGACGCCGTCGAGCTTCCCGGTCCCGGGCCTGTTCAGCTCGTCCTACGCGGACGCCGTCGTCGACCCGCTCACGGGCCGGATGACCCCGTCGACCTCCTTCTCGGCCGTCGCATCCCTGCTGCATTACTGGGTGCCGGAGTGGCGCTCGGCCGTCTTCGCCTCCTACGGCGAGATGCAGTTCGGCAAGGGGGTGCGGGCCGGAAGCGCGCTGTTCGGCGTGGGCGGGCTTCCGAACCCCACCAGCGCGGCCGGGGCGGCCGCCCTCGCCATCAGCCCGGTCCTGCGCGACACGACCGAACTCGTGACCGGCGCCAGCCTGATCTGGTCGCCGGTGCGGGACCTCGATGTCGGCGTCGAGGGCGTCTACGTGCGGACCGCCGTCGCCAGCGGGCGGGTGCTCAACCCGAACAAGTCCGTCCTGAACCTCGCGGCGGCGGGCCTCGCGGGCGGGCCGACCCTGGCGCAGGTCCAGGCCGCGCCGACAGTGGCGAGCCAGGACACTTTCCAGGTCCGGATGCGCGTGCAGCGCGATTTCTGATCGCGGTCGGAACCGGTCGAAGGCGGGGCGGGGCGGCGATCGCTCCCGCCCCGTTCGGCGTCGTGCGCCCGGCCTAGGCGCGCTCCCGAGGGTGGACGTTCCTCCGCGGCCGCGGGCCGATGACCGGGAACCGGGCGGTCGTGCCGGCAGGGGCGCGGTCCTGCCCGGGCAGGTCCCGCCGCGGAGGCTGAACAGGACGCGTTCGCTCCCCCGGTGCAGGGCGTGCGATCCTGTCATCCGGCAAACTCTTCCGCACCCCCTTGGCAGGCGCATCCTCCCCGTCGAGGGGCCGGCGATCGGAGATCGCCCGGCAGGCTGCCGCGGCGCACCGCGACCGGTGATCCTCGCGGATCGGAGGACCGTCCCGGATCCGCCCTGTCAGCTCTGCGGGGCCTCGGCGCGAGGGGGTGCGTGACTGCAAAGGCTGCGGGGTGTCGTGATCTCTCGATCGGGATTGCGTCAGGCGGGCGCGCCGGACACCGATCGATTGCCGGCCCCTCAGCCGAGGCCGTTGCGGAAGGCGGCCGAGCCGTGCCCGACGGACCGAGCGAGGGGGAGTGCTCGCACCTTGCCGAAGGCGCGGCGCCGGACGCGGGGGCAGGTGGCGCGGCCCCGCGGAGGGTCCGCGAGGCCGGGCGGCGAGGGGAGAGGGGGCGGTCCTTCCGCACCCCCGTCCGGGCGCCGCCGCTCAGGCCGCCCGGATGGTGGCCAGGAAGCGGCCGACCTCGCTGTTCAGGTGCTCGGACTGGCGGGACAGTTCGGAGGCGGCGGCCAGGACCTGACTCGCCGCGGCGCCGGTGTCGTCGGCCGCGGCCGAGACCTCCGCGATGCTGCACCTCACGCCGCTCGCACCCTGCACGGCCTCGGCCGCCGTGCGCACGATGTCCCGGGCCGCCGTGTCCTGGATCTCGACCGCCGCCGCGATCGCCGCGGAGACCGCGTCGATCTCGCGGATGCGGCCGGTGATCCCGGTGATCGCCGCGATGGCGTGGCCGGTCGTCGCCTGGATGCGGGTGATCTGGTCGCCGATCTCGCGGGTCGCCCGGGCGGTCTGGGTCGCGAGCGCCTTCACCTCCTGGGCCACGACCGCGAAGCCGCGGCCGGCCACCCCGGCCCGGGCCGCCTCGATCGTCGCGTTGAGAGCGAGCAGGTTGGTCTGCTCCGCGATCGCCGAGATCAGCCCGACCACGTCCCCGATCCGGGCGACCGCCTCGGACAGATCCGCCACCAGGCGTCCCGTCTCGTCCGCCTCGCGCACGGCGCTGCCGGCGATGGCCGTGGCCTCGCCGACCCGGGCGCCGACCTCGCGCACGCGGCTGCCGAGGCCGCCGGCCGCGCCGGCCATCGTGCCGACATTCGCCTCGGCCTCCTGCGACGCCGCCGCCACGGCGGCGCTCTGCACGACCGTCCGCGACGCGGTCTCGGTCATGCTCTGCGCGATCGCCTCCAGTTCCGTCGCGGAGGAGGAGACCGTCGTCACGATGCCGCCGATCGCCTGCTCGAAGGCCTGGGCCATCTGCCGCATGCCGAGCCGCTTCTGCTCCTCGGCCGAGAGGCGGGCCGCGGCGGCCTCCGCCTCAAGCTCCCGCGTGCGGATCAGGTTCGCCTTGAAGGTCGCGACCGCCCCGGCCATGGCGCCGATCTCGTCCCGCCGCGCCGTCCCGGTGACGGCGACGGCGACGTCGCCCTCCGCCAGCCGCGTCGTGGTCCGCGCGAGCTGCCGCAGCGGGCGCACCACGCGCGCGAGGACGATCGCGATCACGCCGCCGGACAGGAGCAGCGCCGCGCCGAGACCCAGGCCGCAGAGGACGACAATCATCCGCGCGCGCTGCACCGCCTCGCGGGCATGGTCCTCCAGGCGGTCGAGCGCGAGGCGCGAGACCGCGTCGACCCCGTCGAGCGCCGGCACGGCGACCGCCCTCCACTGGTCGAGCGTGGCCGCCGCCGGGCTGCCGCGCGTGATCGCCTGCAGGATGGCGTCGCGCTCGCGCTTCAGCGGGCCCTCCGCGAAACCCTGCCGCGCCGCCGCGACGGCGTCGCGCAGGGCCGGGGTGAGGCTGGGCTTCGCCGCGGCCTCCTGAAGCAGGGTCCACAGCAGCGCCGCCCGCGTCTCCGTCGCGGCGAGGTCCCTCGCCTCGGTCTCGCTGAGGGGACGCTGGCCGCTGACGGCGCCGACGATCAGGACGACGTCCCGCCCCACCTCGGCGCGAATGGCCGCGGTGGCGGCGCGCAGCGCGATCTCCGGCGCGAGGGCCGGGTTGAGCCGGATGATCTCGGCCTCGAGCGCCGCCGCGGCCGCCTGGAAACTGTCGAGCAGCGTCGCGCCCTGCGCGAGGACCGTCTGCGCGAGTCCCGCCGCGCGCTCCCGCGGCGGGCGCGTCAATTCCCCGTCGATGCGCGGCCGCAGCGTCCGGAACCCCTCGTAATCCGCCGCGAGCTTGCGGAACGCCTCGCGCAGCGGCGCGGCGGCGATCCCCTCGGCCGCGGCGAGCGCGCGGCCCATCGCGGCCTCCACCGCCGCGCGCCGGGTCATGATGCTCGGGATGTTGCCCGTGTTGCGTTCGGGCGGAAGTTGCAGGGCGGCCGCCGAATCCCCGCGCTCGACGCGAAGATTGAGCGCCGCCGTGACCAGGTCCTTGTCGAGCCCGGCATAGCGCGAGACGTCCTCGGCCGCTGAGGAGGACTCGCCCGCTTCCATCATCATGTACAGCAGCGGCACCGTTGCGGTGCACACCATCAGCGCGAGCGCGCCCATCAAGAGCGCCGAGATGCTCAACCTCATCATCGATCCTCCCACGTGACCCAACGGTAGGACCGCTTCCCTAAGAAAGCGTGATTATCACTGCCGGTCGTGACTTGTGATAGAGAAGGTCGAGCAAGTCTTGAACTGCTCGTGCACCGGTCCGACCGGCGCCGCATCCGGTCCGGCTCCGACCTTGCTGAGGCGCGACTGTTCCGCTCCGGCGGGGCAGCGGGGACGGCGACGAGCGCGGTCCGCACGGATCCCCGCGCCGGCCGTGCGACCGGGCCGCCCGGCGCGGGCGCCGGTTTTGTCACGGGGAGGCGGAGCGAAGTACGGCGAATCCGTCAGCCCGGCGCGAGGGGCGGGCGGTCCGATTTTGTCACGCGCGGGCGGACCGAAGTACGGTCGGGTGCCAAAACCGCGGAGTCCCATGTACGGGATTTTTGTCAAACCGGCGCGGAGCGAAGTACGGGACTTTTGTCAGGGCGCCCGGCCGCGGCCCGTCAGGGCGTCTCGTCCGGGCCGTCGTGATGGTCCGGGTCGTCGGGCAGGCAGACCCGGCCGGTGCAGACCACGACCACGCGATCGGGCGACGGCCCGAGGCAGGCCACGTCGTAGACCGTCATCGCACCCTCGCGGAGGGTGACGGCGACGGCGCGCGGGATGCAACGGGCCAGCTGCAGGGCCTGCTTGAGCTGGGACCGGGGCTCGGCCAGGGCGGTGGCGGCCGGCGCCGCGGCGGCGAGGAGGGCGGCGGCCCAGGGGACGGCCCCCAAGCGAACGGCCAGCAAGGGGACGGCCGCCAAGGGGACGGCGGTCAGGGCGACGGCGGCCAGGGTGACGACCGCCCGCGCCCCCGCGCGGCCGCTACTTCGTCTCATAGCGGGCCTGGAGGGCGTGGCCGTGGATCCTGGTCGACAGCACCACCTTGCCGGCGGCGAGCGGGGCGGCGAGGGTGCCGACGAGCCTGTTCGGCGCCGCCGGGGTGAGGGCGACGGTCTCGGTCCGGCCGCCGCTCTGCACGAAGGCGCGGGCGCTCAGGCCCTTGGTGTCGACGGGTTTGCCGTCCTCCCCGAGGAGGTGGAAGGTCAGCGCCGTGCCGGCGGCGACCATCTCGATCGGGTGGCCGTCCGCGACGGAGACCTGGCCGCCGTTCGGGCCGGCCTCCTGGGCGCGCGCGGCGGTGAGCGGCGCGAGCGCGGCACCGCCGAGCGCGAGGGCGAGCAGGGTGGCGAGGGTGGGGGCGAGGGCGGGGGTACGCATGGTCGTGGCTCCTCGAAGGGGGGTCGGGGGGAGGGGGTCAGAACGCCTCGACCGGCGCCCCGGCGCCGGAGGTGGGGTTGCTGTCCCGGGCGGCGATCAGCCGTTCCAGGGACTTGCGGCCGTAGCGGAGGAACAGGACCGGGGTCAGCACCGTGTCGAGGAGGGTCGCGCTGATCAGGCCGCCGAAGATGGTCACGGCGACCGGGTGCAGGATCTCCTTGCCCGGGGCATCGGCGCCGGTGAGCAGCGGCACCAGGGCGACGCCGGCCGACAGGGCGGTCATCAGCACCGGCGTCAGTCGCTCCAGGCTGCCCCGGATCACCAGGTCGGGCCCGAATGCCAGCCCCTCGTGCAGGGCGAGGTTCAGGTAATGGCTGATCTTCAGGATGCCGTTGCGGGTGGCGATGCCGGTGAGGGTGATGAAGCCGATCATCGACGCCACGCTGAGCGGCTGACCGGACAGCCAGAGCGCCGCGACCGAGCCGATCAGGGCGAGCGGGATGCTGCCGAGGATGATCAGCGTGAAGACCGCCGAGCGGTAGCGGCTGTACAGGATCGCGTAGATCAGCCCCAGGGAGAGCAGCGAGAGCGCGCCGATCGTGCGGCTGGCCTCGGCCTGGGCCTGGAACGACCCTTCCAGGCTCGCCGCGTAGCCCTCGGGCCAGTTCGCCGCCGCGACCTGCGCCCGGATCCCCGCGACGATCGCGGCCATGTCGGTCTTGCCGTCGGTGTTGGCGAAAACCGCGATGCGCCGGCGGGCATTCTCGCGCAGGATCTGGTTGGGACCGTCGGTCTCGCGGATGTCGGCGATCTGACGGGCCGGCACCCAGCCGGACGGCGTCTCGACCAGGAGGTCGCCGAGGCTCTGGGTGGTGCGCATGCTGTCGGGCAGGCGCATGACGACGTCGAAGCGCCGGTAGCCGTCGACCACCCGCGAGACCACGCTGCCGTTCGACAATTTGCTGAGCTGCGCCACGAAGGCCGCCGGCTGCACCCCGTAGAGGGCGGCGCGCCCGTAATCGACGCGGATCTCCAGTTGCGGGATCAGCACCTGCTTCTCGACCTGCAGGTCGGCGATGCCCGGGATGCCGGCCATCCGGCCCCGCAGCTCCTCCGCGAGGCGGCGCAGCGTGTCGAGGTCGTCGCCGACGATCTTGAGGGCGATCTCGGCGCGCACCCCGGAGAGCATGTGGTCGAGCCGGTGCGAGATCGGCTGGCCGACATTGACGCTCACCGGCAGCGCGGCCAGCCGGTCGCGGATCTCGGCGACGAGCTCGGTCTTGGGGCGGGCGCCCGGCTTCAGGGCGATCTCCAGGTCGGAGGAATGGACGCCCTCGGCATGCTCGTCGAGCTCCGCGCGGCCGGTGCGCCGCCCGACCGCGCGCACGTCCCGCATCTCCATCAGCAGGCGCTCGGCGATCAGGCCGACCCGGTTGCTCTCGGCCAGCGAGATGCCCGGGTTGAAGGTCATGTTGACGGTGAACGACCCCTCGTTGAAGGGCGGCAGGAAGGCCCGGGGCAGGAACGAGGCGGCAACGGCCGCGGCGAGCACCCCGGTCGCGGCGAGGCCCATCACCAGCCGTTGACGGCCGAAGGCGCCGCGCAGCAGCGCCCGGTTGCCGCGCTTGAGCAGGCGCACGAGGCCGCTCTCGTGCTCGTCGAGCCGCTTGAGGCCGGGCAGCAGGTAGTAGGCCATCACCGGGGTCAGGGTGATCGACACCGCCAGGCTGGCGAGGATCGAGACGATGTAGGCCTGCCCGAGCGGGGCGAAGAGCCGGCCCTCGATGCCCGACAGGGCGAAGAGCGGCACGAAGACCAGCACGATGACCATGGTGGCGTAGACGATGCCCGAGCGGACCTCCTGCGAGGCCGAGACCACCACGTCGAACACCGAGCGCGGATTGCCCTGCTCGCGGTTCTCGCGCAGGCGTCGGAAGATGTTCTCGACGTCCACCACCGCGTCGTCCACGAGTTCGCCGATCGCGATGGCGAGGCCGCCCAGCGTCATCGTGTTGATCGACAGGCCGAGCTGGTGGAAGACGATCGCCGTCACCAGGATCGAGACCGGGATGGCGGTGAGCGAGATCAGCGTGGTGCGCAGGTTGAGCAGGAACGCGAACAGCACCACGGCCACCACCGCGATCGCCTCCAGCAGCACCTTCTCGACGTTGCCGATCGAGGTCTCGATGAAGTCGGCCTGGCGGAAGATCAGCTGCTCGGCCCGCACGCCCTTCGGCAGGCCGGGGGCGAGTTCGGCGAGGGCCGCCTGGACGGTCTCGGTGAGGCGCACGGTGTCGACGCCGGGCTGCTTCTCGACCGAGACGATCACCGCCGGCCGGCCCATGAAGCCCGCGTCGCCGCGCTTGGTCCGCGCGGCGAAGGACACTTCGGCGACCTGGCGCAGGAAGACCGGGCGGGTGCCGTTCGTCGCCACCACGAGGCTGCGCAGGTCGTCCAGGCTGGTGGTCCGCCCGATGTTGCGGATCAGGTACTCGCGGGCGTTCTGGTCGGTGAAGCCGCCGCCGGCATTGCTGCCGAACTGGGCGAGCGCCCGCTCGACCTGCTCGTAGGTGACGCCGAGCGCCCGCAGGGCGGCCGGGTTCGGTGCCACCCGGAACTGGCGCACCTCGCCGCCCATCGGGATCACCTGGGCGACGCCCGGGACGGTCAGCAGCCGCGGCCGGATCGTGAAGTCGGCGACCTCGCGCAGCTGCATCGGCGCGACCGCGTCGCCGGTCACCGCGACCATCAGGATCTGGCCCATGATCGAGGAGATCGGGCCGATCGAGGGCGCGACGGTGTCGGGCAGCTGGGGCCGGACCATCGCCAGCCGCTCGGCGACCTGCTGGCGGTTGCGGTAGATGTCGGTGCCCCAGTCGAACTCGACGTAGGTCACCGACAGGCCGACGCCGGAGACCGAGCGCACCCGGCTCACGCCCGGCAGGCCGTTCATCTGCGTCTCGATCGGGAAGGTGACGAGTTGCTCGACCTCCTGGGGCGCCAAGCCCTCGGCCTCGGTCATGATCGTGACGGTCGGCCGGTTGAGGTCCGGAAACACGTCGACCGGCAGCTTGGTGACGGTGAGGCCGCCGTAGATCACCAGCACGACGGCGAGCGCGAGGACGAGCAGGCGGTTCTGCAGCGAGGCGGAGACGAGGAAGGTGAACATCGCGGGCCTGCCCTCAGCGAACCTGGTTGAGCAGTTCGGCGCCCTGCGTCACCACCCGCCGTCCGGCCGCGAGGCCCGAGAGAACCAGCACGCGCTCGGCGTCCAGGGGCTCGACGCGCACCTCGCGCGGCTCGAAGAGTTCGGGCTTGGTGTGCTCGTAGACGAGGCTCTGGCCGTTGGCGCCGCGCACCACGCTGGCCCGCGGCAGGGCCAAGCCCTCCTGCGGGGTCGAGATGCTGGCGAGCACGGTCACGAACTGCCCGGTGCGCAGGTCGCCGTTGCCCTCCGCCACGGCGAACTGGACGGGCACGGCCTGGTTGCGATCCGCGAGGCCCGCGCCCCGATAGGCGAGGGCCAGGGTGCGGCCGTCGGCGAGGCGCGCGGAGGCGGTCTGGGCCGGGGAGAGCGCGTCGAAGCTCAGCGCCTCGACCCACAGGCGCAGCGGATCGACGATCAGGAAGACCTGGGCGCCCGGGCTCGCCATCTGGCCGGCCACGGCATTCGCCTCCGCGACCACGCCGTCGACCGGCGCGACCAGCGCCTCGGGCTGCTGGCGCACCCGGTCGAGCGCCGCCCGGCGGTCCTTCAGGCCGCGCAGCTCGTCCAGGGCTTCCTCCAGCTGCACCTGGGCGACGGCGCCGCTGACGGTGAGCCGCTGGTAGCGCTCGACGCGGCGCTGGACGATCGCGATCTGCTGGTCGAGTTCGCCCTGGCGCTGGCGCATGTCGGAGACGTCGATCTGCTGCAGCGGCGGCGTCACGGTGGCGAGGACGTCGTCCTTGCGCACCGGCGTGCCCAGCCGCGGGAAGCCGCCGGGGGGCGGCGCGAGGCGCCCGCCGACCGCCGACTGGACCACCCCGCTGGCATTCGGGTCCGGGATGACCCGGCCGGGCAGTTCGACGGTGCGCGGCAGGCGCGCCGTGGCGGTGATCGCGGTGCGGATCGACAGGATCCGCTGGGTCGGCTTGGGCACGAACACGCTGCCATCCGCCTGGCGCCGGGCGAGGTCGCGCCCGCCCGGCGCCGCGAGGGCGGCGCTCTCGTCGCCGTGGCCCTCGTGCGCGCGCGCGGCGCCGGGGGAGAGCAGGGCGGCGGCGCCCGCCAGCACCAGGATGGCCGGGATCGCCGGCCGGCGCCCGCGGATCAGCAGGACGGTGAGGCCGCCGAGCACGAAGCCCCCGCCGCCGATGAGCAGCGCGACCGGGTCGCGCTGGACGAGGTGCTGGCGCAGGTCGTGCGCCACGTCGAGGGCCGCGGCCCAGGCGGCCGCCCGGCTCGCCGCCTTGCCCGGCTCGGGGGCGGCCGGCGGGTGAACGTCCAGCGCCACCGGGAACACCTCGGAGGCCCCGTCGGCCTCGACGGTGAACACGACCTCGTACTCGCCCGGCGCCTCGCTCCAGGCGGCGTCGAGCCGGAAACTGCCGTCCGGCTGCGGGGCGGCGGTGGCCGGTCCGGCCGGGGTCTCGGCCTGGATGACGGCGTTCGTCACCGGCTCGTTCGTGGCCGCGCGGTCGAGATAGACCGCGAGGACGCCCTGCCGGGCGACCGCGACGAGCTCGAACCGCTCGGAGCTGGAATGGCCGCGCGGCGCCTGGGTGGCCGCCGCCGGGGGCTCGCTGCCGTGATCGTGGCCCTCGTGGGCCGGGGCGCCGCCGGCGCACAGGGCGAGGGCCGCGAGGCCGAGGGCCGCGGCAAACAGGGTACGCATGGGAGGATCGGTCCTTCGTCGTGGAACTCGGGCCAGCCGCCGGCACGACGGCGTGGCGTCACGCGCCCGCGGGCGCGCCGGTCACGCGAGGGATCGGGGGGACGGGGCAGGGCTTCCGACAGGGCGTCGGGACGGGGCCGCTCGCCAGGCGGCCTCAGCGGGCGGGCCGCGCGGGCGGCCCGGACCGGAACCCCGGCCGGGCTGGCCAGGGCGGCGCAGCAGGTGCTGCCGCAGCAGCAGACCGGGTGGGCCGTGCCGGCATCGGTGCTGCCGGTCTCGCCGTGATGGTCGCCGCCGAGGCGGATCGCGGCATCCCGGATCGCCGCCGGCGCGGCGGACGCGGCCATGCGCGCGCCCTCGTGGCCATGCGCGGACCGGGCATGGGCGGCCGACGACGCGAGGCCGGCCGCGATCAGCGCGATCGCCACCAAGACCTGCAGGAAGGACCGCACCCGGAGCATGCCGAAATCGTAGCACGCCGGATGACGCTGGGACAAGACGGCCCGGCGCGACGCGGCGCCCGCGGCTCCTCCGCGCTCCCCGCCCGGGGATGCCCGCCCGGGCGCATCCGGCAGGGCCGCGGGATCAGTCGCGGGCGGGGGCGGCCTCGCGGGCGGGGACTCGCGGGCGGGGGACTCGCGGCCGGAGGACTCGGCGCCCTCGCGGCGGGCGGCGCGGCGGCGCATCCGCAGCACCGTCGAGCGCTCGCTCTTCTCCAGGATCAGGTCGTAATCGGGCAGCGGGCTCAGCTGCGCGTCCTGGACGATGTCCTCGACGGCTTGGCGGAACTTGTGCGGCGGCAGCTTCGAGCCGGAGCGCTTGTGCAGCTCGGGCAGGGAGTAGCGGGCCTCGGTCTCGCCCGCCGCCTTGCGCGCCAGCCGGTAGATGAACTTCGCGATCGGCCGGTTGATCAGGAAGTAGTCGGCGTTGAGGGTGAGGATCGTCGGCTTGCCGTCCGGCTTGACGATGCCCTCGTAGACCCAGTTCGGGATCTCGATCTCGATCTGGTCGATCCGGTCCTGGACGGTGCGGCTCACCACCTTGTAGCGGCCGATGAGCGGGAAGGACTGGGTCTCGCGGCGCTTGCCGCCATGCAGGTTGGTGATCTTGACGCGGGTGGCCTGAAGCCGGTCGAGCGCGCGTTCGAGGTCGATGTACTGCTTGCCGCCGAGGTCGCGGCGGCAGAATTTCAGGATCTCGGCGGCGGCCGGGCGGTAGACCCGGCCCGGCAGGCTCGGGCGGCGGCCCTTCGCCTCCTCGATCCGGTAGACCCGCACCGCCTCGGCGAGGTGCGAGATCATGTTGATGACGATGTCGTAATCGTAGGCGGTGGCGAGCCCGACCTCGGCGCCGCCCTCGATCGTGATGATGGCGTCCTTGAGCTCGTAGCGGATGATGCCCTCGCCCGCGGTCTTCGACAGGGCGAAGGGCGCGACGTCCATCAGGTTCATGTCGTCCTTGATGGGGGCGTCGAACACCGCCGGCACCCAGAACATCAGCTGGGCGTCGGTGTCGGGGGGCGGCCGGGTGATCCGCCGCGCCTCCGGGCCGGCGGTCTTGCGGGGGCTCGGCAGCTCGTGCTCGATGACCTTCTGCACCTCGTCGGCGCGGATCGCCTCGGCCATCCGGTCGAGGGCGTGGCGCATGCCCTCGTCCTCGATCTCCTCCCGCTTCAGGTCCGCGAAGGAGCGGCGCATGTAGAAGCGCCGCAGGCGCGACAGCGCGTCCTTGGACAGCGGCACGTGCTCCTCGCCGCGCACCTTCATGACGCGCTCGGCCACGTCCTGCAGGTAGGCGTTCTTCTCGTGGAGCGAGAGCGCCGCGAAATCCTCGCGGCTCTTCAGGTGAAGGCGGACCCTGGCCATGCCGGGAGCCTACTCCGCCCGGCCTTACCAGGCACTGCACGATCCACAGAAAACTGCGCCTTCGGGGTCAGGCGCGGTAGGACGGCTCCTCCGCGTCGAGCTGGCGGCGCAGGCTCGCGAGGTGCAGGCGCGCCGATTCCGGGTCGCCCTCGCGCATCTGGCGCGCCGCCGCCGCGGCGACCGCCGGATCGACCGGGCGCACGGGCCGCCCGGTGGCGAGGGCGAGGCACTGCACCTCGCAGGCGCGCTCCAGGTAATAGAGGTCGTCGAAGGCCTCCGCGATGCTGGGCCCGAGCACCATGACGCCGTGATGCCTCATGAACAGGATGTCGGCGCCGCCCACCGAGGCGGCGATGCGGTCGCCCTCGCGGGCGTCGAGGGCGAGCCCGTTATAGTCCCGGTCGACCGCGACGCGGCCGTAGAACTTGAGGGCGGTCTGGCCGGCGAAGAGGAGCGGCTCGCCCTCCGTCATGCTGAGCGCCGTCGCGTAGGGCATGTGGGTGTGGAAGGCGGCCCGCGCCCGCGGCAGCGCCCGGTGCAGGCGGGCGTGGATGTAGAAGGCGGTGGCTTCCGGCCGGCCGTCCCCGGCGATCACGTTCCCGTCGAAGTCGCAGACGAGGAGGTGCGAGGCCGTCAGCTCGCGGAAGGCGTAGCCGTAGGGATTGACCAGGAAGAGGTCGTCGTGGCCGGGCACCAGCGCCGAGAAATGGTTGCAGATCCCCTCCTCGAAGCCGTAGCGGGCCGCCATCCGGAAGCAGGCGGCGAGGTCCCGGCGCGCCTCCCGCACCGCTTCGGCGTCGAGATCCGGCCCGTTCGTCCCGCCGCGGGCCGTTCCGGAATGCGTGAAGGCGTGGGCCATGGCGTCCTCCCCTGCTGGCGCGCGCCGCGCGCTGCTGGTGCGCCGCGCGGCCCCGCCGTCATGGCCGATCGGGGGCACCGCGTACAGGCGCCGGGGCGTCATCATCCGGCCGCGGTTCGGGCGCTATCGGCGCGGTTCCGGTCATGATCCGAGAGGTCAGATGCTGATCCGCACCGTCGCGCTCCTCGCCTTCCTCGCCGTCCCCGCCCTCGCGCAGCAGGATTACGCCCGCCCCGACCTGGTCCGAGGCCTGTGCCAGAAGGATGGCTGCGACGAATTCAGCGTCGTCAAGGCCGAGCCGGTGACGCGCAGCGCCGAGGGCGTGCTCAACCGGACGCGGGTCAAGACCTTCCACGCGAGCGCCCAGGGCCGCAGCGAGGGGCCGGAGGAGAACGGCTACGTCTTCTGCTCGCCGACCCGGCCCGCCATCCTCTCCGAGCAGGACGGCCGCACCGTCGCGCTGATGATCGCGCCCTTCGCGGGCGCGGATTCCCGCGAGACGGTGCGGCGGAACGCGAATTTCGTCGCCCTCTACTTCTCGATCTGCCACGGGACCGAGGCCGGCAAGGCGGCGGTGCGGGACCTGCGCGGCACGGCGCAATCCCTCGGCTACAGGGTCGAGGCGCCGCAATCGCGCTTCGTCCAGCTCAAGCGCGCCGAGGACATCCTGCGCCGCGACTGATCCGGGATCCGCTTGATCGACGCGGATCCCGGATCACGAGCCCGCGCGGCGCCTGAGCGCGGCGCCTGAGCGAAGCCGACATCCGCATGGCCGAAATCGGAGATGGCGAAGCCATCAACCGGATGTCGGATGACGCGCCGCCCGGCGCACCGGTTGCGGCGCGATCCTCCAGCTCGGCCGCCCCGTCCCCCACTCTTACGCCGAAAGACCTATGCCGCCTCCGGCTGCCGGATCGGCTCGTCCCTGTGCTAACCAAGATCAGACGGGGGCCGAGAGGGTGAGCACGACAGTCGCGTCATTGTCCGGAGACCGCGTGGCGGGGCGGCGGCCACGGCCCTTGTCTTACTCCATCGTGGCCCTGACGCTCGTGCTGCTGATCCCGAGCGTCGCGATCTCGGGCCTGCTGGCATGGCGCTGGGTCGCGGCCGAGCAGCAGCGCCTGGAGAGCGCCACGGTCGCGATCAACGCCTACGCGGTCGCGCAGGTCGACCGCTTCCTGTCCGGGCAGATCGCGATGCTGCAGGCGCTGGCGACCTCGCCCGCCCTCGACACCGGCGACCTCGCGCGCTTCGATGCGCAGGCGCGCGAACTCGTGACCCTGCAGGGCGTCAACATCATCCTGCGCGGCCGCGACGGCCAGCAGCTGATCAACACGCGCCTGCCCTACGGCACGGCGCTGCCGAACCTGCTGCGCGACATCGACCGGAACGTGCTCGAATCGGGCAAGCCCACCGTCTCGGACCTGTTCGTCGGGGCGGTCTCCGGCGAGCCCATGATCCGCGTCGGCGTCCCGGTGACCCGCGGCGGGCGGATCGCCTACCTGCTGAGCGCGAGCTACAGCGCCGCGCTGTTCGGCCAGCTCCTCGCCGATGCGGGCGTCGCCGCCCCGTATTCCGGCTCGATCACGGACCGCACCGGCACCATCATCGGGCGGTCGGTCGACAGCGCCAACGCCACCGGCAGGCCGCTCCCGGGCTTCGCCGCCGTGAAGGGCCAGCGGGGCACGTGGTCGGGGCGCAACCTGCTCGGGGTTCCGGTCTTCGCCACCTACCAGCGCTCCGGCGTGGCGGGCTGGCTCGTCAGCATCGGCATCGAGCGCTCGGCCCTCCAGGAGCCGCTCACCGATTCGCTCTCCGTGCTGGTCCCGATCATCGCGGCGCTGATGTTCGTCGCCCTCGTCGCCTCGGCCATGGTGGGCCGGCGCATCGTGGCGGCCCAGCATCGCTTGGCGGAGGCGGCGCGGGCCCTCGGGTCCGGGGAGGCGATCCCCGTCCCGCGCTCCTCCTTCAGCGAGGTCGACGAGGTCGGCGCGGCCCTCGCCGTCGCCTCCGCGCGCCTGCGCGACCAGGCGGATGCCCTGCGCGCCATCAACCGCGACCTCGAACAGATGGTGGAGCGCCGCACCCGGGAGGTGGCCGCCCAGCAGGTTCTGCTCAGCACCACCCTCGACGCCATGGACCAGGGCCTCGTCATGATCGACGGCCGCGGCACCGTCGCGGTGGCCAACCGGCGCGCGGCGGAACTCCTCGGCCTCGCCTCCGACGCGCTGGTGGGCGCGCCGCACGCCCGCGTGCCGGACCTCCTGCGGGCCGCCTGGAGCGAGGCGGAGCCGGGCGGGGCGCATGCCGGCCCGGCGCCCCTCGCGGAGCGCACCCTCCCGGACGGCAGGGTGCTGGAGATCCGCAGCACCTGGCTCCCCGAGGGCGGCGTGGTCTGCACCTGCACGGACGTGACCGCCCGGCGCAGCGCCGAGGCCGCCCTGCACGAGAAGACCGCCCTCCTCGACGCCACCCTGGCGCATATGGACCAGGGCGTGCTGGTGATCGACCAGGACGGCATCGTCCAGCTGTGCAACGAGCGCGCCCTGGCGCTCCTCGACCTCCCGGCGGCCTTCGCCACCGAGAAGCCGAGCTTCGCGGCCCTGGTCGCCTACCAGCAGCGCACCGGCGAGTTCAGCGGGGCCACCGAGGATCACGACCCCTGGCTCAAGCTCAAGGGGGACCTGCTCGGCGCCCCGAAGGTCTACGAGCGCTCCCGCCCGAACGGGACGGTGATCGAGGTGCGCACCGTGCGCCTCGCCTCGGGCGGCGCCATCCGCACCTTCTCGGACGTCACCGCCCACCGGCAGCGCGAGCGCGCCATCGGCCTCAGCGAGGCGCGCTACCGCGCCCTCGCCGAGGCCCTGCCGCAGCTCGTCTGGACGGTGCGGCCCGACACCCGCGAGGCCCTCTACCGCAACGCCCAGTTCGACCGCTATTACGGACCGATCTCGAACGCCGTCGCCGACCGGCTCGCCCACAACCACCCGGCCGACAGCGCCCGCATGGCCGAGGCCTGGGCGCGGGCCGAGCGGGCGAGCGAGCCCCTCACGGTCGAGGGCCGCCTGCGCCGCCACGACGGCGTCTACCGCTGGCACCGGCTGGTGATGGTGCCGCTCCTGACCCAGGGCGTCATCACCGAGTGGCTCGGCACCGCCCTCGACATCGACGACATCATCACGGCCCAGGAGCAGGTCCGCCAGTCCAAGGACCTGCTGCAGCTCGCCCAGACGGCGGCCGGCGCCGGCGTCTGGGAATGGGACATGCAGGCGGGCCTCGTGCTGCTGTCGCGCGTCAGCGCCCGCCGCTACGGGCTGGAGGTGGACGCGGCCGACGCGGTCGTCACGCTCACCTCGCAGGAATGGACCCGGCTCCTCCATCCCGAGGATGCCGGGAGGGTCTGGGAGGCCGTGCACGAGGCGGTCGCGACCCGGCAGAACTACGCGGTGACCTTCCGGCCCGCCGCGCGCGGCGGCGGCGGCGCGGTCGAGTGCTGGATCGAGGGCCACGGGCGGATCATGCGCAACGGCAGCGGCGCCCCGGTCCGGATCGTCGGCCTCGACTTCGACGTCACCCCGCGCATGCGGGCCGAGCGGGCCCTGAAACAGGCGACGCGGCTCGCCGAGCAGGCGCGCGAGGAGGCGGAGGCGGCCAGCACCGCCAAGTCCGAGTTCCTCGCCATGATGAGCCACGAGATCCGCACGCCCCTGCACGGCATCCTGGGCTACGCGGACCTGCTCACCGAGTGCGGGCTCCTCGCGGCCGAGCAGCAGCGGCAGGTCGAGCACATCCGCACGGCCGGGCGGGCGCTGCTCGCGGTGGTGAACGACGTCCTCGACTTCTCGGCCATCGAGGCGGGCCGGGTCGCCCTCGATCCGCGGCCCTTCGCGCTGCGCGCCCTGATCGGCGAGGTGGTGGCGATCGTGCGCGAGCCGGCCGAGCGCAAGGGCCTGACGCTCGCCGCCGAGATCGACCCGGCCGTGCCGGACTGGCTGGTCGGGGACCAGGGCCGCGTCCGCCAGGTGCTCCTCAACCTCGCGGCCAATGCCCAGAAATTCTGCCACGCCGGCTCGGTGACGCTCTCGGTCGCGCCGGACCGGATCGCCGCGGAGGCGCTGACGGTGCGCTTCGCGGTGCGCGACACCGGGGTCGGGATCGAGGAGGACAAGCTCGGGCGCCTCTTCCAGCGCTTCAGCCAGGCGGACGGCTCGATCCGGCGCGAATTTGGGGGGACGGGCCTCGGCCTCGCGATCTCGAAGGCGCTCGTCGAGGCGATGGGCGGGCGGATCGGCGTCGAGAGCGTGCCGGGCCGCGGGTCGACCTTCTGGTTCACGCTGCGGCTCCTGCGCGCCGCGCCGCCCCTGCCGCTCGCCCCGGAGCGCGACCCGAAGCTGGCCCGGCCCGCCCGCATCCTCCTGGCGGACGACAGCGACATCAACCGCGACATCGCCAGCCGCGTGCTGGAGGCGGCCGGGCACGCGGTGGTGGCGGTGCCCCACGGCGAGGCCGCGGTCGAGGCCACGGCGGCCGGCGGCTTCGACATCGTGCTGATGGACGTGCAGATGCCGGTGGTCGACGGCCTGACCGCGACGCGGCGGATCCGCACGCTGAGCGGGGCGGCGGGCCGGCTGCCGATCATCGCCATGACGGCGAACGTGCTGCCCTCGCAGATCGCGGAGTTCCGGGCCGCCGGGATGGACGATCACATCGGCAAGCCGTTCCGGCAGAAGGACCTTCTCGCCGTGGTGCAGCGCTGGACCGGGGCGGGGGGCGCCTCCCGGAGCCGGTCTCCGCCGGCGAGGCCGGGCGGCTCGGTCCCGACGCGCTGCGGGCCCTGCGGGCGCGGCTGGCGGCGGACCTGCGCTCGCGGTTCTCGCCGGACCTCGCCCATGACCGGCTGGCCCGGGAGGCGCACGAGATCGTCTCGCTCGCGGGCCTGCTCGGCTTCCCGGCGCTCGCCGAGGTCTGCCGCGAGGTCGAGCGCGCCTGCGACGCGCGCCGGGACCTCGACGACGTCCTGGCGCGGCTGATGCAGGCGCGCGACGCCACCCTGGCGGAGATCGAGCGGGCCCAGGTCGCCTGAGCTTAAGTCGCCTGAGCTTAGGTCGCCTGAGCCTAGGCCGCCTGAGCCCGCCTCGGCCGGGCCTCAGCCGAGGGCCTCCGCGAACAGGCGCCGGAACTCCTCCGCGCCGAGCGGGCGGCCGTTCGTCGCCGTCGAGTGGTCCGCCACCGCCCAGGGCAGCACCGCCTCGCATTCCTGCGCGGTCACGCCCATCGCCGCGAGGCTGGCGGGCAGGCCGAGTTCGGCGTTGAGCGCCGCGATCGCGGCGGCGAGGTCGGCCTGCGGCGGGAGACCCATGGCCTCCCGCAGGGCCGCGAATTTCTCGCCGCAGGCGGGGGCGTTGAAGCGCAGGACGTGCGGCAGGAGCACGGCGTTCAGGGTGCCGTGGTGGAGGGGCCGGGCCTGCCGGCCGCCGAGGGCGTGCGACATGGAATGGACCGCGCCGAGCCCCTTCTGGAAGGTCATGCCGCCCTCGAGGGCGGCCATCATCATGTCCTCGCGGGCCTCGACGTCGCTGCCGTCCCGCACGGCCCGGGGCAGGGCGCGCATCGCCCGCCGCAGCCCGTCGAGGGCGATCGCCTCGGCGGGCGGGTTGTGGCGCGGGCTCAGGAAGGTCTCGATGCAGTGCGTCAGCGCGTCCATGCCGGTCGCCGCGGTGAGGCGCGGGGGCAGGCCGAGGGTGAGGTCGGGGTCGCAGATCGCGAGGTTCGGGATCAGGAAGGGGGAGATGAAGCCGAGCTTGCGGCCGTCCGCCAGGGTGAGGAGGGCGGCGCGGCCGACCTCGCTGCCGGTCCCGGCCGTCGTCGGCACCGCCACGACCGGGGGCTGGTCGGCCCGGATCCGGGGGATGCCGCCGAGCACCGCCGCGTACTGGCCGAGCGGCTCCGCGTGGGTGGCGAGGAGCGCGACGCCCTTGGCGAGGTCGAGGGGCGAGCCGCCGCCCACCGCCACGACGCTGTCGCAATCGCGGGCGCGCAGCAGGTCGCGGGCGGCCAGCACCGCCGCCTCGGTCGGGTTCTCGGGCGTGCCGTCGAAGACCGGCGCGTCGGCGAGCGCCCTGCTCGCCGCGGCGAGGCGCTCGATCAGCCCCGTCGCGACGAGCCCGCGATCGGTCACCACGAGCGGCCGCCTCGCCCCGAGGAGCGCCAGCTCCTCGTCGATCAGGCGGATCGCGCCGCGCTCGAACTGGATGCGGGTGAGATAGGTGATCAGGCCCATGCGGCGATGCTCCTCCCGGCCGGCGTCCGGCGCCGGCTCCCGACCGGGTTAGCATCCCGCGGCGGCGCCGTCGCCGGCCCGGGCGCGAGCGTCGGCTTGCGCGGCCCGTGCGGGCCGGGCCGGGACCGACGGCGGCGCGGCCCTTGGCCGCCGTTGGCGGGATCGGCCCCGCGCGGGCGGCGCTCCGGCCCGCGGCGCCGGGCTCCCCGGGCGCCTTGTCGCTCCCGCGTGCCCGTGCAAGGTTGCCCGGCCGCGAGGCGACGATGCCGTGAGCGGGCCGGTCTCCCGGCGGCCCGCCGGGCGAGGGCCCGCCGGAGGACCGGCCCGGCCCGAGCCGCCGGCAGGAAGGTGTGCGGGACGTGACGCACGTGGTTGTGATCGGGGCCGGGATCATCGGCCTCGCGGCGGCCCACCACCTCCGCCGGGAGGGGTTCGCCGTGACGCTGATCGACCGCGACCCCGAGGGGGACCGGGCCTCGCACGGGAATGCGGGCGTGATCGCGGTGACCGAGATCGTCCCGGCCTCGGGGCCCGGCGTCGCCTGGCGGGTCCCCGGCTGGCTCCTCGACCCGCTCGGCCCCCTGGCCCTGCGCCCCGCCCACGCCCCGCGCCTGATCCCCTGGCTGATCCGCTTCGTCCGGGCCGGGCGCCCGCGGGAGGTCGCGCGGATCGCCGCGGCCCTCGCGGCCCTGAACGCGCGCACCTACGACGACCTGCTGCCCATGCTCGCCGCGTCCGGCCTCGCGGGCGAATTGCGCCGCACCGGCTCCCTCACGGTCTACGAGAGCGAGGCCGGCTTCGCGCGCGACCGGCCCGAATGGGACCTGCGCCGCCACCACGGCATCGCCTTCGAGGCGATGGGCGGCGACGAGGCCCGGGCGCTGGAGCCCGCCCTCGGCCCGCGCGTGGTGCGGGCGGTGTTCGCGCCCCAATCCGCCCATGTCGGCGACCCGAGGGGGATCGTCGAGGGCCTGCGCGCCGCCCTGCTGCGCGAGGGCGCGGCGATGATCGCCGGCGAGGTGGCCGAACTCGGCGTGCAGGACGCGCGGGCGCTCCGGGTCGGCCTGACGGACGGGCGGCGCATCGTGCCCGACCGGGTGGTGGTGGCGGCGGGCGCGTGGTCCGGGCTGCTGGCGCGCCGCCTGGGCGACCCGGTGCTCCTCGAGAGCGAGCGGGGCTACAACACCACCTTCCCGGATCCCGGCCTCGCGCTCGGCCGCGAGATCGTCTTCGCCGAGCGCAAGTTCGTGGCGACCCCGCTCGCCTGCGGCCTGCGCGTCGGCGGCGCGGCCGAGTTCGGCGGCCTCGGCGCCCCGCCCGATTTCCGGCGCGCGCGGGCGCTGGCGACGCTCGCCCGCCTCTACCTGCCGGGACTGCCCGAGGGGGGCGGTACCGCGTGGGCGGGTCACCGCCCGGCCACCCCGGATTCGCTGCCGGTGATCGGCCCCTCGGCGCGGGACCGGCGAATCGTGTACGCGTTCGGGCACGGCCATCTCGGCCTGACGCAGGCGGCCACCACCGGGCGCCTCGTCGCCGACCTGCTCTGCGAGCGGCCGGCACCGATCGATCTGCGGCCCTACGCGGTCGAGCGCTTCCGATGACCTGAGCCGGACGAGGACGGCCCCGATGGCGCGCCACACCTTCTTCTGCGTCGATGCCCATACCTGCGGCAACCCGGTCCGGGTCGTCACCGGGGGAGGACCGCTCCTCCCGCACGTGCCGATGGCCGAGAAGCGCCAGATCTTCCTCGCCGAGCACGATTGGGTCCGCCGCGCCCTGATGTTCGAGCCGCGCGGCCACGACGTGATGTCGGGCGCGATCCTGTATCCGCCGACCCGGCCGGATTGCGACCTCGGCGTGCTGTTCATCGAGGTGAGCGGCTGCCTGCCGATGTGCGGCCACGGCACCATCGGCACCGTGACGGTGGCGCTGGAGGAGGGGCTGGTGGTGCCGCGGGAGGAGGGCCGCCTCGCCATCGAGGCCCCGGCCGGGCGCGTCGCCATCACGTACCGGCGGGAGGGCGCCTTCGTGGAGGAGGTGCGCCTGTTCAACGTCGCGAGCTACCTGCACGCCGCCGATGCCGAGATCGCGGTGCCGGGGCTCGGCCCCCTGCGGGTCGATCTCGCGTATGGCGGCAATTACTACGTCATCGTCGAGCCGCAGGCGACCTGGCCGGGCCTCGACGCGGTGACGCCGAGCGACCTCGTGCGGCTGAGTCCGCTGGTGCGGCAGGCCGCCCAGGCGGCGCTCGCTCCGGTCCATCCCGAGGACGGCCGCATCCGGGGCGCCAGCCACGTGATGTGGTGCGACGCGCCCCGGAACCCGCGCGCCGACGCGCGCAACGCCGTGTTCTACGGCGACAAGGCCCTCGACCGCTCCCCCTGCGGCACCGGCTCCTCGGCGCGCATGGCGCAACTCGCCGCCAAGGGGCGCCTGTCGGTCGGCCAGAGTTTCGTGCACGAGAGCATCATCGGCACGATGTTCGACTGCCGCGTCGAGGCGGCGGCGGAGGTCGGCGGCCGCCCGGCCATCCTGCCGAGCGTCGCCGGCTAGGCGCGCATCATCGGCCACAACACGATCTTCGTCGACGACCGCGATCCCCTGGCCCACGGCTTCCAGCTCGCCTGATCCGGGATCCGCCTGATCGAAGCGGATCCCGTGTCACGAGCCTGCGCGGCGCCTGAGCGAAGCCGACATCCGCATGTCGGATGAGGGAGGCTGCGCGGCGCCCGCCCGGCTCAGCGGGAGACCTGCAGGATCGCCTCGACCTCGACCGTCATGCCGTTCGGCAGCGAGCCCATGCCCACGGCCGAGCGGGCGTGGCGGCCGGCCTCGCCGAGCACCGCGACGAACAGGTCCGAGCAGCCGTTGATCACCTTCGGGTGGTCGGCGAAGTCGGGCTCGGCATTGACCATGCCGAGGAGCTTCACCACGGCCGTGACCCGCGACAGGTCCCCGAGGGCCGCCTTGGCGACGGCGAGCAGCTGCAGCCCGGCCAGGCGGGCATCGGCGTAGCCCTCCTCGATGGTGGTGTCGCGGCCGAGCCGGCCCGTGCGGTAGGTGCCGTCGGGCCGCTTCGGCCCCTGGCCGGACAGGTACAGACACTCGCCGACGAGGCGGTAGGGCACGTAGTTCGCCACCGGCACCGGCACCTCCGGCAGGGAGAGGCCGAGGGCGGCGAGCGCGTCTTCGGGGGTCGGCTCTTCTTGGGTCGGCATGGCGGCGTCCGCTGGCGGGTCACGGGAGGCGGCGCCGTCGGGCGCCGCCGCCAGAGAAGGCGAGCCGGACCGGGATGGCAAGGACCTCGCCGCAGACCATTCCGTCGCGCCGATTGACGGCGGCGCCGGGCTTGGGCAGGCATCGCGCGGCGCCGTTCGCGGCCTCGGCGAGGGATTCCCATGCGGCTCTGCGTGTTCTGCGGTTCGAGCGACGGCGCGCTCCCCCTCTATCGCGAGGGCGCCGCGGCGCTCGGGCGGCACCTCGCCCGCAGCGGCGTCGGCCTCGTCTACGGCGGCGGCAAGGTCGGGCTGATGGGGGCGGTGGCGGACGCGATCCTGGAGGAGGGCGGCGAGGCGATCGGCGTGATGCCGCGCGCCCTCGTCGAGAAGGAGATCGGGCATCCGGGCCTCACCACCCTGCACGTCGTCGGCTCGATGCACGAGCGCAAGGCCATGATGGCCGATCTGGCGGACGGGTTCGTGGCCCTGCCCGGCGGCCTCGGCACCTTCGAGGAATTGTTCGAGATCTGGACCTGGGCGCAGCTCGGCTACCATCCCAAGCCCGTCGCGCTCCTCAATGTCGGCGGCTTCTACGACGGGCTGCTCGCCTTCCTCGACCACGTCACCGGGCAGGGCTTCGTGCGGGCGCCGCACCGGGCGATGCTGCTCGCGGGCGACGCCCCGGAGGACCTGCTCGCCCGCATCCGCGCCTACGAGCCCCCGCGCGTGATCAAGTGGGTCTCGGGGTCCGAGCGCTGATCGACCCCGGAGCCGGAATCCCATGGCCCCGCTGCCGCCCCCCGAGGCGCTCACCATCGGCTTCGCGCATCCGGCCTACCGCCTGCACGAGGAATTCGCCGCGCGCGGCCACCCGGCCCGCGCCTTCGCGGTGGAGAGCCGCGCCGCCCTGCGGGCGCGCCTCGCTGAGGCGGACGTGCTGGTCGTGTCCGGCCTCTGGCACGACGACATGATCGCGGCCGCGCCGCGCCTCCGCCTGATCCAGTCGGTCAGCGCCGGCACCGACCAGTTCGACCGCGACCGCCTCGCCGCGGCGGGGATCCGGCTCGCGAGCGCGCAGGGGGCGAATGCCGGCGCGGTGGCCGAGCACGCCATGGCGCTGATCCTGAGCCTGCAGCGCCAGCTCCACCGCGCCCGCGACCACCAGGCGGCCCGGCACTGGCGCCCGATGATCGCCGACCGGGCGGCGCGCGAGGAGGAATCCGCCGGCAGGACCCTGGTGATCGTGGGGCTCGGCGGGATCGGGCGGCGGCTCGCCGGGCTCGCCCGCGCCTTCGGCTTCCGGGTGGTCGGCGTGCGGCGGCAGGCCGTCCCCTGCCCGGAGGCCGACGCGGTGGTGCCGCCCGGCGACCTCCTCGCGGTGCTGCCGCGGGCCGACATCGTCGCGCTGACCTGCCCGCTGACCCGCGAGACCGAGGGCCTGATCGGGAAGGCGGCCCTCGCCGCCCTGAAGCCGGGCGCGCTCCTCGTCAACGTGGCGCGCGGGCGGGTGGTGGACGAGGCCGCCCTGCTGCGGGCGCTGCGGGAGGGGCGGCTCGCGGGGGCGGGCCTCGACTGCTTCCACGACGAGCCCCTGCCGCCCGACTCGCCGTTCTGGGCGCTGCCGCAGGTGATCGTCACGCCCCACAGCGCCGGGGAGACCCGCCACCACGAGACGAGGGTGGTCGACCTCCTCCTCGACAACCTCGCCCGCCTCGGGCGCGGGGAGACCGCGCTGCGCAACGGCGTCGTCTGAGGGGCGGCGCGGTCCCGCCCGGTTGACAGGGGCGGGCGCCGCACCCGAGGCTGGCGCCCCACCGGCCGCGCGAGGTGCAGATGGCGGAGAGTGAGATTTTCGAGAAGGGCCTGGAGGTGCGGCGCGCCGTGCTCGGGGCGGAGTACGTCGACGGCAGCCTCGCCCGGGCCGACGCCTTCATGATGGCCTTCCAGCGCATCACCACCGAGTGGTGCTGGGGCTATGCCTGGACGCGCGAGGGGCTCGACCGGCGCACCCGCAGCATGCTCAACCTCGCCATGCTGACCGCCCTCGGCCGGCCCGCGGAGCTGCGGCTGCACGTGAAGGGCGCCCTGACGAACGGCGTCAGCGCGGAGGAGATCCGCGAGATCCTGCTCCACGCCACCGTCTATTGCGGCATCCCGGCCGGGCTCGACGCCTTCAAGGCCGCCCACGAGGTCCTGAAGGCCGAGGGCGCCCTGCCGGAGGAGGACGCCGCCGGGCCGGCGTGAGATCGCGCCGGACCCGCGCGGGCGGGCGCCGGCGCGGGATCCGGCGCCGCCGGGACGGTGCCGCAGAACATTCCCCGGGATCCATTGCTAAGGGAAGATAAAACTCCGATATTCCCCTGGCTGGAGAAAGATCATCCTCTTTCCGGCGCGTTGTTGCGCCGCGGCGCAAGGATGTTCTAAGCCGGCGGCGTCCTTTGCTGTCCCGGGCCCGCCATGACCTTCACCCGACGCACCTTCCTCGGCGCCGCCCCGCTCGTCGGCGGCGCGGCGCTCGCCGCGGCGGGGCGCGCGCGGGCGCAGGGCCGGGCGGCGCCCCTGCGGGTCGGCATCATCCCGATCCTCGCCGCCGCGCCGATCTTCGTCGCCGAGAAGGAGGGCTGGCTCAAGGAGGCCGGTCTCACGCTCGCGATCACCACCTTCGAATCCGGGCCGAACATGATCCAGGCCCTGGCCTCGGGCACGCTCGACGTCTACGTGGCCGGCGTGGCGCCCCTCGGGGTGGCCCGCGCGCGCGGCATCGACGTCAAGGTCGTGACCGCGACCGCGGTCGAGGAGAACGTCTTCGTCGCGGGATCGCGGCTCGCCCGCCACTTCGAGCCCGGCCTCGCGCCCGCGGAGGCGTTCCGGCGCTACCGCGCCGCCGCCGGCGCGCCGGCCCGGCTCGCCACCCAGCCGCTCGGCTCGGTGCCCAACACCACCCTGCAGCACTGGCTGTGGGAGGTGGCCAAGGCCGATCCCAAGGACGTCACCCTCGTGTCGATGGGCATCGACGCCACCCAGCAGGCCATCCTGGTCGGCGCCGTCGAGGGCGGGACCCTGCGCGAGCCGGCCGTGTCGATCGTCACCGGCCGCGATTCGGGCATCCGCCTCGTCGCCCTGGGCGGCGCGATGTTCCCCGGCCAGCCCGGCACCGTGGTGGCCCTGACCCGGGCGCTCCTCGACCGGGAGCCCGAGGCCGCGCAGGCGGTGGTGACCGGGATCGTCCGCGCCGTCGACCTGATCGGCCGCGAGCCCGGCCGCGTCGCGCCGGTGGTCGAGGCCGCCCTCGGCAAGGGACTCGTCGACCTCGCCACGATCCGCCGGGCCCTCGCCTCGCCGGCGACGCGCTTCACCGCCGATCCGGGCGCGATCGTGGAGGCCACCGCCGCCATGCAGCGCTACCAGGTCAAGCTCGGCGCCCTCGACCGCGAGGTCCCCCTCAACGGCCTGTTCGAGCCGCGCCTCTACGCGCGCGCCGCGGCCTCCCGGTGAGGCCGCGCCGCGCCGCGGCGCTGCGGCCGCTCGCCGGCCTCGCCGCCTTCTTCGCCCTCTGGGAGGCGGTGCCGCGGGCCGGCCTCGTCAACCCGGCCTTCCTGCCGCCGCCCTCGGCCCTCCCCGAAGCCTTCCTGCGCGAATGGCGCTCCGGCCTCTGGCTCGCGGCCATCGGCGACAGCGTCGGCCACTACGTGGCCGGGCTCGCGATCGGGGTCGGCCTCGGCATCGCGGCCGGCACCCTGACGGGGCTGTTCCCGACCGCGGAGGCGCTGAGCGCCTGGGTGGTGCGGGTGCTGCGCCCGGTGCCCGGCCTCGCCTGGGTGCCCTTCGCGATCATCTGGTTCTGGGTCAGCCCGGCCGCCGCCCTGTTCATCATCGCGGTCGGGGTGTTCTGGATCGTCTACTTCGCGAGCCACGGGGCGATCCGGGGCGTCGACCGCGACCTCGTGGAGGTGGCGCAGGCCTTCGGCTTCCGCTCCGCCCCCGAGCGCCTCCTCAAGGTGGTCTGGCCGGCCGCGACCCCGGGCGTCCTCGTCGGGGTGCGCACGGCGATCGGCCAGGCCTGGATGGCGGTGGTGGCGGCCGAGATCTTCGGCGTGCCCGGGCTCGGCCAGCGCATGATGCAGGCCTCGACGCTGCTCGCGACCGACATCGTGGTCGTCTACATGCTCACCATGGCGCTCCTCTACGGCGTGTTCGACGCCGGCTTCACGGCCCTCCAGCGCCGGGTGCTGCGATGGCAGGCCTGATCAGCCTGCGGGGCATCGCCCTGAGCTTCGTGCGCGAGGCGAGCCGCACCGAGGTGCTGGCCGGGCTCGACCTCGACGTCGCGCCCGGCGAGTTCCTGGCCATCGTCGGGGCCTCCGGGGTCGGCAAGTCGACGCTGCTGCGCGTCGTCGCCGACCTCGTGCGCCCGAGCGCCGGCATCGTGACGGTGAGCCCGCCCGCCCCGGGCCGCCGGGCGGTCGCCCTGGTGTTCCAGGATGCCCGCCTGCTGCCCTGGCGGCGGATCCTCGACAATGTCGGGTTCGGGCTGGAGAAGCTGCGGATCCCCCGCGCCGAGCGGCGGCGGCGGGCGGCGCGGGCCCTCGCCCGGGTCGGCCTGTCCGACCTCGCCCGGCGCTGGCCGTTCCAACTCTCCGGCGGGCAGCGCCAGCGGGTGGCCCTCGCCCGGGCGCTGGCGGTCGAGCCGCACGTGCTCTTGATGGACGAGCCGTTCTCGGCCCTCGACGCGCTCACCCGCGAGGCCCTGCAGGACGAACTCGCCCGGCTCTGCGGCGGCTCGGGCCAGACCGTGCTGTTCGTGACCCACGACATCGAGGAGGCGGTCTACCTCGCCGACCGGGTCGTGGTCCTGGCCGGGGCGCCCGGACGGATCGCGGCCACCCACGTCGTCGCGGCGCCGCGTCCGCGCGACCGCGCCGCGAGCGCCCTGCAGGAGACGGCGCAGCGCATCCGCCGCGACCTCGCCGGCCGGGAGCGGGCGCCGGCCTGAGGCCGGGCGCCGGCCCCGGCCGCCCAGCTCGGCCGCACCGGGCCCCGCGGCGATGAACCGGCCCGCGGCCTGCCGCGTTGGGAGAGCAATCTCGATCGGACACCCAAGAAGGACGAACGATGCGTTTGCTCTCCACGGCTCTCCTCGCCGCGCTGGCCCTGTCGGCGGCCGGCAGCGCCTCCGCCCAGGCCCCGAACGCCACCGTCGCGCCGGCCGCGCCCGGTCCGGCCACCACCGGAACGGTCGGCCGGGCCCCCGGGACGACCGGCAACGAACCCGACGTGTTCGCCGCTCCGGGCGGGACCGGAGCCTCGCAGATCAGCACCGACGCGGCGGCCGGCAGCAATGCGGGTCACCCGTCGCGCCCGATCCCCCAGGGGAGCGGCGGCGGCGGCGGTGGCGCGGGCGGCGGCGGCAAGTAAGCCTCGATCAAGGAGGCCCCGGGCGGCCCGGGCGCGGCAGGTCGCCCGGGTCCGACCGCGACGACGCGCCCGGCCGGGCGTTCGCGCGTCCGGCCCTCAGCCGCGCCCGGAATCGTGCGCCCGCGCGTACTCCACCAGGTCGGACATCTCGGACGGCGCCCGGAAGACGCGCCCGTCCCCGGTGACCACGTGCACGTTCGACGCCCCCATGCTCACGAACGTCATGGCCCTCTCGGCCGCCCGGGTGCCCAGGTCGTGCCGTTCGGTCGTCGCGCCGGACGGCGCGGTCCAGTGAAGGGTGTAGATCATCGCCACCTCGAGTTGGCGCATGGTATGCCACGCCTCGGGCGGGATGGCGAGCCGGGCGCGAGGCGCCCGGTCAGCCGCGGGCGGCGGCATCGAGGGCCACGGCGAGGTCGGCGAGGAGGTCGCTTTCGGCCTCGAGCCCGACCGAGAGCCGCAGCAGCCCGTCGCCGACGCCCGCCGCCCGGCGCGCCTCGGGAGCCATGGCGGCGTGCGTCATGCTCACCGGATGGGCGATCAGGCTCTCGATCCCGCCGAGCGATTCCGCCAGCGTGAACACCCGCAGGGCCCCGACGAGGGTGCGGACGGCCTCGCGCCCGCCGGCGAGCTCGAAGCTCAGCATGGCGCCGAACCCGCGCTGCTGCGCGCGCGCGACCGCGTGGCCCGGGTGGTCGGGCAGGCCCGGATAATGGACCCGGGCCACCGCCGGATGCGCCGCCAGGAAGGACGCGACGACGGCCGCGCTCTGCTGCTGGCGCTCCAGCCGCGCGAACAGCGTGCGCAGGCCGCGCAGGGTCAGGTAGGCGTCGAAGGGCGAGCCGGTCACGCCGATCGTGTTGGCCCAGTTGGCGAGCTCCTCGCCGAGGGCGGCCTGCGCCGCCACGACGGCGCCGCCGATCACGTCCGAGTGGCCGTTGATGAACTTCGTGGTGGAATGGACCACGAGGTCGGCCCCGTGCGCGATCGGCTGCTGCAGGGCGGGGGACAGGAAGGTGTTGTCGACCACGAAGAGGGCGCCCGCCTCCCGCGCGAGGGCGGCCGTGCGGCCGAGATCCACGATCCGCATCAGCGGGTTGCTGGGGGTCTCGGTGAGCAGGATGCGGGGCCGCTCCGCCAGGGCGGCGGACAGGGCCGCCGCGTCGGTCTGGTCCACGAAGGCGACGCGGTAATGCCCCTTGGCGGCGCGCAGGGAGAGCAGCCGGTGGGTGCCGCCGTAGCAATCGTGCGGGGCGACCAGGAGGTCCCCGGGCGACAGCGGCGACAGCGCGAGGTCGAGGGCCGCCATGCCGCTCGCCGTCACGACGGCGCGGGCGCCGCCCTCGAGCTTGGCGATGGTGTCGGCGAGCTGGTCGCGGGTCGGATTGCCGAGGCGCGCGTAATCGTAGCCGCGCGGCGTCTCGAACTCCGCGAAGGTGTAGGTGGTCGAGAGGTAGAGGGGCGGGGCGACGGCGCCGAAAGCCGCGTCGGCTCCGATCCCGTTCGCCGCCGCGATCGTCTCTGCCGCCCTGCGCTGTGCCGCCACCGCGATCCTCCTGCTGCGCGCCCCATTGCCGGCGTGTTCTCTATACCGAACGTTCCGGTCTTTCAATGGAACGTCCCGGGCGGTCACGCCCCGGGGGCGGCCCGCGGCCCGAACCCGGAGGGCGGGCGCGAGCCGAGATGGGCGCGCAGCGTCCGCCCCTCGTAGGCCTCCCGGACCAGCCCGCGCCGGCGCAGCTCCGGCAGGACGAGGTCGATGAAGTCGGTGAGCCCGCCCGGCAGGGTCGCCGGCATGATGTTGAAGCCGTCCGCGCCGCCGGCCCGGAACCGCTCCTCCATCTCGTCGACGATCTGGGCCGGGGTCCCGACGATCTGCGAGTGGCCGCGCGCGCCCGCGATGCGCAGATACAGCTGGCGCAGCGTCAGCCCCTCGCGCCGGGCGAGATCGAACATCAGCTGCTGGCGCGACTTGCCGCCGTTGGCCTCGGGCAGTTCCGGCACCGGCCCGTCGGGATCGTGGCCGGACAGGTCGTAGCCGCCCACCATCCGCTCCAGCAGCGCGAGGCCGACCGCCGGGTCGATCAGCGCCTGCAGCTCCTCGAACTTCGCCCGCGCCTCGGCCTCGCTGCGCCCGACCACCGGGAACAGGCCCGGCATGATCTTGAGGTCGTCCGGGGCCCGGCCGAAGCGGCCCATGCGCCCCTTGAGGTCGCCGTAGAACGCGACCGCCTCCGCGAGGGTCTGGTTGGCGGTGAAGACCACCTCGGCGGTGCGCGCCGCGAGGTCCTTGCCCGGTCCCGACGAGCCGGCCTGCACGATCACCGGCTGCCCCTGGGGCGTGCGCGAGATGTTGAGGGGCCCGCGCACCTCGAAGTGCTTGCCCCTGTGGTTGAGGGGGCGGAACCCGTCCGGCTTCGAGAACTGGCCGCTCGCCCGGTCGATCAGGACGGCGTCGTCGTCCCAGGTGTTCCACAGGCCGAGCACGACGTCGACGAATTCCTCCGCCCGCTCGTAGCGGTCCGCGTGGCGGGCGATCTTGTCGTTGCCGAAATTGGCCGCCTCCAGGTCGGTGGCGGAGGTGACGAGGTTCCAGCCGGCGCGCCCGCCGCTCAGGTGGTCGAGGGAGGCGAAGCGGCGGGCGACGTTGTAGGGCTCGTTGAAGGTCGTGGAGGTCGTGCCGACGAGGCCGATCCGGCTGGTGACGGCGGCGAGCGCCGAGAGCAGGGTCAGCGGCTCGAAATGCGTCGAGCGCGCCGTGCGCTCGCTCGACCGCAGGTTGGCGTCCCGGATGCCGGTCCCGTCCTCCAAGAAGAGGAGGTCGAACAGGGCCGCCTCGGCGGCCTTCGCCCAGCCGACGTAGCGCTCGAGCACGAGGCCTCCGTCGGCCTCGCTCGACGGGTGGCGCCAGCCCGCCACGTGGTGGCCGGTGGCGTAGAAGAAGGCGCCGAGGCGCAACGTGCCCTGTCCCATCGGACGTTCCCTTCGGTGCGGTGCTCCGGTCACCCAGTCCCTACCGGACCATACCCCAGCGCCGCGTGGTCGCGCGCTCGACCGTCGCGAACACGATCGTCTCGACCGCGAGGCCGATCGCGATGACCAGGAGCAGGCCCGCGAAGACCCGATCCGTATACAGCTCGTTGCGGTTCTGGAAGATGTACCAGCCGAGGCCGCCCCGCCCGGACGCCGCGCCGAAGACGAGTTCCGCCGCGATCAGGGTGCGCCACGCGAAGGCCCAGCCGATCTTCAACCCGGACAGGATCGCCGGCAGGGCGGCGGGGATCAGGATCTGCCAGACGTAGGCGAGGCCGGTGAGCCCGTAATTGCGGCCCGCGAGCCGCAGGGTCTCGGGCACGCCCTGGAAGCCCGCGAAGGTGTTGAGCGCGAGCGGCCACAGCACCGCGTGGATCAGGACGAAGATCAGGCTGCCGTTGCCCAGGCCGAACCAGAGCAGGGCCAGCGGCAGCAGCGCGATGGCAGGCAGCGGGTTGAACATCGCGGTGAGCGTCGTGAGCAGGTCGCGGCCCGCCCGCGTCGAGACCGCGAGCGTCGTCAGCAGGAAGGCGAGCCCGACCCCCGCCGCGTAGCCCTGGGCGAGCACGCCGAGCGAGATCCGCGCGCGCGCGACGAGTTCGCCGCTCGCCAGCCCCTCGGCGAGGGCCGAGAGGGTGGCGAGGCAGCCCGGCAGCAGCAGGTCGTTGTCCTGCCAGCGGGCGAGGCCCTCCCAGGCGAGGGCGAGGGCGAGCAGGATCAGGCCCCGGCGCAGGGCGCCGGTCTGCCCGATCCGGGCGGCGAGCGGCAGGTCCCGCGACACCGGCGCCTCGACGAAGGGCGGCAGCGCCCGCTCGTATTCCGGGCGGATCGGGGGAGGAGCGGCGCGTTCATCGGGGGCGGGTGCTCCTGCGGCGGGCGATGAGTCGAACAGCCGCTGGTGCAGGCGCTGCACGGCGGGCCTGGAAGGCGGCGCTGCCGACGCTCGCGAGGTCGAAGGCGTGGCTGTTGAACTCGCCCCGCACCCGGCCCGGATGCGGCGACAGCACGGCCACGCGGTTGCCGACCACCAGCGCCTCCTCGATCGAGTGGGTGACGAACAGGAGGGTGAAGCGGACCTCGTCCCAGAGCGCCAGCAGCTCCTCCTGCATGCGGCGGCGGGTCAGCGCGTCGAGGGCCGCGAAGGGCTCGTCCATCAGCAGCACCTTCGGCTCCATGGCGAGCGCCCGGGCGATGGCGACGCGCTGCTTCATCCCGCCCGAGAGCTGGTGGGGGTAGCTGCCGGCGAAGCGCGACAGGCCGACCTTGTCGATGACGTGGCGCGCCCGCGCCTCCGCCTCGCGCCGGCCGAGGGTGCGGGAGGCCCGCAGCGGGAAGGCGACGTTCTGCAGCACCGTTTTCCAGGGCGGCAGCTGGTCGAACTCCTGGAACACCACGATCCGGTCCGGCCCCGGGCCGCGCACCGGCCGCCCGTCGAGGACGATCTCGCCCTCGACCGGCGTCTGGAAGCCCGCCACGGCCTTGAGCAGGGTGGACTTGCCGCAGCCCGAGGGGCCGAGGAGCACGAAGCGGTCGGCCCGGTGGATGTCGAGGTCGATGCGGTGCGTCGCCCGGACCACCCGCTCGGGCGTGCGGTATTCCAGGGAGACGCCCGCGATCCGCAGGAGCGGCGCCGGCAGGGCGGCGGGCGCCTCGCCGCTTTGGGGCTCCGGGAGCGCGGCTTCCGGCGGGGCGGTGCGGTCGGCCACGAGCGTCATGCGCGTCCCCCGCTCAGCTGCCCGCGGCCACGCGCGGATCGGCGAAGAAGTAATCCGCGAGCGCCTTCGGCTCGTTGCGGATCGCGCCCACGCGGTGCATGAACCGGCCGAGGCCGAGCGTGTTCTGCGGCGCGATCTTGAAGGTCACGTCCGGGTTCCTGATCACCTTGAGCAGGAGATCGCGGCTGATCCGGCTGCCGTTGGCCTTCAGGTAGATCTCGGCGGCCTGGTCCGGGTTGGCGGCCACGAAGGTCGCCGCCTCGTCGAGGGCGTCGAGGAAGGCCCGGTAGGTCCTGGGGCTGTCGCGGTAGAACGTCTCCGTCGCGTACAGCACCGTCGAGGAGGCGGGGCCGCCCTGGACCTCGTAGGAATTGAGGATCACCCGGGCGTCCGGGGCCTCGGCCAGTTCCTGCTCCTGGAAGGGCGGGTTGCCGAAATGGGCGCTGATCTCGGTGCCGCCCTTGATGATCGCCGCCGCCGCCTCGGGATGCGGGACCGCGACGCTGATCCGGTCGAGCCGGGCGAAATCCGCCTCGCCCCATTGCTTGGCGGCGGCCCATTGCAGGATCCGCGCCTGCACCGACACGCCGACCGCGGGCAGCGCGATCCGGTCCGCCTCGGTCAGGTCGGCGATCGACCGCACCTGCGGCCGGTTGCTGACGAGCAGGTAGGGGAAGTTGCCGAGCGAGGCGACGCCCTTGACGTTCTGCCGGCCCCGGGTGCGGTCCCACAGGGTGAAGAGCGGGCCGACCCCGGCCCCGGCGATGTCGATGCTGCCGGACAGCAGCGCGTCGTTGACCGCCGCGCCGCCCGAGAGCTGCACCGGCTCGACCGCGATGTCGAGCCCGGCGGCCCGGCCGTGCTTCTCGATCAGCCGCTGCTCCAGGGCCACGTCGAGGAGCAGGTAGACGACGCCGAACTGCTTGGCGATGCGCAGCCGGCCCTCGGCCGCGGCGGCGGGGCCGGGCGCGGCCGCACCGGCCAGGAGGGCGCCGCCGAGCAGGGCGGCCGCCCGCCGCCGCGAGAGCAGGGTGCGTCTGATCATCGTCACGTCTCCGGAGAGCGCCCGGCGGCCGCTCGGTGACGCGGACTCTGGCTCCCCGGTCCCTCAAGGTCAACGAGAACGTTCTTTTTAAAGAACACGATCGGTGAGATGAATGCTCTCTCTCCGGCAATTTGGAGAGAATTTTCCGGCCGCATGCCGACGACGTCATCATCTCATCGCCCGGATGATCGATGCGTGGTGGTTTTCCTTCCTGGCACGCGTGCGTTTTAAAAAACGCTTCCCTTGACCCTGCCGCGAGGCCCCCGCCATGCTGATCCGGCGCCTCGCCGGGGCGCGCGGGCACTGGGTGCGCGCCGGCACGTCCGAGCGCGTCGCGGACGCGATCCAGACCTGGTCCGAATCCGGCGCGGCGGACGGGTTCAACATCATGCCGCCCTGGCTCACCGGCGGCTTCGAGGTCTTCGCCGCCGAGGTGGTGCCGATCCTGCGCCGGCGCGGCCTCTTCCGCGAGGAGTACGCGGGGGCGACCCTGCGCGACCATTACGGGCTGCCGCGGCCCGAGAGCGGCTACGCCCTCGCCCGGCGCCGCAGCGCCTGAGGGCGGGCCCCGCGGGCTTGTCCCGGGCGGCGAACGGGTTCAGGTCGGGGCCGCGTCGGCGACGCGCCCGGACCTGCCGGCGCGGCCGCGGGAAGGACCGGACATGACCCTTGCGATCACCGAGGCGACGCGCGCGCGGCTCGACCGGGAGTACAATGCCCGCGCCAGCGTCCCGAGCTTCGAGGCCGAGTACGCCCGCTACGTCGCGGCCAGCGAGGAGGCGGTCTCCACCCTGGAGCGGATCCCCGACCTGACCTACGACCCGGTCTCCGGGGAGCGGCTCGACCTCTACCCGGCCGGGCCCGGCACGCCGGTCTTCCTGTGGATCCACGGCGGCTACTGGCGCGCCCTGTCGAAGGACGACAACGCCTTCGCGGCCTCGGGCCTCGTCCCGCGCGGCGTCTCGGTGGCGGTGCTGAACTACGCGCTGGCACCCGCGGTCAGCCTCGACGAGATCGTGCGCCAGACCCGCGCCGCCGTCGCGTGGCTGCACGGCCAGGCCGCCCGGTTCGGCCTCGACGGCCGGCGCATCCATGTCGGGGGCTCCTCGGCCGGGGGGCATCTCGGCGGCATGCTGCTGGCGGAGGGCTGGCAGGACCGGTTCGGGCTGCCGCCGGACGTCGTCGCCTCGGCCCTGCTGCTCTCCGGCCTGATGGACCTGGAGCCGCTGCGCCACACCCACATCAATGCCTGGATGGGGCTCGACGCCGCCTCCGCCCGGCGCAACAGCCCCCTGCACCTGATCCCGCGCCGCACCCGGGCGCTGCTCCTGCCCGCCGTGGGCGGCCTGGAGAGCGACGCCTTCAAGGAGCAGACCGCCGCCTATGCCGGGGCGTGGCGCGCGGCGGGCCACCGCCTGCGCGAGGTCGCGATGCCGGGCTACCACCATTTCGACATCGCGCTCAGCCTGCGCGAGCCCGACGGCAGCCTGGTCCGGGCCTTCGTGGAGGCGCTCTGAGCGGCGGGCCGCGGCGCGCCCGGCCCGCCGCTCAGGCGGGCGGGTGCCGCTCCGGCCGCTCCGGCCGCACCAGCCAGGTGACCGAGGCGTAGGCCCCGAGCCAGGAGCCGAGGGCCGCGAACGCCACGTAGACCGGGTTCTCCGTGTAGCTGATGACCGCGAAGGCCGAGAGCAGGTACCAGGCCGCACTCCAATTGGCCGCCTGGACGCGCCGCCTCGCCACCACGGCCGCGTTGAAGAACACGTAGGCCGCGTCCGTGACGGCGGTCGCCGCGACGACGCCGAGGGCGATCACAGGGTCGATCATGAGCTGGTCCGGTCCGTGGCGCGCGATGCCGTGCCGATGATAGCGATTCGCCGTCCCGCCGGAGGGGCGCGCGGTCGGGATCTCCCGGACGCCCGGACCCGGCCATCGCACCGGCCGAAGCGGTAGCTCGGGGGCAAAATGCTCCCGAACGAGGCTACCTGCACAATTTTCTACCAAGCCGGCTTGGAGGCGGGGGGAAAGGCCGCTAGGCTCCGCTCACCTGGACAAAAGAAAGGCCGCCCTCGCGAGCGGCCCGAAGTCTAGGGAGGAAACGCCCAAGGAGGGCAGCACGGCCGCGACGCCATCGCGGCCGTGCGAGTCTTGGTATGCCACGTTGCGGCGCACAAAATCAATCAGACGTTGGTGTAGGTCAGCCATGCATGGGCAGCGTGGCTGTTCCCGCGCGCCGTGCCCGCGCGGGACCGGGCGCCCGGCGGGCGCGGCCCGTGTTGCAACTGCCGATTGATGAGATTCGCGATCGATGCGAACGGGCATGGTCCGGGCTCCGCTTGATCGCAGCGGATCCCGGCTCACGCGCCTGCGCGGCGCCTGAGCGACGCCGACATCCGCATGGCCGAAATGGGAGATGGCGAAGCCATCAACCGGATGGCGGATGAGACGTGACCGTCGGCATCAGCACGTGGCGAACGCGATGGTGAGCGCGGCTTTGGCGGTCAGGCCCGGGCTCTGCAGCAGGTTGAGGTATTGCGTGTAGCGCCTGTCGAGCGCGTTCTGGACGATGACGTCGGCCCGGACGCGATCGTCGAAGCGGTAGCAGGCGAAGAGGTCGACGACGCCGCAGCCCTTCGTCGCCAGGATGGTCGCGCCGGCCGGCACGGCCCGGCGCGCCTCCACGACGGTGAGGCGGCCCCCGAGCGTGAGGCGCTCGCCGAGGAAGCGCAGTCCCAGGGTCGCGCTGATCCGGTCCGGCGGCACCGTCAGGAGCGTCTCGCGGGTCGCCGCGTCGCGCCCGTCGGTGTGGGTCGCCGCGAGCGAGACGAAGCCCCCGCCCCAATCGTAGGCGCCCTCCAGCTCGACGCCGGAGAGGTCCGCGCGGGCGACGTTGCGGTACTGCAGCGACCGAACCGGGATCACGCACGGAAACCGCCCCGCGCCGCGCGCGCAGGCCGAGGCCGGCAGGCCGGGAAGCGCCGGCACGAGATAGGTCGGGCCAACCGGCCCGACGGCGATGAAATCGGCGATGCCGGTCGAGAACACGCTGAGCTTGGCCCTGAACGTGTCGCCGGGCCGAAGCAGATCGCCGGAGGCGAGGTTGACGCCGCCCTCGATGGTGCGCGCCACCTCCGGCCGGAGCGCCGGATTGGGCAGGAGGGTGAAGGCCGGGAAGGGGTGGATGCCCTGCACCAGGGCCTCGGTGATCGAGGGGGCGCGATAGCCCTCCGCGTAGGTCCCGAAGACCGTGATTCCGGTGAGGGGCGTGACGCCGACGGTGATCCTCGGAGAGAGGCGCTCACCGCGGGCGTGCACGGCGCCGCCGGACAATGCGTAGCGGTCGTAGCGGAGCGCCCCGACCACGCGCAGCCACGAGGAATAGCCCACCTCATCCTGGACGAACGCTCCCGCGAGCCTGCGGGTGCCGGACGGGGTGAAGGCGGCCCCGAAGCTGCCCGCCCGGTCGTCCGTCTCGACGCGGTCGAGCACGGAATCCCCTCCGAGCGTCAGCCGGTGGCTCAGCGCCCAGGTGTCGAATCGGGCCGAGTTGTGGATGTCGAGGCCCGAGGTCGCGATGTCGTAGTCGATGCGATTGCCCGGACGCGCGCCGAGACCGCCGTAGAGGCCGCTCGGCGCGTCGGAGAGGAAGGTCAGGAGGTCGTGCGTCGAGGTCCGGTAGACCTTGGCGTCGAGGTCGATCAGCGGCACGTCAGGTCGGGCGAACCGGTAGCCGAGGGTGTAGGTGTCGGCCTGCACCCTGTTGGCGAAGCGGGCCCCCGCCTGGCCGGTGCCGGCATTGGCGAAGTCGAAATCCTGGATCAGGGCGGTGCCGCTGATCTCGTGGCCCTCGGCGGGCCGCAGATTGGCCTTGAGGAGGCCCGCGGTCAGCGCGCTGCCGGTGTCGCGCACCAGGGTGCCGGAACCGTCGCGGTAGGGATCGGCGTGGCGCGAGACGAACTGGCCGAACAGGTCCGCGGCCGGGCCGATGCGGGCGCCGAGCGCCGTCGTGCTCACGAATCGCTGCCCGTTGCCGCCGAACCCCCATCTCTGCACCGCGCCCATCGTCTCGTCAGGCGTCAGGATGTCGTCGATCGCGCGCGTGCGGAACGCGACCACGCCGCCGATCGCGCCGGAGCCGTAGAGGGTGGAGGCGGGCCCGCGCGTGACGTCGACCCCGCCGACGAGTTCCGGATCGAGGTAGAACACGCCGTTGGCGCTGTGCCCGGAGGTCTGGAAATCCTGGCGGGCGCCGTCCACCAGCACGTTGACCCGCCCGAAATCCTGCAGCCCGCGGATGTTGACCGCCTGGGCCGGATCGTTCTGGTTCTCCTGCGTCGTCACGCCGGGCACGTCGCGCAGCAGGTCGGACAGGCGGCTCGGCTGGATCCGGTCGATCTGCGCGCGGGTGACCACGCTCGTCCCCGACAGGGCGGCGATGGCCGGCGCCTCGGTCCTCGTGGAGGTCACCGAGATCGTGTCGAGGGCGATCGGGGCATCGGTCCGGGCCGCCGGGGCGGGCGCCGCCGCATCCCGCGCCTGAGCGGACGCGACGGCGAGGAGGGAGAGGCCGGCCGCGAGACCGGAACGGCGGGACGGAAGGCAGCGGACGATCATCTCGGGTTCCGCGAAGCATGACGCAGAGGCATGGGGCCGGCCCGCTGCGGGAAGGCGCGCCGGCAGGCCGGCGCCGACATGCGGACTCCTGTGCCCTAAAGTCAATCGGTGTCCGCGTGCATCGACTTGATGCAATTCGAAACATCTTCTGAGCAAGACTGGAATCTTTCCAGGATAAAAATCGGCATCGTCGCGCCGTTGCGCTAGTGCAAGGCGTGATGCCGCCGCGTCCGCATCCGCGTGGCCGGCTCATCCCCTGGGGTGCCGTCGGTGCCCGACCCGTCCTCCTCGTCCCGCCGGGCCCTTGCCGCGTTCCGGCAGCGAGACATCGTCGAGAAGATTCGCAGTTGAGAATGGATCTACTTCAAAAATAGGATGGCGATCTTGCCTGTTCCGGCGAGATCTTTCCTCGCCGGGCAAGTTGAGCTAGGCCGCGCGTGCGGCCGATGCGGCGCCGCGGATCGGACGGAGCTCCTCGACAATCATCGCCATGAACCGGTTCCAGGTGCCGAAGGATCGGGCGGAGGCCTTCGAGCAGGTGTGGCCGACGCGGGAGAGCAGGCTCCGCGAGCGTCCGGGCTTCGTCGCCCTCCACATGCTGCGCGGCCCCGTGCGCGAGGACCACATCCTCTCCGCGTCCCACACCGCCTCGGCGTCGCGCGCCGCGTTCGAGGATTGGACGCGCTCCGAGCCGTTCCGCCTCGCCCATGCCCGGGAGGCCGGGGCGCAGCCGCTGACCCTCTTCCATCCCGAATTCGAGGGCGTCGAGGTCGTCCGGACCCTCGCCGATCCGGCCGCCCGCGGCCCGGCCGCGTGACGGCCCGGCGCGGCGGGGACGACGGCGCCCGGGCGGTCGCAGGCGCGCCGCCGGCGGGGGAGGGGAGTGCGCCCGCCCGGAGCCGGGCGCCGCCGCCCGGCCCGCCGCGGCCGACGCTCAGGCGCCGAGGAGGCCGCCGAAGGGGTGGAAGGCGACGGGCTCGCCCGGGGCGCCCGAAGCGAGGCTGGCCGGCACCTCGACGAAGCCGTCGGCCTCCACGAGCGGCGCGAGGCGGGCCGAGGTACTCCCGAGCAGGGCGAGCGCCGGACCCTGCGGGCCGGGCACGAGGCGCGCCGGCATGAACTCGGTGCGGCCCGGCTTGCGCCGGAACGCGTGCGCGAGCGGCAGCGGGAGGCCCTGCGGCCTCGCGAAGTCGCGGCCCTCGAGCCGCGCCAGCATCGCGCGTCCGAGGAGCGAGAAGGACACCAGGGCCGAGACCGGGTTGCCGGGCAGGCCGAGACAGGCCGCCGCGCCGATCCGGCCGACCACGGCGGGCTTGCCCGGTTTCAGGTCGAGCGCCAGCGTCTCCCCCGTCCCGCCGGCCAGCCGGAGCGACCCCGCCGCGTGGTCCTCCTCGCCGACGGAGGCCCCGCCCGTCGTCACGACGAGGTCGGCCCGCGCCGCCAGGTCGCGCAGCGCCCGCGCCAGCGCGGCGGGCTCGTCCCGCACCCGGCCCCCGTCCACGACCTCCAGGCCCATGCCGCCGAGGAGCGCGATCAGCATCGGCCGGTTCGTGTCGAAGGTGCCGCTGTCCTCGCGCCCGTCCTCGCCGGGCCCGCGCAGCTCGTTGCCGGTCGAGAGCACCGCGACGCGGAGCCGGCGCCGCACGCGCACCGTCCCGATGCCCTGCGCCGCCAGGAGCGCGATGCGGCGCGGGTCGAGCCGGGTTCCCGCCGCCGCGAGCCCGTCGCCGGGCATCACGTCCTCGCCCCGGCGGCGCACGTGATCGCCGGGCGCCACGGTCCCGCCGAGCCGGAGGGCGTCCCCCGAGACCGTCGCATGCTCCTGCATCACGACGGCGTCGGCTCCGGGCGGGAGGGGGGCGCCCGTGAAGATGCGCGCGGCGATCCCGGGCGCGAGCGCCTCGCCGGCCTCGCCCGCGGCGATGCGTCCGCGCACCCGCAGGACCGTGCCGGCCGCGAGGCCCTGGCCGGCCGCCACCGCGTAGCCGTCCATGGCCGAGCGGTCGGAGGGCGGGCAGGCGCGGGCGGCCCGGACGGGCTCGGCCAGGACCCGGCCCGAGGCCAGCGCCAGCGCCACGGTCTCGGCCTCGGTCACCGGGCGGCAGGCGGCGGCGGCCCGCGCGCAGGCTTCCTCCAGCGGCAGCAGCGCCGCCGGCGCGGCTGCGCCGTCCGCGCCCGCGCGGGGCCGCGCGGCCTCGGCGCGCGCCGCCGGGCGGGCGGGCCGGGCGCCCGCCGGCGCGACGCGGCCGGCGCGCTCGTCCGCGGGGCCCCGGTACGGGGCGGGTTCGGCGCGGGCTGGTTCGATCATCGTGCGGTCTCCTCGTCGCGCAGGATCCATGGCCGGGACGCGGGGGCTCGACGCCGCGTCCGCGGGGGGCGTCGCGCCCGGTCAGCCGAGGGCCCGGAAGGAGGCCAGCGGGTCGGGCCCGATCAGCAGGGCGTGCCCCTGCGCCAGGAACCACGCATAGGCCGCGAGGGCCGCGGCGGCCGCGGGCAGCAGCGGGCGGACCGGTCCGAGGCGCGCGCGGCCGGCCAGGATGGCCGCGAAGGGGACGACCGAGGTGCCCCGGCTCAGCGCCCGCCACCGCTCCGCCCCGAGCCGGCGCCGCGCCTTCGCGTCGAGGAGGGCGAAGCCCGCGAGCGAGAACGCCGCCATCCCGCCGAACAGGACCACCGAGACGAGGTCGCCGTTGGGCGGGATGTGGGCCAGGGCCCAGATCAGGAAGCCCCACATCAGCGGGTGGCGGGTCACCGCCGTCACCGGGCCCGGCTCCGCCCCGGCGCGCAGGGAGACGGAGAGCGGGTTGGCGGCGAAGAGCCCGGCCGCGATGAGGAAGAGCGCGACGGGCATCAGGGCGAGCGGCACGGCCCATTGCCAGCGCGCCGGCTCCCACAGCGCCACCGTCCCGGCGCGCCGCGCGGCGACGATCAGCCACGCGAGCAGGGCGAGCGACAGCGCCGAATAGGCGACGAGGTACGCGCGGCGGCCGAGGCGCGCCACGAGCCGGCCGCGCAGGCGCGGGACGGCCGGGACCGAGTGGGCCACCAGGAAGGTCGCGAGGGCGGCGGCGAATTCCATCACGGCACAGCTCCTCCGCCGGGGGCCGCGGCGGATTCCGGTCGCGCGGCGCGCATCGGCGGCTCCGCTACTCGGCCGCCTCGGCGAAGGCCGTGCCGGCCCGGGGCAGGCCGAGCGCGTCCCAGACCTCCACCAGCGCCGCCGTCAGCCGCGCGATGTCAGCCTCGTCGTGGAACGGCGACGGCGTGATCCGCAGGCGCTCCGTCCCCCGCGGCACCGTCGGGTAGTTGATCGGCTGGATGTAGATCCCGTGCCGCTCCAGCAGCCGGTCCGCCGCCGCCCTGCAGCGCTCCGCATCCCCCACCATCACCGGCACGATGTGCGTCGGCGTCGCCAGAACCGGAAGACCCGCCCCCGCCAGCGCCGCCTTCGTGCGCGCCGCCTGGCGCTGATGCGCCGCCCGCTCCGCCCCCGAGCGCTTCAGGTGACGGATCGAGGCCGTCGCCGCCGCCGCGATCGCCGGCGGCAGCGCCGTGGTGAAGATGAAGCCCGGCGCGTGGCTGCGCACCGCGTCGCACAGCACCGCGCTCCCGGCGATGTAGCCGCCCACCACCCCGAAGCCCTTGGCCAGGGTGCCCTCGATCACGTCGAGCCGGTGCATCACCCCGTCGCGCTCGGCGATCCCCGCCCCGCGCGGCCCGTAGAGCCCGACCGCGTGCACCTCGTCGATGTAGGTCATCGCCCCGTAGCGCGCGGCGAGGTCGCAGATCGCCGCGATCGGGGCGACGTCGCCGTCCATGGAGTAGACGCTCTCGAAGGCGATCAGCTTGGGCCGGGCGCCGGCCTCGGCCAGCAGCGCCTCGAGATGGGCGAGGTCGTTGTGGCGGAACACGCGCTTGTCGCAGCCGGACTGGCGCACGCCCTCGATCATCGAATTGTGGTTGTAGGCGTCGGACAGGATCAGGCAGTCGGGGATCAGCCGGGCCAGGGTGGCGATGCCGGTCTGGTTGGAGACGTAGCCGGAGGTGAAGACCAGGGCGGCCTCCTTGCCGTGGAGGTCGGCGAGTTCGCGCTCGAGGTCGACCAGCGGGGAGGAGGTGCCGGCGATGTTGCGGGTGCCGCCGGCGCCGACGCCGCAGCGGGCGGCGGTCCGGGTGAGGGCCTGGACGACGTCGGGGTGCTGGCCCATGCCGAGGTAGTCGTTGGAGCACCAGACGGTGATGTCGCGGCAGCTGCCGTCGGGCAGGCGCCGGCGGGCGACCGGGAAGCGGCCGGCGACGCGCTCGATGTCGGCGAAGACGCGGTAGCGGCGCTCGTCGTGCAGGCGGTCCACGGCGGAGCGGAAGATGGCCTGGTAGTCCGGGCCGCTCCCGGCACGCGGCGGGCTTGCCGGGCGGGCACTCGTCGCGTGCACGGACGCGTAGGGCATTGCGTTCTCCTCGATGGGGCGGCCGGGCCGCTCGGCCCGAGGGGCGGGCCGGGCGGGGGCGCCGCCACGGCCTCGCCCGAGCCGGGGACCCCGAGAGCGGATCCTGACCGCCGCGCGCCGCGCCCGCGTTGATGTCGATCAATCGGTGCTGCGGTGTCGGTCAATCTCCCCGGCCCGGGGCCGGGGGCCGCCCGGGCCGGACCGCGCCGAATCCCGGCCGGGTCTCTGTCGCTTGCGCCCGCCCGTCCGACAAGGCCGGTGGGGGCTGCCGCATTCCCTCCGCACGGACGCCGCGCGACCGTCCGGACAGGTTCGCTCGGCCCTGCCCACGCGAAGGATCGGCGACGTCATGCACCCGAACGACCCCTACTACGCTCAGCAATGGTACCTGAGAGCGATCGGCAACATCGAAGCGATCTGGGACGATTACGACGGGACCGACATCCATGTCGGCGTGTTCGACGACGGCATCGACTTCACGCATCCCGACCTGAAGGAGCGCGAGGACCGGAGCCGGCCGATCCTGGTCCCCGGGCCGTATGACGGCGTCACCACGTATTCCGGATGGCACGGCACGGAAGTCGCGGGCGTGATCGCCGCCTCTGGCAACAACGGCGAGGGCGGCGTCGGCGTGGCCTACGGCGCCGCCCTGACGCAGATCGACCTCAATCGGTGGGGACCGCCGATCGGCGTGCCCCACGACGTCGACGGCGACATCGCGGCGATGCGGGCCTGCGCCCAGTACGACGTGATCAATTTCAGCGGGCAGCCTTCGCCGCTCTGGCTGAACCCGAACGCGAACCTCAACGATCCGACCAGCGACACGGCGCGGTTCGATCAAGCCTTCGACGTCGTCTCGCGCACCGGCCGCGGCGGCCTCGGAACCCCGATCATCCAATCCGCCGGCAACGACGACGGCATCAACGCGAACGGCAGCGGGGGGAACGCCTCCCGCTACACGGTGACGGTCGCGGCGACCGATTTCTCGAACAGGCGGGCCGAGTTCTCGAACTACGGGTCCTCCGTCCTCGTCACGGCCCCGGGCACCGGCCTGATCACGACCGACATGCCGGGCTCGAAGGGGGATTCTCCTGGCTCCTACATGGCGTTCACCGGGACCTCGGCACCGGCGCCGGTCGTCTCCGGCGTGGTCGCCCTGATGCTCCAGGCCAATCCCGGGCTCGGCTGGCGCGACGTCCAGACCATCCTGGCCGCCTCCGCGACCCATCTGGGCAGCGCGATCGGACAGGCCTGGCCGAACGGCTGGGAGCACGGGGTCTGGCAGATCAACCGCGCCACGACCTGGAACGGTGGCGGCATGCACGTCCACACGGATTTCGGCTACGGGAAGGTCAACGTCTTCGGTGCGGTCCGCATGGCGGAGGCGTGGCACGCCATCGGCGCCCCCGCGCAGACCTCCGCGAACGAGATCACGGTGCGCTCCGGCGAACTCTTCGTCGGCGAGGCGATCCCGGACTCGGGAACCCTCGCCTCCACGTTCGATCTCACGGACGATGTCGTGCTCGACCATGTCGACCTGAAGGCGGCATCGCGGTCGGCGATTATCGGGATCTGCGCATCACGCTGATCTCGCCTGCCGGCACGGCCGTGCAGCTCTACGACGGCAGCGGGCACCCTCCGGACGCCGCTGCGGGGCTCACCTGGACGTTCGGGGTGGATGGGCTCCGCGGCGAGCGCAGCGCCGGCACATGGACGGTTCGCATCAAGAACGAGATGCCCTGGGACCGCGGCACCCTCGGCCGCATCAGCCTGACGGCCTACGGGTCCGCGCCCTCTTCCGACGAGGTCTATCACTACACCGACGAGTTCCTGGACATGGCGGCCCTCGATCCGTCGCGCCGGGTCCTCGACGACCGCGACGGCGGCAGCGACTGGATCGAGGCCGCCTCCATGACCGGCGACGTGGTCCTCGACCTCAATCCGGGGGCGATCTCGCGTGTCCGCAATACCGAACTCATCCGACTCGGCCAGGTCGGGATCGAGAACGCGATCACCGGCGACGGCAACGACCTGATCATCGGAAACGAGGGCGACAACATCGCGTTCGGCGGACGCGGGGCCGACACGCTGACGGGGGCGGGCGGGAACGACGTCCTGCACGGAGATCGGGGCGACGACCTCCTGATCGGCGGCGAGGGGAGCGACACCCTCGACGGGGGCGCGGGGGACGACATGCTCGAGGGTGGCGAGGGGGCCGACACCTTCGTGTTCGGCGCCGGATCGGGGTCGGACCTGATCCTCGGCGTCTCCGCCGCGAGCGGAGACCGCATCCATCTCCTCGACGGGCAGTCCCTCAGCATCGGCGCGGCCGAGAACGGGGATGGGCTGCTGACGCTGTCGGGGGGCGGCCAGGTGCAACTGGTCGGCGTGCCCGCCTTCCTGCTGACGCCGGACATGCTCCTGGTCTGAACGCGCGCCGGCCGGGCCGTCGTTCCGCGGCTCGGCCCGCCCCGCTCGCGCCGAGCCGACGCGCCGTGCTCCGGTCGCCGGTCCGCCTGACCTAGAGTGAGGCATGATCGCGGAATCCGACTCCAAGTCAGCGAATGCTCCGGGATCGCGAATTCTTCAAAAAACCTCGCGCCCGGACTGACGCTTTCGGCGGCCCGAGCGTCACAGAAGGTGAAAGCGGACCGAACCGCAGACGCACAGGGGGTCGCGATGACGATGGCGCAGAGGATGACGGCCGGATCCGAGGCGGACCGGTCGCGCGGGCCAGGGCCGGTCAGGGGCGGTCGCAGCCGCCGCTGGAGGCTGGTCGCCCTCCTTCTGTCCACGGCCTCGGCGGCGAGCGTGCTGCCGCCGCTGGTCTTGCCGGCCTCCGCTCAGGATCTCGTCGACTTCGCCATACCGGCCGGCGATCTCGGCGGCGTCCTGGCCCAGATCGGGCGCGCCGGCGGCCGCACGATCGCCTTCCCGGCAGACGTGACGCAGGGCCGCGCGGCTGGGCCGATCATCGGCCGCATGACCGTCCGCGACGCGGTCGACCGCGCGCTCGCCGGCTCGGGCCTCGTGGCCACGCCGAGCGCGCAGGGCTCGCTGACCATCCGCCGCGGCCAGGGCAGCAGCGCGGTCGTCCCGAGCCGCGACGGGATGATCGCCGCCATCGACGTGGCCGACCTCGCGGGGAGCACCGGGGATCGCGGCTTCCTCTCCGGCTCCACCGTCACCTCCGACCGGCTCAATTTCCCACAGAAGGAGAATCCGCGTTCCGTCGTCGGCGTGACCCGCGAGGTGATCAAGGCGCAGGCCTCCACCTCGATCCTCGAAGCGGCCACCAACGCCAGCAACGTCACCGTCAATTACGGCGCCGGCCAGGGCAGCGGCATCCCGAGCTACACCATCCGCGGCTTCAGCGTGCAGAACGTGATGGTGGGCGGGCGCGTCGGTCCGCGGGGCATGAACCTGCCCGTGCAGGACGTCGAGCGCGTCGACGTGATCAAGGGCCCGACCACCGACCTGACCGGGGTGAGCCTCGAAGGCGGCGGGATCAACATCATCCCCAAGGCGCCGAGTGCCGATCCGATCCGGGAGGCGCAGTTCACCCTCGGCAGCCGATTCTACCGCACGCTCGCCTTCGACCTCGGCGGGCCGGTGGAGGGGGCCGAGGGCCTCACCTACCGGCTGAACCTCTCGGGCAATACGGCCGACACGTCGTTCGGCGGCGACAGATCTCCCCACGAAGGGCTGATCTCCCCGAAGATCCGCTGGGACGACGGCGCCACGATCGTGACCGCCGGGGTTCGTTACTTCGACCAGCTCAGCGGGCTGCCGCCGATGACGATCGGGATTCCCTCCCTCCACTTCCGCCCGCTCCGGGTCGATCGCGAGAAGCCGATCGGCACCCCCGAGGCCGGGGCGTCGTTCCGAGCCTTCAACCTCTATGTGGACGTCGAGCACAGATTCGATGCCATCGATACAGCAAATTTCGGTTCGTTCGACTTCACGTTTCGGAACAGGACCGGATATTTCGCGAATAATTACGTGTCCTCTGGTTATATATTCGTGCCCGGTCGGAGTGCGGCGGCCGTCCCGCTCGGCGGAGGCTTCACCTCGGCGACCGAGCGGCAGTTCGTCACGCAATCCGACCTGATCGCAGTTCACACGTTCCAGGATTACAAGCAGACGGCCAGATTCGGAATTGACTACACGAATGATTATCTTGTCAATTATAACCTCGTGGGATATCCTGCCGGCTTGATCGATCCCAGAAATCCGCCGCTCACGCTGCCTTTGCCGAATCGGCAGGGATCTCTTGGGCGGAATTTCAAGACGCGAGTTCATCTCGGATCGGAAGACATCGGATTGGCATTTCAAGACAAAATTGATCTATTTGATCGTCTTCATATTCTGGGATCGGTCAGGCAGGATTTTTACAGCTCGGACAGAAATTCCGAGGATAATGGCAAGAGCAGCCATAGTCTGACCGATTATGGCGCGCTGACATATAGCGCCGGCGGGGTCTATGATATTACGAAATGGATGAGCATCTATGGCACGATCGGCACCGGATTTATTCCGAACCGGGGCGTTCTTGCCGATGGCAAAACTTCTCCTCCTCAATATAACGACTCGAACGAATATGGTCTGAAGTTTAATCTGCTCAATGACAGCTTCATGATCACGGCTTCGCATTTCGAAATTTCTTACAGTAATACACTTATATATCGACCCGATTTGCGCGCAAGCGTTCTTGGACCGGGCACTACGAGCAAAGGTTTCGAATTGGACTTCCAGGGACAGGTGACGGAGAACCTGAGCCTGATCGGCAGCGTCGGGCGGACCATCATTCAGTACCCCCGCCGTCAGCCGGGCGATGTCTATCCCGGAATCCCATCCTACACCGGCAAGCTCTACGCGGTGTACAGCTTCACCGACGGCCCGCTGAAAGGTCTGCAGATCGGCGGCGGCGCCGAGGGCATCCCGAGCACCTACACGTCCTTTGGCTCGAAGAACGACAACTACAAACTTCCAGGCCACGTCACTCTCGACGCGATGTTATCGTATACGAAAGACAACATGATGATTTCGTTGAACGTGAAGAATCTGCTCAATCAGTATTATTATCAACCGACCCAGACTCCGATGTTCGTCCCGATCGGGGAAGGACGTCGGATCCTGGCGCAGGCCCGGGTCACCTTCTGAGACGCTGTCCGGACGATCACGTCCGGACAGCGTCTGACAAGCCCGCGCGGCGCTTGAGCGAAGCCGACATTCGCATGGCGACGCAATCCGACGGATTTCGGATGATTCGGGCAGGGCGGTTCCGCGCCGTGCGCCCGGCGAGGGTCACCGCGGCAAGTCCCGTCCCGCGCCCGCCCAGAGATTCGAGGCCTCTCATGCCCGTTCCCCACCCGGCGCTGCGACTCGCCTTCGGCGGCGCTCCGCGGCGCCGCGCCATCCGCCACGCAGGCTTCAAGGCGCAGCGCGCCGCCGGCACGATCGACCAAGCCGGGGCGAGCGGGGCCGGTCGCAGCAGCCCCCGCCGGCCGTGCCGCCTTCGCCGAGGCCCATTCCGGCGCGGCCGCGGAGGCCGCGCGGATCTGCCCGGCCCCGATCGAGGCGGCGACGCCGCCTGGTTCCTCTCCGGCCTGACGCGTGATCACGAGGGACGAGGCTGCCATGGCGCCCAGCCACCACGGGGCTCGCGCCCCCGCGCCGGCACGCGACGACGCGGACGGGAGCGCGGCGCCGACCGACGCGAAGCTGAGGCACTTCATCCGGCTGGCCGGCGGGTTCTGGATCACGCGGAGTGCCGGCCGCGCCTGGGCGCTGGTGGCCCTCAACCTCGCCTCCCTGAGCGCGGCCGTCCACACGAGCGTCCTGAGCACCCGCTACACCAAGGCGCTCTACGACATGCTGGCCGAGCGGGCGCTCGACCGGCTGCCCGCGGTCATGGCCCTGCTCGCCGTCGTGCTGGGCGCCAGCATCGTGCAGGCGGCGGTCGCGTTCTCGGTGCCCACCGCTATCGCGTTGGAGTGGCGCCAGTGGCTCACCGGCCGATACGTCGCGCGCTGGCTGCACGGCCGCGCCTATTACGAGGGCCAGCGCCGCGATCTCCTCGACAATCCCGACCAGCGCATCGCCGAGGATGTCGATGCGTTCACCCACGCCGCCGTGACCAATGCCTTCGCGATGTTCCAGGTTGCGTCGATGGGCATCACCTTCGGGATCATCCTGTGGGACGCTTCCGGCGACGGCAGGGTCACGATCGGCCCGGCGACGTTCCAGGTTCCCGGCCTGCTGCTCTGGGTCACCACGATCTGGGCGGTCCTCCACACCGCCCTGGTGATCTGGGTCGGGCGCAAGCTGCCGCGCCTCGTCGCGGCGGGGCAGCGGGTCGGGGCGGATTTCCGCTTCAAGCTGATCCAGGTCCGGCGCGCCGCCGAGCAGGTCGCGCTCCTGCGCGGCGAGGCGGCCGAGGCTGCCGCCCTGACCGATCGCTTCTCGGCCATCCGCACCAACGTCTACGCCCAGATCGTCCAGGCGGTGAGGATCGCCGTCACCAATGCCACGGTCGGGACGGTCGAGGAGCTCTTCCTGCTGCTGCTCGTGATGCCGCGCTACCTCGCGGGTGGGTCGTCGCTCGGCGAGATGTTTCAGGCGCAGCGATCGATGGGCCAGTACAACGGCACGATCGCGTATTTTGCCCAATCCGCCACCGCGCTCCAGACCCTGCGCGGCACGATCCGCCGCCTGCGCGCCTTCGACGCGATGATCGACGCCGTCCCGGTCCCGCCCGCTTCCGAGCAGCCCGGCGACGCGGCGACGATGGTCGCGGTCGAGACCCTGTCCGTGGCCCGTCCCGGCGGCGCGACTCTCCTGACCCTGCCGGCCTGGCGGGTGGAGCGAGGGCAGCGCTGGCTCATCCGAGGCCCCTCGGGCATCGGCAAGAGCACGCTGCTGCGCGCGCTGGCCGGGATCTGGCCGGAAGTCGCTGGCCGGCTGACGATGCCGGCCCGCGAGACGACCTTGTTCATGCCGCAGACGCCCTACCTGCCGGTCGGCCCGCTGCGGGACGCCATCACCTACCCGTCGCGGGAATCGGTGCCGGACGCGGTGCTGCGCGACCTTCTCGGGCGCGTCGGCCTCGCGGAGCGGGCAGCGGATCTCGACCGGGCCGCCGAGTGGGACCAGCACCTCTCGCCCGGGGAGCAGCAGCGCCTCGCCTTTCTGCGTCCCCTGCTGCTGCGCCCGGCGCTGATCCTGCTCGACGAGGCGACGAGCGCGCTCGATCCGCCGAACGCGCGTGCCATGTACGCGCTGCTCCTCGAATCCCTGCCGGACCTCACCCTGATCAGCATCGCGCATTCCGACGTGCTCGACGCATTCCACACCCACCGGCTCGTCCTCGGCGGGCCGAACGACGCGCGGGAGCAGGCCCCGTGACGATCCCCTCCGCGACCGAGGCCGTCTTCGGGGCCGAGTGCTCGCCGGGCCAAATCCTCGCCGGGCCAAATCCTCGGCCGGACCGGCGCCGCCGAGGCTCCGGGCGCCCCGGTGCGAACCCCGCCCGGGGGGATGGACCCGGTCCTCGACGAGGACGCGGGTCCGGTCGCGGTGCGGGTGGCGGAGACCGGCGGTATCCGGAGATGGCCGGACGTCGAAGACCCGGGCCCACGCCGTCTTGGACGGGGGCGCCCCGGCCCCGCGTGGCGATCACCCGGACCGGGTCGCCGCAGCCGCATCCGGCCCGATAGCCACCCAGTAATGCGCCACGCGGGTGATCGATAGGCCGAGCGACGCGCCCAGAATGTCGAGGGCCTCGCCCGGGTGCCGCAGCGGGAACACGCCGGTGGCCCGGATCTCCGCCACGGCCGGATCCACGCGGATGACGCCGGGGAAGTAGGGGCGCAGGGCGCGGACGATCGAGGCGACCGAGCGGTTCTTCGCCACCAGAACTCCGTCGAGCCAGGCCGTGACATCCTCGACCTCGTCGACCGCCTGCCGACGCAGGCGGCCGTCCTCCAGGCCGAGCCGCTCGCCGCGCCCGATCGCCGCGGCGGCGGCCCCGACCACGAGCCGTCCCGTTCCCTGGAGGCCGGTCGCCGCCAGCACCTCGGCGCGCTTCTCGACCAGGAAGCTGCCGGATTCCGCCGTGAGGTTCAGGACGCCGGCATCGAGCCGGAACGGGGCGGACCGCGCCGCGACGCGCACGAGAACCTCGCCCTCGATCAGGCGGATGGCCCGCCGGCCGAGGGCGTAATCCACGTCGATGGCCGTGCGGGGCGCGAGCACGACCTCGCTGCCGTCGTCGAGGCGCAGGCGGTTCTGCTCGGCGGTCCGCGTCACGTGGTCGGCGAGCAGGCCGTCGAGCGGCACGAACCGGTCCGCCACCAGGCTGCCGGCCGCTCCGAGGCCGAGCGCGGCCGCGACGCCCGTCAGCACGGCGCGCCGGTTGGGCTGGCGCGCGAGGAGCCGCTGCGTCAGCCGGCCCGGCGGCAATCTCTGGCGGGCGGCGACGCCGCAGGGCATCAGGCTCTCCTGCAACCCGAGCCACGCCGCTTCGTGGCCCGGATCGGCGGCGAGCCAGGCCTCGAAGGCGCGCCTCTGGCGCTCGGTGACCGCGCCGGAACTGAGTTCGACCATCCAGCCGATCGCGGCCTCGACCGGCTGCTCGTCGCGCTCGGCAGACCCAGCCATGACAGATCCCCGCCCCGTCAGCCCGCGACGTTCCGCGCTTTTACGGCCGCGCGCAGACCCTGCGCAACGTATTTGCGCACCATGCTGACCGAGACGTTCAGTTCGGCCGCGATCTCCGCGTAGGGCATGCCGTCGATCTGGCTCATCAGGAAGGCCGCGCGCGCCTTCCGCGAGAGGCCCGCGAGCATCGCGTCGATGGCCTGGAGCGCCTGCACAAGGATGAGGCGTTCCTCTGCGGAAATCTCGAACGCCTCGGGCAGGGCCGCCAGCTCGTTCTCGTAGGCGCGGCGGAGATCGTCGCGCCGACGTGCGTCGCAGATCAGCCGCCGAGCGATCGTGGTCATCATCGCGCGCGGCTGACGGACCGCGCCGAGATCGGGGATCTGCAGCAGCGCCAGGAACACGTCGGAGGTGAGATCCTCCGGCGAAGTGACGGTCCAGCGCTGCTTGCTCAGCCAACGCAGCAGCCAATGACTGTGCTCACGGAACAACCCATCGAGCGCGGAGACATTCCGAAGCGACGGTGACGCTCCCATTCTGCAGCCCTCACCTGGGTGCCGACGCTCTCCGGCACGCGTTGCCGCACAATTCAACAACGACATCCCTGCGCCAGCGCAAGTGTAGAAGCGTCATGGAATCGCCATCCTTGGGGTCATCCAGCATGTTCCGTGCCAAGCCAGCATGTTCCGTGCCAGCATGTTCCGTGCCACGTGGAAACCAAGCGGGATCCTCGTTCCCCGCGGACGGCATTCCTCTGCGGCCGCGGCCGGGGACCGAGGTCCCCCGACGCCGCGCGCCGATGGCGTTTCGTGCGGGACGTCCCGTCGGCCGATTCTGCCGGAGCCGTTCAGGGGCGCCGCCGTCCGGGCCGGGCTCCGGACCAGCCGGACGAGGCGGTCGGGACCCTCGCCGACGCGGCGCCGGAGATGCGCGCGGGCGGCGTCCACGAGGGCGCCGGTGCGCGTCGTTCGCGCGAGGTGGACCTCGATCCGCCCGGGCGGGCGCAGGGCGCGGGGGACGAGGCCGGGATGGATGATGCTGACGCCCTGTTCGGGACCGAGCACGCCCGAGAGGCCGTCGAGCGGCTCGGGGTCGAGGAACCCGGCGGCGGTGGCCGATCGCCTCGCGGGCGGGCCGACCGCCGACCTTCGCCGAGAACGAGCGCGGGCGTTGATTCAGATCAGCGCGAGCACGGCCGCAACGCGCGAGACCTGCCGGGCCGGGCGCGGCGATGCCGCCGCCGGACATGCCCCGAAGGGCGTTTCCTCCTCGACTTCGGGCCGCCCTCCGGGCGGCCCCCTTCCTTCTCGCGCCCCCTCGGGCGCGGATCCGGCGCGGCGCCCGCCTCAGTACCAGATCTCCATCTGGCCGCCGAACAGGAAGCTGCCCGCCTTGTCGCTCAGCCGCACGTTGGTCAGGTAGGAGCCGGATTGCGGCCCGAACGCGTCGCTCAGGCTGAAATTGTGCAGCTTCTTGTCCCACATGATGTAGGAGCCGAACACCCGCAGCTGCGGTCGGGTCATCAACCCGAGGCCGAGCTGATCGAGGTAGAAGGTCGGCGCGATCGTCACCTTGCCGATGCTGCCGTTGACGTGCTGGCCGGTGCGGAGCCCGTAGGCGGTGTAGCCATTCGGCGCGAGGTCGGCGTATTGGTAGGTCAGCTCGTACTGCATCGCGAAGCTGCGCGTGATGTCCTGCATCAGGCGGCCGTTCAGCGTGATGAACTTGTAGCTGTCGCCGTCGACGTAGCGGTCCTGCGAGATCTGAGCCATCACGGCCGGCGCGAAGTGCAGGTCGGGGGCGAGGTCGGTGACGCCGTAGGTGGCCAGGCGCACGGTCTTGGCGTCGTGGGCGAGGTTGCCGTCCGCCCCGAGGACGCGGGCCTCCGCGCCGAGACCCCAGCCGAACTGGAGCGCCGTCTTCGACACGCCCGGGGCGATGCCGTAGAAGCTCGTGTCCCCGTAGGCGAGCATCGCCAGCATCCCGGTCTCGGCGCGCTGCGTCGTGCCCGCCACGGCCGAGGAGGCCAGCGTCGCCGCCGACCACGGCAGGTTGGCGTACTGGCCGTTCTTCGCCGCCGCGAACCCGTTCAGCATCAACTGCCAGTTGCCGAACTTGTTGTTCGACGTGAAGATGTAGTCGTCGACGATCGGCGTGTTGTAGACGCCGACATTGCCGAAATTGCGGGAATAGACCGAGAAATTGCTCTTCCAGCCGTCGGCGATGGCCGCGTCGTAGACGCCGACGCCGGTGCCGGCCAGGAAGACGATGTCCGAATCGAAGAAGTGGATATCGAAGTTGTCGCGGTCGAAGCGCTTGCCGGCCCAGAAGGTGGCGCCGGACAACCAGGACGGCATATCTTTCAGATTGCCGAATTCAGTGTAGACCTGGCGGAAGTTGATCCCGTTATTGCCGCCGGTCCAGTCGTTCTGACTCTCGACGCCGTCCGCCAGCATGGCCCGGAAGCGCGCCCAGGAGCCGTCCTCGAAGGTCCACTTCTTGCCGAAGTTCAGCTCGAGGTAGTGATTGGACTCGATGCCCAGGCGCCCGACCGCCCCGTCGACGGCGCCGGCCGGCGTGAGGAACGCGCCCGGATAGTTGTGCCACACGCCCTTGCTGCCGCGGGACAGGAATCCGGACCGCGCGTAGCCCTTGAACTCGAAGGCGGAGGGGTCGGCGGCCTGCGCCAGCAGCGCCGCGGCGTCCCCCTTGACGACCCGGCCCTGCCCGGCGAGGGCGCTCTGCGTCTTCGAGAGCTCGGCCTTCTGGATCTCCGTCGTCGTCTCGATCTTCTTGAGGCGCGCCTCCTGGGAGCCGCTGCTCGCCCGGACGGCGTTGAGTTCGCTCTCGGCGCGCGCCGCGCGCTGCTCCGAGGTCCGGGCGCGCCGCTCGGCGTCGGCGACCCGCGCCTCCAGGGCCTCGAGCCGCTTCAGGATCGCCTCCGGCGTGCCGGAGGCGTCCCCGGCCCGGGCGGCGGAGGTGGAGGCCAGCAGAATCATGGCGGCTGCGGCGGCCCTGCGGCGGGCGGGGCGATCGGGTGTGGTCGACCTCGGCACGTGTTTCTCCCGTCTGACGTAATGTTATATGCGCAGAGCTCATCCTCGATCCGCGCCAGAACGGATCATGACCCTGCTTGCGTTGCCTTGTGCGTAGCTGACCTTGCGTCGCAGGCTAAGGTGCAGGCGTTTCACCGCAAGTTGCGACTTGCGCGATCGCATGTTGCCTGGGTGGAGCTTGGCTTACCGTACGGCGTAGGCCGGAACCGGTTGTCCGGTCAGGGGCGGCGTCGCGCTCACCCGCATCTCCCTCGACATTTATTATGGTACCGATACCACATGGTAGACGGGGACGAGCGGCGCGGGCAAGGCGCGAATGACCCTACGTCAGGGATTGTTTTGGCCTAAGCCCAAGGTCGTAGACAGCATCCGGGGCCCCCCGGACGCCGATCTCGGAACGGGAGACTCATGGCGCGGGACGAGAGCACGACAGCCACCGAGCGGGCGGCGCGGCGGGCCACGCTCACCATCCGGGAGGTCGCGGCGCGCGCCGGCGTCTCCGCCTCCACCGTGTCGCGGGTGCTGAACGATTCCGGTTACGTCAGGGCCGAGGTGCGGGCCCGCATCGAGCGGGTCATCGCCGAGACCGGCTACGTTCCGAGCGGGATCGCGACTAACCTGAAGCGGAGCACGTCGACCATGGTCGGCGTCGTCATCCCGCGGATCAACTCCTTCGCGTCGAGCGAGATCACCGCCGGGATCTCGGCGACCCTGGCCGAGGCGGGCTACATCCCGATCCTCGGGAGTTCGGCCAACCGCCCGGAGAACGAGCTCGCCTATGTCGAGACGTTCCGGCGTCAGCGCGTGGACGGGGTCCTCATCCTGGCGACGCAGCTGACCGGGCCGCTGCTGGCCAGCCTGACCGAGATCGGCGTGCCCGTGGTGGTGATCGGGCAGGACGCGAGCGCCTCCGGCTTCGCGTCGGTGATTCAGGACGAGCGCCGCGCCACCCGCCAGATCACCGACCTGCTGATCCGCAGCGGCCACCGGCGCATCGGCCTGATCGGCGTCGCGGAATGGGACATCCAGGTCGGGTGCGAGCGCAAGGGCGGCTACGTCGAGGCGCTCGCCGCCGCCGGGATCGCGCCGCCGCCCTCCTGGATCGCCCTCGGCGGCTTCGACCTGCGGGACGGCGCCGCGGGAGCCGACCGGCTCGTCGCCGCTCCCGAGCCCGAGCGCCCGACGGCGATCCTGGCGGTCACGGACCGGCTGGCGATCGGCGCGGTGAGCCGCCTCGTCGATCTGCGCATCGACGTGCCGCGTGAGGTGTCGGTGGCCGGGATCGGCGACATCGACGTCGCCGCCGTCTACAATCCCAAGCTCACCACCGTGCGGTTCGACTATTTCGGCACCGGGACGGTCGCGGCGCGGACCCTGGTGGCGATGCTGCGCGGCGAGCGGATCGCGCCCGCCGCGCAGGTCATGCCGTTCGAACTGCGTGTCCGGGACAGCGTGGCGGACCGCAAGGCGCGCGCCTGAGCGGTCGCCGCGCCGGCCGGCGCCCCGCGCCGCGTCACATTTCCGTTGCGTCAGCCGGACTCCTGCGCTATTCGTGTGTGAAATCGATACCACAATCGATGTCGTGGTCGTCCGGGAGGAGACATGACCTACACGCCGAATGCCGACCAGCTCGCCGCCGAGCGGATCCTCGCCCTTGTGGGCGGGGCGGGCAACGTCGTCAGCGCCGCACACTGCGCCACGCGCCTGCGCCTCGTCCTGGCGGATGTGGCGAAGGTCGACAAGGCCGGCCTGGAAGCGGTCGAGGCGATCAAGGGCACCTTCCTCAACGGCGGCCAGTTCCAGATTATCATCGGGCAGGGGCGCGTCGCGCGGCTCCACGAGGCCCTGGTGCGGGCGGGCGGCCTCACGGCGGTGTCCGCCGCGCAGGCGAAGGAGGATGCCTCGGTCCGGCTCTCGGCGCCCCAGCGCTTCGCCCGGCTCCTCTCCAACATCTTCGTGCCGATCATCCCGGTCATCGTCGCCTGCGGCCTGCTGATGGGCACGCTCGGCACGATCAGGACGATGGGCTGGCTCCCCGCGACCTCGGCGCCGATCCAGCTGCTCGACCTCGTCTCCAGCACCGCCTTCATCTTCCTGCCGATCCTGGTCGGGTTCTCGGCCGCGCGGGAATTCGGATCGAGCCCGTTCATGGGCGCGGCGCTGGGCGGCGTCATGATCCACCCGGTCCTCCAGAACGCCTGGACGGCCGGAACCGGCATCAAGGCCTACTGGGACCTGTTCGGCCTGCCGGTGGCGCAGCTCGGCTACCAGGGCACGGTGCTGCCGGTCCTCGTCGCCGTCTGGGTGATGGCCCTCGTGGAGCGCGGCCTGCGCCGGGTCGTGCCCGACATGCTCGACATCGTCCTGACGCCCTTCCTCACGCTCCTCGTCTCGGCGTTCTTCGCCCTCACGGTGCTCGGGCCGGCCGGCCGCCTCCTGGGCGACGGCATCTCGATGGGCCTGCAGCAGCTCTACGCGCAGGGCGGTCCGCTCGCCGGCTTCGCCTTCGGCGGGCTCTACTCGGCGATCGTCATCACCGGCGTGCACCACAGCTTCCACGCCATCGAGGCCGGGCTCCTCGCCAACCCGGCGATCGCCGCGAATTTCCTGCTGCCGATCTGGGCGGCCGCCAACGTGGCCCAGGGCGGCGCGGCGCTCGCCGTGGCCCTGCGCAGCGACGACGCCAAGGTGAAGCAGGTCGCCGTGCCGGCGGCCCTGTCCTGCCTGCTCGGCATCACGGAGGCCGCCATCTTCGGCGTCAACCTGCGCTTCGTGCGGCCCTTGCTGGCCGCCGCGCTCGGCGGCGCGGTGGGCGGGGCCTACGTGGCGGCCGCGAAGGTGAGCATGACCGCGGTGGGCGTCACCGGCCTGCCCGGCATCGCCATCACGGCGCCGGGCAGCATCCTCGACTACCTGATCGGGCTCGCCCTCGCCTTCGGAGTGGCGTTCGCGGCGGCCTTCGCCGCGGGCCTCCGGGCGGAGCGGGCCTGACGACCTCGCGGCCTGCGGCCGCCCTCCCGAGCGCGGACCGGATCCTCCCATGACCAAGCACGCCGTCGATCCCTGGCGCCCGACCTTCCACATCGCGCCCCGGACGGGTCTCCTCAACGACCCGAACGGCCTCGTCTACTGGGACGGGGCGTACCACCTGTTCTACCAGTGGAACCCGCATGGCTGCTCCCATGCGAACAAGAACTGGGCCCACCTCGTCAGCCCCGATCTCGTCCGCTGGGAGGAGCTGCCGGTGGCCCTGGCACCCGTCGACGTCTTCGACAGCCACGGCTGCTATTCCGGGTCCGCGGTCGCGAACGGCGAGGAACTCCTCCTCATCTACAACGGCAACGTCCGCAGCGCCGGGGGCGAGCGGCAGACCTACCAGTGCCTCGCCCGCTCCACGGACGGGATCCGCTTCGAGAAGCTTGGCCCCGTCCTGTCGGGGCCGCTGCCGGGCTACACGGCGCATTTCCGCGATCCCAAGGTGTGGCGGGAGGGCGATGCCTGGCTGATGGTGCTCGGTGCCCAGACCGCTGCCGGGGAGGGGACGGTGCTGCTCCTGCGCTCGCCGGACCTGCGCTGCTGGTCGCCGGTGCGCGAATTGCTGCGCCCCAGCGCCTTCGGCCACATGTGCGAGTGCCCGGACTTCTTCCGCATCGGCGGGGAGGCGTTCCTGATCCTGTGCGCGCAGCACGGCCCGGAGCAGGGGGGCGACGTCGCCGGCTACGTGCCGGGCGACCTCTCGGGAACCGCCGACGCGGCGGCCTTCCGCCGCCTCGACCACGGGCGCGACTTCTACGCGCCGCAGACCTTCGAGGCGCCCGACGGGCGCCGGCTGATGTTCGCCTGGATGGGCCTGCCCGAGCAGGGCGACGCGCCCTCGACCGCCTTCGGCTGGATGCACTGCCTCACCCTGCCGCGGGAGCTGCACGTCCGGGACGGGCGCCTGTGCCAGGTGCCCGCCCGCGAGCTCGCGGCCCTGCGCAAGGCGCACCTCGCCATCTTCGACCTCGACCTCTCGGCCGCGCAGGACCTCACCGCCGCCCGGTCGGACGCGTTCGAGCTCGCCCTGGCGTGGCGCGCGCGGGACGGCGGGAGCTTCGCCGTGGACATGCGCGTGCGGGGCGTCGAGCGCACCACCCTCACGGTGGATTGCTCCGGACGCCGCCTGCGCCTGGACACGGTCCGGGCGGACGGGGTGGCGGTGCCGCTCGGCGCCGCGCCCTTCCCGGAGGGCGGGACGATCGAGGACCTGCGCATCTTCGTCGATCGCAGCTCCGTCGAGGTCTTCGCCGGCGGCGGCGCCGTGGTGCTGAGCGCGCGCATCTTCCCGAGCCCCGGCGCGGACGGGATCGGGGTGCGGGCGGAGGGGGCCTTCACCCTCGACCGGCTGGATCGCTGGACGCTGTGACGGGCTTCTCGGGGACGGGCCCCTGGCGGCCCGCCCGGGTGTGGACACGGGCCGCGGCCGGGGAGCGCCGCGAGGGGAGGTGACCATGGGTTTTCTCAGCCGTCTGTACCGGGCCGGGGCGAGCGCGCGGGTGGAGGTCCCGCCGGCCGACGCGGCCGTGGCGGTGCTCGCGCCGGTCGACGGGCTGCTCGTGCCCCTCGACGCCGTGCCCGACCCGGTCTTCTCGGGGCGCGTGCTCGGCGACGGCTTCGCCATCGACCCCGACGGCGAGGTGCTGCGCGCGCCCTTCGCGGGCGAGGTCGTGAGCCTGCCGCCGACGCGCCACGCGGTGACGCTGCGGGCCCGCAACGGGGCCGAAGTGCTGATGCATATCGGCATCGAGACGGTGGGGCTCGCCGGGAACGGCTTCGTTGCGCACGTGCGCGAGGGCCAGGAGGTCGCGGCGGGCGACCGCTTGATCTCCTTCGACGCCGCCCGCATCGGCCCCGCCGTGCCCTCGCTGATGATCCCGGTCGTGCTCACGAACGGCGACGCCTTCGGGCTGCGCGCCCGCGCGGCGCCCCCTGCTGCGAGATCGCCTCGGCCTCCGCGCCCGCCTCCGTCGCGCCCGAGGCGCCCGCCGACCGGACCGAGTTCCGCTGCACCGCCGAGGTCCGCGACCCCTTCGGCCTCCACGCCCGGCCGGCCGGCACCATCGCGGCGCGTGCCAAGACGGCCCGCTCGCAGGTGACCCTCTTCCACGGCGGGCGCCGCGCCGACGCGCGCAGCTCCGTCGCCATCATGCTCCTCGGCGCCCAGGCCGGCGCCGTGCTGACGGTCGAGGCGGTCGGGCCCGGCGCGGAGGAGGATGCGCGCGCCGTCGCCGCCCTCGTCGGTGCGGCCGGCACCGGCGCCCCCCGGGCGGCGCGGCCCGAGGGCGGGGCGCCGCGCCTCCCCACCGCCGCGGCGTCCGTCCCCCTCGACGGCCCGGACGTCCGCCGCCTCCTCGCGGGCGTCCCGGCGGCGCCCGGCCTCGCCCTCGGCCGCTCGCACCGGCTGCTGCGCGAGGATCTCGACATCCGCGAGGAGGGGGAAGGCGCCGAGCGCCAGCGCGCCGCCCTGGCCGACGCGCTGGCGCGCACCCGCGCGGCCCTCGAGCGGGCGATCCACGGCCTCGGCGCCGGGGCGGAGCACGGCAGCCATGGGCCGCAGCAGGCCGAGATCCTGGGCGCGCACCTGTCCTTCCTGGAGGACCCGCAGCTGCAGGCCGCCGCCGACGCGCTGATCGCGGAGGGCAGGAGCGCCGCCTTCGCGTGGAGATCGGCGGTGGACGCGCAGGTCGCGGCCCTGCGCCAGCTCGGCAACGAGGTCCTGGCCGAGCGCGCGGCCGATCTCGTCGACATTCAGCGGCGGGTGCTCCTCGTCCTGTGCGGCCGCAGCGAGGCCCCGGTCGCCCTGCCCGAGCGCGCCATCCTGTTCGCCGACGACCTGCTGCCCTCGCAATTCGCCGAACTCGACCTCGACCGGGTCGCCGGGATCTGCCTCGCGGCGAGCGGCCCGACCTCCCACGTCGCCATCCTGTCCGCCTCGCACGGGATCGCGGCCGTGGTGGCGGCGGGGCCGGACATCCTGCGCGTGCCGGACGGGCAGGTGGTCGTTCTCGACGCGGACCGGGGCGAGGTCTCCGTCAATCCGCCGCAGGAGCAGGTGAGCGAGACGCGCGCGCGCCTCGCCGAGCGCGGCGCCCGCCAGGAGACGCGGCGGCGCGCGGCCGCCGAGACCTGCCGGATGGCGGACGGGACGCGGATCGAGGTGGTCGCCAATCTCGGCGCCCTCGCGGAGGTCGCGCCGGCCCTGGTGGCCGGGGCCGAGGGATGCGGCCTGCTGCGCAGCGAGTTCCTGTTCCTCCACCGCGAGACCGCGCCCGGGGAGGACGAGCAGCACGCCGAGTACCAGGCGATCGCCGACGCCCTCGACGGGCGGCCGCTGATCATCCGCACCCTCGATGCCGGCGCCGACAAGGACGTGCCCTACGCCCAGCTGCCGCAGGAGGAGAACCCCGCCCTGGGCCTGCGCGGCGTGCGGCTCGGCCTGTGGAAGCCGGACCTGCTGCGCACGCAGGTGCGGGCGATCCTGCGGGTGAGGCCCTACGGCCAGTGCAGGATCCTGCTGCCGATGATCGCCACCGTGGCGGATCTGCGCACCGTGCGGGCGGTGATCGACGCGGAGGCGCAGGCCCTCGGCCGCGACGCCCCGATCGAGGTCGGCATCATGGTGGAGGTGCCCTCGGTGGCCCTGATCGCCCGGCAATTCGCCCGGGAGGCGGATTTCTTCTCGGTCGGGACCAACGACCTCACCCAGTACACGCTGGCCATGGACCGCTGCAACGCGCGCCTCGCCCAGCAGCTCGACCCGTTCCATCCCGCGGTGCTGCGCCTCGTCGGGCTCGCCGCGGAGGGCGCGCGGGCGCATGGCCGCTGGGTGGGCGTGTGCGGCAACCTCGCCTCCTCGCCCCTCGCGGCGCCGCTCCTGATCGGCCTCGGCGTGACCGAACTCTCGGCCTCGGCGGGCGCGATCGCCGATATCAAGGCCGTGGTGCGCAACCTCGACGCCGACCAGTGCCGCGCGGTGGCCGAGGCGGCGCTGAACCTCGACTCGGCGGAGGCGGTGCGCCAGATGCTCGCCTCCTGCTTCCCCGATCTCGGCGCCGCCTGATCCGGGATCCGCGTGATCGCAGCGGATCCCGGATCGCGAGCCCGCGCGGCGCCTGAGCGACGCCGACATCCGCATGGCCGAAATCGGAGATGGCGACGCCATCAACCGGATGGCGGATGAGGCCCCCGGCGCCGCTCGCGCCGCCCCGTCGCGCCCCGGCCCCGGGGCGCCCCCTCCCGGCGTGCCGGCCCCCGGCGCGCGGTCCGGACCGATTCCCATGATCCTCGTCTGCGGCGAAGCCCTCATCGACCTCCTGCTCGATCCGACCGACGGCGCCGCGATCCCGGCGCGGGCCCTTCCCGGCGGGTCGCCCTTCAACGTCGCCGTCGGCCTCGCCCGGCTCGGCGAGGCGGTGGCCTTCTTCGGCGGCCTGTCGCGGGACCGCTTCGGCGAGCACCTCGCCGGGGTTCTGGCGCGCGAGGGGGTGGAGGCGCGCTTCGCGCCGCGCTCCGACCACCCGACGCCCCTGGCGGTGGTGGCGCGGGGGCCGGACGGCCAGCCGGCCTACACGTTCCACGGTGCCGAGGCCGCCGACCGCATGGTCGCGCCCGCCTCCCTGCCGCCCGCCCTGCCGGATGCCGTGCGCGCCCTCGCCTTCGGCTCCTACACGCTGGCGGTCGAGCCGGTCGCCTCGACCTACGCGGCGCTCGCCGCGCGGGAGGCGGGCCGGCGGCTGATCAGCGTCGATCCCAACCTGCGCCCCGCCGTGGTGGGCGATCTCGCCGGCTGGCGGGCCGCCGCCGAGCGCTTCTTCCGGGTCGCCGACATCGTGAAGGCGAGCGACGAGGACGTCGCCCTGGCCTTCGGGCTCTCGCCCGAGGCGGCCGCGCGGATGTTCCTGGCTCTGGGCGCGGCCCTGGTGGTGATCACCCGGGGCAAGGACGGCGCCGTCGCCTATTCGGAGCGCGTCTCGGCGAGCGTGCCCGGGCGCGCGGTCGCGGTCCGCGACACGGTCGGGGCCGGCGACACGTTCCACGCCGCGCTCCTCGCCCGGCTGTCCCGCGGCGGGCTGCTGACGCGGCAGGCCCTGGGCGCCCTGACGCAGGAGGCCCTGGCCGACCTCCTCGCCTATGGGGCGGCCGCGGCGGCCCTGACCTGCTCCCGCGCCGGCGCCGACCTGCCGCGGGCGGACGAGGTCGAGGCGCTGCTCGCCTGACAGGCTGATCCGACATCCGACGGATTGCGTCGCCATGCGGATGGCGGCTTCGCTCAGGCGCCGCGCGGGCTTGGCATGTCGGCTTCGCTCAGGCGCCGCGCGGGCTTGGCACATCGGCTTCGCTCAAGCGCCGCGCGGGCTGGTCATGCGCGTTCCGGAAGTGACCGTCCGGAACGCGCATGAGAAATCGATCGATTGCCGCTTCTGCGCGGAATGAACGGCCAGACAACAGGATCGCACGTCCTGCACGACGGGAACGAACGAGTCCGGCTCAGCCTCCGGTCCCGACGGCCCGGGATGCGTCCGCATCCGGCCGCCCCGATCGGAGGAGGCCGCCCCTCCGCTCCCGGCTCGTCGGCACCCGCTGCCGCTCAGCCGCCGAAGGGCTTGTAGCCGTTGGTCTGCTCGATCTCCTGGTCGATCGCCGCCGCCGCCCGGTCGAGCGCCCGCTTCGGATCCTCGCCCTTCATGACCGAATTGACCGCGGCGGCGAAGGCCCGCGAGATCACCGGGTAGGCCGGATGCGGCGGGCGGGGCACCGCGATGCGGGTCAGCTGCTCGCGGTAGAGCGCCATCGGCCCGCCCTGGCGGAAGAGCGGGTTGCGCTCCGCCGCCGCCTGGCGCGACGGGATCGCGCCCGCCGCCCCGGCCACCGCCTCCATCGCCGGCTCGGACATCAGGAATTCCAGGAACTTGGCGGCCGCCTCCTTGTTCGGGGAGCCCGACCAGATCCCCCAGTTCCAGCTCCCCATCCCGGTGACGTGGCGCGCGCCGAAGCGCGGCATCGGCAGCAGCACCAGGTCGGAGCCGAGGGCGGCGCTGTGGGTCGGCCACATCCAGTGCCCGACCAAAGCCAGGGCCGCGCTCCGCTTGCCGTAGAAGGCGTCGTCGCCTTCCGAGGCGGGCACGATGTACCCGGCCTTCATCCAGGACTGGATCCGGCCCAACGCCGCGATCGACGCCTCGGAATTGATCGTCCCTTCGGCCTGCCAGGTCGTGCGGTTGATCAGATCCCCGCCGTACGATTGCAGGATCGGCGCGAAGCCGTAGGTGTACCACTCGCCGACGCCGTAATTCAGCTTCATGTCGAGGGGCGTCGGGTAGCCGGCGCGCTTGAGGGCGGCGAGCGCGGCCTCGAACTCCTCGCCGGTCCAGGCATCGTCGAGGCCGCTGGGGATCCGGATCCCGGCCTGGCGCAGGGCCGAGCGGGAGGCCCAGAGTCCGAGCCCGGAATCGAACTGGCCGAGGGCGTAGATCTTGCCGTCCGGGGCGTAGAGGCCCTGTGCGCGGATCGACGGCAGCAGGGCGCGCATCAGGTCGGGCGGGAGCAGGTCGTCGAGGGGCGCCAGCAGGCCGGCCCAGGCCGCGTTCGCGAAGCTCGGCCCGTCGAAGTCGAGGATGTCCGGCCAGGTGCCGGCCAGGGCCTTCGCCTGAACCGTCTGGTTCTCGATCGGCTTGGGCAGGGTCACGAGTTCGGCCGGGATGTCCGGGTGCGATCGGTTCCAGGCCGCGACCTGGGCCGCGATGGCGTCGAGTTCGGCGGCGCCGCGGCTGCCGTGGTCCAGGATCTTCAACGATGCCGCCGACGCGGCGCTGGCGGCGAGCATCGCCGCCGCCGCCATCGCGGCCAGGGAAAGGGTCCGCTTCATCGCCAAGGCGCTCCTCGGATGATGTCCGGGTGGTGGGGGAGGGGGCGGGCGCGCCGGGTCAGGCGCGCGCCACCTTGTGCAGGAAATCCGAGATCGTGGACCGCAGCTGGTTCGCCGTCTCGTTCATCGACAGCGAGGCGCCGTGGACCTCCTCGGACACCGATCCGGTCCGCGCCACGGCCTGGTTCAGCCCGTCGACGTCGGCCGTGATCGTGAAGGAACTGTCGGCGATCCGCTGGATGTTGGAGGTGATCTCGGCCGTCGCGGCGCCCTGCTCCTCGACCGCGGCGGCGATGTTGGCCGTGAGTTCGCCCATGCTGCGGATCGCGGTGGCGACGTCCCCGATCGCGCTGGCGCTGCGGTCGGTCGCCTGCTGGATGGAGTTGATCTGGGCGGTGATCGAATCGGTCGCCTTCGAGGTCTGCTCGGCGAGCTGCTTCACCTCGGCCGCGACGACGGCGAAACCCTTGCCGGCGGGCCCGGCCCGGGCCGCCTCGATCGTGGCGTTGAGGGCGAGCAGGTTGGTCTGGTCGGCGATGGCCTTGATGATGCCGACGATCTCGCCGATCTGCCGGGTCATGTCGGTCAGGTCGCGGATGCAGCGATCGGCGGAGGTGGCCTGCGCGACGGTCGAGGTGACGAAGGCGTCGGCGCGGACGACCTGGCTGCCGATCTCGCCGATCGAGGCGGTCAGCTCCTCGGAGGCGGAGGCCACGGTCTGGGCGTTCTCGGTCGAGCGGGCGGTGGCCTGCGACACCGAGGCCGCCCGGCCGCGCGTATGCTCCGCCACCGTCCGGAGTTCCCCGGCCGTCGCCTTCAGGGTGGCGCCCGCGCGGCCCACGGCTTCGAGGAGCCCGCCCGCACCGGCCTCGAACTCGGCGATCAGGTGCTCGATCAGGCGGTTGCGCGCGTCGCGGGCCCGGCTCGCATCGAGCGCCTCGGCCTGGAGCCGCTCGTTCTCCCGCCCCGCATCGCGCAGCACCGCCACGGCGCGCGACATCGCCCCGATCTCGTCGCCCCGCTGCGAGAACGGGATCTGGACCTCCCAGCGGCGCTCCGCGAGGCTCCCGACCACCTGCGTCAGCCCGCGGATCGGCGTCGCGATGCCCTGGCCGATGACGAGCGCCAGCCCCGCGCCGAGCAGCAGCGCGGCGAGGGACAGCCCGCCGGCGAGCCAGGTCGAGGACGTCAGGGTGCGCCGCGTCGTATCGATGCTGCCGGCGAGCTGGACCTGCGCGTCGGCCTGGATCTGCTTGGTGGCCGTCGCGATCTGGCGCGAGCCGATGGAGAGTTCGTTGTTCAGGATCGCGTCGATCTCGCGCTGGAGGCCCTGCCGCGTCGCCTCGGCCGTCGCCGTCTGCCGGGCGATGCTCAGATCCGCCATCCGGCCGAAATTCTTCGAGTAGCTCGCGGTGAGGTCGAGGATGGCTTGCTTCTTGCCCTCATCCTTGATGCGCTCGGCCTCCTTCCGGATGACCACGACCAGGTTCATGCCGCGCCGGACATGCTCGAAGTCGTTCGTCTGAGCGAAGCTGGTCACGGCGATGCCGAGCGCGCCGATCGCGTTCGAGACCGCGAGCGCGGTGTCGCGCTCCCGGACCATGGCCTCCTGCTGGCCTACGGCTTGTGCCACCCGGTTGACCCCCCACAGGCCGCTCACCGCGACCAGCAGCATCAGGATCAGGATCGGCGCAAAGCCGAAGGCGAGTTGCAGCCGGATCGGGACACGGTCGAGCAGACCGGATGCTTCAGAGGAACGGCCCATTTCCGCATCATCCCAATGTTCAAGCGGGGCATAGTTTCAGCGCAATCTATTCTCCATTCCTTAGCGGAAGGTGAAGCAGGAGCCGCCCCGCGACGAAGCGACTGGGCCCGGTCATCTCGCCTAGGCCCGGTCGTCCAGACTAGGCCGGGTGCGGGCGCGGCGCGGCAGGGCGGCGCTCAGGCCGCGCTCTCGCGCACCACGCCGCGCCGGATCAGGTCGTCGATCGCCGCCGCATCGTAGCCGTGGGCCGCCAGGATCGCGCGGCTGTGCTCGCCCAGCAGCGGGGCCGGGCCGTGCACGCGTCCGGGCGTCGCCGAGAACTTCACCGGCAGGCCGAGCGTGCGCATCGGCCCGGCGCGGGGATGCGCCACCTCCACGACCATCTCGCGCGCCAGCGTCTGCGGGTCGCGGTGCATCGCCGCTACGTCGAGGACCGGGCCCGCCGGCACGCCCCCGGCTTCCAGCCGATCCAGCCACTCGGCGGAACTCGCCTCGCGGAAATAGGCCGAGAGCGCGGCCGCGAGGGCGGCGCGGTGCTCCATCCGGCCGCGATTCTCGCGGAAGCGCGGATCCTCCGCCAGGGCTTCGGCCCCCAGCACCGCGAGGAGCCGCAGCCAGTTCGTCTGGTTGGCGGCCCCGACGGTGATCCAGCCGTCGGCGGTCGGGAAGGCCTCGTAGGGCGCGTTGAGCGGGTGGGCCGAGCCCATTGGGCCCGGCGCGATCCCGGTCGCGAGCGCGATCGCCGATTGCCAGTAGGTCTGGACGATGCCCGCCTCGAACAGGGAGGTGTCGACCTCCTGACCCTCGCCGGTCTTCAGCCGGTGCACGTAGGCCGCGAGCACGCCCATCGCCGCCACGATCCCCGCCGTGATGTCGGTGACCGGCGCCCCGCTCTTCACCGGCGGCCGGCCCGGCCCCTCGCCGGTGATGCTCATCAGGCCGCTCATGCCCTGGGCCACGAGGTCGAACCCCGCCCGGTCCGCGTAGGGCCCGGTGCGGCCGAAGCCGGAGAGCGAGCAGTAGATCAGCCCCGGATTGTCCCGGCGCAGGGCGGCGTAGCCGAAGCCGAGCCGCTCCATCGTCCCTGCCCGGTAGTTCTCGATCAGCACGTCGGCGTCCCGCAGCAGGCGGCGCAGCACCGCCTTCCCGTCCGGGTGCTTCAGGTCGAGGGCGAGGCCGCGCTTGCCGCGGTTCATCATCATGTAGGCGGCGCTCTCGCCCGCCACGGTCGGGGGCACCATGCGCCGCGTGTCGTCCCCGCCCTCGCTCTTCTCGACCTTGATGACCTCCGCCCCCATGTCGGCGAGCATCAGGCCGCAGACCGGGCCCGCCATGATGTGGGCGAGCTCGACCACCTTCACGCCCGTGAGCGGGCCCTGCCGGGTCATGGCGCCCTTACTCCGCCGCGGCCGGAGCGAGCGCGGCGCCCTCCGCCCCCGGCGCCTCCGCGAAGCGCCGCTCGGGATGCATCGTGAAGGCGAGCGCCGCCCCGGCGAGCAGCAGGCCGATCGAGCCCGCGAAGGGCAGGATCCAGTTGCCGGTCAGGTCGACGATCCAGCCGAAGGCGAGCGGCGAGACGATCGCGGCCACCGCCGACCCGGTATTCATCAGCCCGCTCGCGGTGCCGGAATATTGCGGGGCGATGTCCATCGGCACCGACCAGATCGGCCCGATGACGAGTTCGAGGAAGAAGAAGCCGGCCGAGAGCAGCACCGCGATCGCCGTGAGGTCGCGGGTGAAGAACACCCCGACCAGGCTGGCGGCCGCCCCCAGCATCCCGAGCAGGATGATGCTGAGCCGCGCGAGCTTGAGGTTGCCGGTCCGCTGCAGGATGTGGTCCGACAGGACGCCGCCGAGCGTGTCGCCGACCACGCCCGCGAAGAACACGCCGGACGCGAACAGGGCCGAGTTCTTGAGGTCGAGCCCGTACCCCTCCTTGAAGAAGGACGGCAGCCAGTTGAGGAAGAGCCACAGCGTCCAGCCGTAGCAGAAATAGGTCAGCGTCACCGGCAGCATCCGGCGGGTGAGGCGGCCCCACGGCACCGCGCTGCGCTGGCCCGGGACCCGGGCGGGCGGCAGGGCGGCGAGTTCCTCGGGCGTGATGCGGGCGTGGTCGCGGGGATCGTCGCGGAACGTGACGTACCACGCCACCACCCAGACGAAGCTCGCCACTCCCAGCACCACGAAGCCGTAGCGCCAGCCGACCAGCGCGATCAGCAGGGCGACGATCGGCGGGGCGACCGCGTTGCCGAGCCGCGCGAAGGCGTGGGTGATGCCTTGCGCGAAGCCGCGCCGGCCGGGCACCGTCCAGTTCTGCATGGCGCGCGTCGCGGTCGGGAAGGTGGCGCCCTCCCCGAAGCCCAGCATCACGCGGGCCAGGAAGAGCGACGCCATGCTCCCGGCGAAGCCCGTCAGCACGGTCGCGGCGGCCCAGATCACGCCGCAGATCAGCAGCGTGCGCCGCGCCCCGAACCGGTCGCCGACCGAGCCGCCGATCACCTGGAACACCGCGTAGGGATACGCGAAGGCCGAGAAAATCAGCCCGAGCTGCGTGTTCGTCAGCCCGAGATCCTGTTTGATGTGGCTCGCCGCCGTGCCGATGTTCACCCGGTCGATGTAGGTGATGAAGTACATCAGGCACAGCATCAGGAGGACACTGGTCGTCGCCTTGACCCTTGCCGGCATGGGCGTCTCACTCCGCGATGGAGGCGGCGGGCGGGAGACCCGGCGCGTCCAGGTTTCGGGCCGCCGTCTTGGTGCGGCGGGCTCCGCCGTCCGGGCTGGGCCGAACGGCATTACGAATTTTGAATACATTATCTGATCCGCCGCCGCTGGCAATCCGGTCCCGAGACCGATTCCGGCCCGGTCCACCGATCCCGCATCGGACGAGCGGGGCCGGAGGATAGTCTTCGGCCCGCGCGGAACCGGCGATCATGGTGCGGCGAACGCTGCGTCGGCCGCCAAGACGGCGGTCTCTGCCGGCGAAGACTTTCCCGAGAGGGCGGAAAGTCGATCCGAGTCCGGGCGGGCCGGACGACCTGTCCCTGATCTTGCACCCGATCTTGCCCCCGATCTTGCCCGGGGCCGGGCCGCCCCCCGCTGCGCCGCGCGCCGCCCGGCCCCGGGCAGGCCGGAAGTTCCGGCCTGTGGCGCGGCGGGCATAGGCGGTTGTCCGCCTCGCGCGCTACGTTTCGGAGTTGTTTCGCGCCGGTCCCTCCGCCCCCGCCCGGCCCTCCGCCGCTCCCAGGTCCCGTATGACGACGCTCCCCCAAGGCAACCCGGTCCTCGGCTCCCTCGCATGCCTCGCGGCGGTCCTGTCGATCGTCGCGGGAGGGATGTACTACCTGAACGCGAGCTACCACGACCATTACGAGATGAGCCGGCTCCAGGCCGTCGCGCGGGCCGATCCCGCCGCGCCGCTCTAGCGCGGGCGCCACCGTGCCAAGCCGGGACCCGCCCCGGAGAGCGGGGACGAGCGGCCCGAGACCGCCTACGAGGAGTAGCCCGTCGGCCCCGCCCGCGGGGTTTGTTGGAGAGATCTGCGGTTCGGTGAAGCTCAGGCGAGCCTTACTCAGGTCAAGATCGGTCTTTACAGTCCAGATTCGGAAGCAGTGGAGAAACCAGGGGCCTTCCGGCCCCGCGCGGAGCATCGTCCATGGTGAGATCCGGCCCCGTCGAGAGTCACCGGCCCGGCTCGCGCCGCGCCTACACGCGCACGGTGTGGGTCATCGTGATCGGCACCCTCGCGGTCGCGGTCGCGCAGGGCGCCTACGCGCTGGCGATCGGCTCGGACAGCCTGCTGGACGAGTCCCGCGGCTTCGGCTTCGACATCGTGCTCAACGCGGTCGCCGCCCTGGTCTTCGGCCGGGGCGAGCGGGTGGAGCGGCTCTCGGCCCTCCTCGTCGCGGCGATCATGGCCGCGTCGGGGGCGCAATCCCTGCTCGACGGCTGGCGGGACCTGACCTCGCCCGACAAGACCAGCACCGGGCTCGTCGCCCTCTCGCTCGCCAGCAGCCTGTCGGTCTCCGCCCTCGCGGCGGCCGCCCTGTCGCGGTTCCGCGACGACCCGAACCCGCTGATCGAGGCGACCTGGCTCAACGCCCGCAACGACGCCGTCTCGAACGCCCTGATCGGCGCGGTGAGCTTCGGCTCGTTCCTGGCCTCGGCGAGCTGGGTCGATTGCGGCCTCGACCTGATGGCGGCGTTCCTGTCCTTCCAGGCGGCGGGCGCCATCCTGCTGGCGAGCCTGCGCCGGCACGCGCCGGCGGGGCCGGCCTGCGCCCCGACCCTGCCGTGACCCGGGCGGCGCGGTGAGGACGGGCGGGGAGGGGGGCCGCGTCGCGGCCTTCCTGCTGATGGCGCTGATCTGGGGCCTCACGTGGCTGCCGACGAAGCTCGCCGCGGAGGTGGTGCCGCCCGTCACCCTGGCGCTCTTCCGCTTCACCCTCGCGGGGCTCGGCTACCTCGCCCTCGTCCTCGCCCTGCGCCTGCCGCTGCGGATGGAGCAGCCGGGCCGGATCCTGCTCGCCTCGCTCCTCATCACCACCGGCTCCTACGGCCTCCTGTTCTGGGGCGTCGCCCGGGCACCGACCGGGCTCTCGGCGGTGGTGAATCTCGGGCTGATGCCGATCTTCATCGTGCTCGTCGGGGCGCTCTACGGGGAGGAGCGGATCACCGGGCGGCGGCTCGGGGCGATCGGGCTCGGCCTCGCGGGCCTCCTCCTCCTCTATCAGGGGCGGCGCGGCGGCGGGTCCGACGAGGCGGGGCTCGGCCTCGCGGCGGTCGCGGCCGGCACGCTCAGCTACGCCTGGGGCGCGGTGGCGAGCCGCCCGCTGATGCGGCGCATGCATCCGGTCGCGCTCGCCTTCTGGGAGACGAGCCTCGGGGCCCTCGGCCTCGTGCCGGTGGCGCTCCTGGCCGAGGGCTACGATCCGGGCCGGCTCGCGGGCCTCGCCGACCCGCGCGTCGCCTTCGGGCTCGGCCTCATGGTCCTGGGCGGGTCGCTCGCCGCCTTCACGATCTATCTCTGGCTGGTGCGGGCCTGGGGCGCCTTCCGGGCCGGGCTCTACGCCTTCGTGAGCCCGGCGGTGGCGGTGGCGGTCGGCGTGGCGGCGGGGGGCGAGGTGATCGGCCGGCCCGAGGCCCTCGGCATGGCGGTCCTGCTCGCCGCCACGGCCCTCGCCCTCGCGGAGCGCCGCCCGGCCCCCGCGCCCGCCGCCTCGCCGGCGGATTGAACCTCGCGCGCGTCCCCGTAAGCTTCCGCCCCGGCCGCGAGCGCGGGAGGGCGATCATGCGGGACGCGGACGCCGTCTTCACCGGGTCGATCCCGGCCCTCTACGACGGCGGTCTCGGCCCGGTGCTGTTCGCCCCCTACGCGCGCGACGTCGCGGCCCGGGTCGCCGCCTTCGCGCCCGCGTCGGTGCTGGAGACCGCGGCCGGCACCGGCATCGTCACCCGCGCCCTCGTGGCGGCCCTGCCCCCCGGCACGCCGGTCCTGGCCACCGACCTCAACCAAGCCATGCTGGACCACGCGGCGGCGCAGCCCGGCGCGGCCGGCGTGACCTGGCGCCAGGCCGACGCGCAGGCCCTGCCCGTGCCGGACGCGGCTTTCGACGCGGTGGTCTGCCAGTTCGGCGCGATGTTCTTCCCCGATCGGCGGGCCGCCTTCGCGCAGGCCCGCCGCGTGCTGCGGCCGGGGGGACGCTTCGTCCTGACCGTCTGGGACCGCCTCGCCGAGAACGACCTCGCCGCCACGGTCACGCAGGCCCTCGCCGCCCTGTTCCCGGCCGACCCGCCGGCCTTCCTGGCCCGCACCCCCTACGGGTTGCACGATCCGGAGGCGGTGCGGGGGGACCTGCTCGCTGCCGGCTTTTCCTCGGTCACGGTCGAGACCGTGCCGCAGGTCAGCGACGGCGTCCCGGCGCGGGCGGCGGCAGGAATGTGCCAGGGCACGCCGCTGCGCGGCGAGATCGAGGCGCGCGGCGCGTGAGCCTCGACGAGGCGACCCGGGCCGCCGCCGCGGCGATCACTTCCCGGTTCGGCGATCCGGTCTGCGGCGCGCGGATGCGGGCGCACGTGGTGTCCGCCCTCCGCTGACGGGGTCGCGGGGGCGGCCGCCGCGAGGGGGCGGGGCGGCGCGGGGCGACCGCCGGGACGGCCCCGCCCGGCGCCTGGAACGCGTGGCCCCAGGGCCTGGACGCTTCGCTGGGCGCCCTCCTGCTGCGCGTGCCCCGGCGCCGCGACGGCGGCGAGCGCGAGGCGGGCGAGGGACGCGATGCGCGTGGTCATGGGGCGGTCTCCTGAGGGGGCCAGGAGGCGGGCCGGCCGATGCCGGCATCCCGGGCGCGGGAGCTTCCCTGAACCGGCCGCTCACGCCGCGTGAATGACGGACCGGAAGCAGATCGGCTGACCACAATTCGCGTTTGACCAATCGAAACGCGCTGCAACGACACCATCGCACGAGTCCAGCTTCGCACAAGGCAGGCGAGCTATTCCTGCGGCAGCCTTGATTCAATTGTTTCCGGGTGTCCGATGGCCCTCAAGAGCAGCAACCCAGCCACGCAGATCGCGGCCCCCCCGGCGCCATGGCTGGACGCATCGACGGACAGCGGTGCGCTCGGCGACAACCTGACCAGCTTCCGGAGCCTGAAGCTGGACGGAACGGGCGCGCCCGGTACGGCGATCCTGGTGAGCTACACCGGAACGACGGCGGCCGGTAAGCGCGTCTCCGGCACCATGCCGGCCGTGACCGTGGACGCCTCGGGGGCCTGGAGCGTCGCCACGACCAGCCTGTCCGACGGCGTGTACGCCTTCACGGCCGTCGCGCAGAGCGGGCCCAGGAGCACGAGCGCGCCCTCGCCCGCCCTCACCGTCACCATCGACACGACGCCCCCGCCGGCGCCGATCCTCAGGGATTTCCCGGCCGCCTCCACGAACAACGCGACGCCGACCCTGGCCGGGACGGCCGAGAAGGGCGCCAAGGTCGCCATCTACATGGATGGTGCCGCGACCGCCCAGGCCATCGTGACGGCCGACGCGACGGGTGCGTGGTCCTACACGGAGGCGAGCAGGCTGATCGACGGCACCCACAGCTTCGTGGCCACGGCCACGGACGCGGCCGGGAACACCTCGGTGCGCTCCTCCGCGAAGTCCGTCATCATCGACACCGTCGCGCCCACCGAGACCATCACCCAGCTGCTCGTCGCGGGCGACAACGTGATCGACGCCGGCGAGCAGGCGGCCGGCACCGTCACGGTCTCGGGCACGCTCTCGGCCGCGCTCGCCCCGGCGGAGAGCCTGCTGCTGACCGTGGCCGGGGCGACCTACACGGTGCCGCAGGCCAGCCTCTCGGGCACCAGCTTCTCGCTGCAGGTGGCCAAGCCGGCCGCCGGCTGGGCGAGCGGATCCGCCTCGGCGCGGGTGCAGGACGCCGCCGGCAATGCGGGCCAGACCACCACGCAGAGCTTCACCCTCGGCGGCGCGCCGGTTCCCCCGGCGGGCCAGCTCTCCCTGCTCGGCATCAACCTCGCGGGCGGCGAGTTCGGCAGCGCGGTGCCCGGCCGGTACGGGACCGACTACATCTACCCCAACCACGCGGAGATCGACTACTACGCCGGCAAGGGCCTGAACGTCATCCGCCTGCCCTTCCTGTGGGAGCGCCTGCAGCCCGTCCAGGGCGGCGCCCTGAGCAGCAGCGATCTCGCCTACATCGACGACGTCGTGAGCTACGCGAACGCCAAGGGCATGAAGGTCGTTCTCGACATGCACAATTACGGCTCCGGTTACGGCTCCCCCGTCGGCAGCGCGGCCACCCCGGTCGGCGCCTTCGCGGATTTCTGGGGCAGGATGGCGGGGCACTTCGCGTCCAACCCGAACGTGCTGTTCGGCCTGATGAACGAGCCGCAGCAATCCACCGCCACCGAGTGGCTCGGCGACGTCAACGCGGCGATCCAGGCCATCCGCGGGGCCGGCGCCACCGCGCAGGAGATCCTGGTCCCGGGGACCTACTGGGACGGGGCCTGGACCTGGACGACCTCGGACAACGCGGCCGTGCTGGGCGGCGGCGTGGTCGACCCGTCGAACAACTACGCCTTCGAGGTGCATCAGTACCTCGACGGCGACGGGTCCGGCACGCACGCGGGCGTCGCCTCGACGAGCATCGGCGTCGAGCGCCTCCAGGCGGCCACGCAATGGGCCGAGAGCACCCACAACCGGCTGTTCCTCGGCGAGTTCGGGGTGGCCCAGGATCAGACGAGCCTGGCGGCGATGGACGCCATGCTGGGCTACATGAGCCAGCACACCGGCGCCTGGCAGGGCGCCACCTACTGGGCGGGCGGCCCGTGGTGGGGCGACTACATGTTCTCGGCCGAGCCGACCGGGCTCGGGACCTCCAGCGTCACCGACAAGCCCCAGATGACGGTGCTCGACAAGTACATCTGAGCGCGGCCCGGGCGCGGGGCGGCGCCCCTTGATGCGGCGGCCGGTCGTCGTCATCTGAGGGGCGATGCCCGCGCAGATCCTCGACGAGGTCAGCCTCGGCCGCTTCCTCGACGCCTTCTACGCCCGCCTGCGCGCGGACCCGCTCGTCGGCCCGGTCTTCGCGGCGGCGATTCCCGATCCCGGCTGGCCCCGCCACATGGAGACGATCCGGGCCTTCTGGTCCTCGGTGCTGTTCCGGACGGGGCGCTACAAGGGCAATCCCTTCGGCAAGCACCTCGCGCTCGCCGGGCTCGGCCCGGACCACTTCGCCCGCTGGCTCGCCCTGTTCGAGGAGAGTGCGGCGGCGCATTTCGCGCCCGAGATCGCCTCCGTCCTGGTCGAGCGGGCGCACCGGATCGGCGACAGCCTGAAGGCCGGCCTGTTCTTCCGCCCCGGCGAGGCGGCGGGGCGAGGCGGCGCCTGAGAGCCGGCGGGGCGGCCCCGTCCGGGCCCGGGCTCAGCCGGCCCCGTCCTCGCGGCGCCTGTCGGTGAACAGGCGCCCGTCGGGGAAGCGCAGGCTGACCTCCGCGCTGAGGCGGCCGCTCGCGCGCACCCGCAGCATCGCCGGCCGGGCGAGCTCGTCCCGGCGCGCGAGCGCCTCCTCGGCGCAGAGCGGGGCCTCGCGCCCGCCGCCGAGCCCGCGCCACCACGCCACCGCCTTCTCCCGCGCGTAGCCGCGCCCTTCGAGCGCGAGCCGGATCCGGTGGGGGCCGTCCGCGGCGTCCAGCACCACGTCGAGGCCGCCCGGGGCCGGCGCGACCTGCCAGCCCCGCACCTCCCGCCACGCCCCCTCGGCCCGCAGGGCCGCCATCACCCGCTCGGACAGGATCGGCAGGGTGTCCTCGGCGCGCGCCTCGTGCCTCGCCTCCTCGCCCGGCTCCGCCGCGGGCTCGACCCAGCAGGCCTCGCAAGTCGAGGCGTTGAGCGCGATCAGCGCCCCGCAGCCCGGGCAGGCCTTCGCCCGCACCTCCGTCTCCCGGCCGCGCACGGCGGCGGTGCGGGAGGTGACGCTGTCGACCGGCCCGTGCAGGCGCACGAGCCCCGCGTAATCGAGGATCAGCGCGTCCTCCTTGCCCGGCGCGCGGCGCAGGGCCCGCCCGACCTGCTGCACGTAGAGCCCGGTGCTCTGGGTCGGGCGCAGCAGCGCGACGAGGTCGACCTCGGGCACGTTGAAGCCCGTCGTCAGCACCCCGACCGAGGTCAGGCAGCGGACGCGCCCCTCCCGGAAATCCCGCACGATGCGCTCGCGCTCGCGCCGCGGCGTGTCGCCGGAGACCGCCTCGCAGGAGAAGCCGGCCGCCCGCACCGCGTCGCGCACCGCCCGCGCATGCGCGATCCCGGCGCAGAAGGCGAGCCAGGCCCGGCGGGCGCGGCCGTACTCCACCATCTCCTCCACGGCCGCGCGGGTGATCCAGTCCTGGTTGACCGCCGCCTCGAGCTGGCTCGGGATGTAGTCGCCGCCGCGCCGGCCGACGCCGCTCACGTCGAGGGCGGTGAGCGTCGCCTTGGACACCAGGGGCGCCAGGGTGCCGCGCTGGATCAGGTCGCCGACCGTGACCTCGTGCACGATGCGCTCGAACAGGCGGCCCTCGCCCTCGTCGAGGCGCCCGCTGTCGAGCCGGTAGGGCGTCGCCGTGAAGCCGACGACGCGCATCCCCGGCCGCACCGCGCGCAAGCCCGCGAGGAAGCGGCCGTAGCGCGTCTCGGCGGCGCGGGGGATCAGGTGCGCCTCGTCGACGATCACGAGGTCGCGGGGGCCGATCAGGTCGAGCTTGTCCCAGACCGACTGGATCCCGCAGACCAGCACCGGCGCCGCGGCCTCGCGGCGCGCGAGCCCGGCGGAGAAGATCCCGGCCGGGGCCTCGGGCCAGTATCCGGTGAGTTCGCGGTGGTTCTGGGCGATCAGTTCGCGGCTGTGGGTGACGATGGCGATGCGGGCGGCGGGGTCGCGGCCCAGACTCTCCCGGGCGAGGGCCGCGATCACCAGGGCCTTGCCGGACCCGGTCGGCAGCACGATCAGGCCGTCGCGCAGGGCCGGCCCCCTCGCCCCCTCCCAGGCGGCCCGGAGCGCGTCGAGGCTCGCCCGCTGATAGTCGCGCAGTTGCAGCATGGGGGCCGTGTAAGGCCTTCGGATGCGCGCGTCCGTGGCGGCCACGCCTCAGGGCCGGGGCGCGGGCCTGCCCGGGATCGGCGCGGCGCCTCGGCATCCCGGGCCGCCGGCCTCAGCCCCGGAACGCGTCCTCGCCCGCGAGGTAGGCCCGCTCCTGCGGCGTCTCGGCCCGGCCGAGGATCGGGTTGCGGTGCGGGAAGCGGCCGAAGCGGCGGATGAGGTCGCGGTGCTCCCGCGCCGCGGCGAGGTGGCGGGGCAGGCCGAGCGCCGCGAAGAGCGCGAGGCTGCGATCCTGCAGGGCCGCGTCCTCGGCATGCATGAAGGGCATGTACAGGAAGGCGCGCAGCTCCGGCGCGATCGCCCGGTCGTGGCCGCGGGCGAGCGCCCGCTCGGCCGCGGCGAGCGCCGCCGCGTCGGTGGCGTAGGCGCGCGGCGTCCCCCGGAACAGGTTGCGCGGGAACTGGTCGAGGAGCAGGACGAGGGCGAGGGCGCCCTCCGCATCCGCCTCCCAGGCCGCGCATTCGCCCCGGGCGGCGGCCTCGTGCGCGGCGCGAAAGCGGGTGCAGGCGGCGTCGAAGCGCGGCTCCGCCGTGAACCAGCGCGCCTCGCCGGCCTCGCGCCAGAACGCCACCACGTCGCCCGGATCCACCGGCCCTGCGCGCACCGCGTCCCCTCCGGTCTTCGCCGCGCGCGCATCCGCTGCGCGCCGGCCCCGCCGCAATGCCTATTCCCTGTCGCGGACCGCCCGGCTAAAAGCCGCCGCATCGCACGGCCGCTCCAGCGCCCGGAGCGTCCCATCACCTCCACCAACTCGCACAGGGGGAGCCGCCATGCGGGTCTATTACGATCGCGACGCTGACATCAATCTGATCAAGGGCAAGAAGGTCGTCATCGTCGGCTACGGGAGCCAGGGGCACGCCCACGCCCTCAACCTGCGCGATTCCGGCGTCAAGGACATCGTCATCGCGCTGCGCAAGGGCTCGGCCAGCGCCAAGAAGGCCGAGGCCGAGGGCTTCAAGGTCATGGAGGTCGCCGAGGCGGCCGCGCAGGCCGACGTCGTCATGATGCTGACGCCGGACGAGCTGCAGGGCGACATCTACCGCGAGTCCCTGCACGGCCAGATGAAGCAGGGCGCGGCCCTGCTCTTCGCGCACGGCCTGAACGTGCACTTCAACCTGATCGAGCCGCGCAAGGATCTCGACGTGCTGATGGTCGCCCCGAAGGGGCCCGGCCACACCGTGCGCTCGGAGTACCTGCGCGGCGGCGGCGTGCCGACCCTGATCGCCATCGCGCAGGACGCGTCCGGCAACGCGCACGACCTCGGCCTGTCCTACGCCTCGGCGAATGGCGGCGGCCGCGCCGGCATCATCGAGACCACCTTCAAGGAGGAGTGCGAGACCGACCTCTTCGGCGAGCAGGTCGTGCTCTGCGGCGGCCTCGTCGAGCTGATCAAGGCCGGCTTCGAGACCCTGGTCGAGGCGGGCTACGCCCCCGAGATGGCCTATTTCGAGTGCCTCCACGAGGTGAAGCTGATCGTCGACCTCATCTACGAGGGCGGCATCGCCAACATGAACTACTCGATCTCGAACACCGCCGAGTACGGCGAGTACGTCACCGGCCCGCGCATCATCACGCCCGAGACCAAGGCCGAGATGAAGCGGGTTTTGACCGACATCCAGTCGGGCACCTTCACGCGCAACTGGATGCTAGAGAACAAGGTCAACCAGACCTCGTTCAAGGCGACGCGCGCCCGCAACGCCGCCCACCCGATCGAGGAGGTCGGCGAGCGGCTGCGCGGCATGATGCCGTGGATCAAGGAGAAGGCGCTGGTCGACAAGACCAAGAACTGAGCCGCGCCCCGCGCGCCTCGCACCGGCCGGCCCCCGCGGGGCCGGCCTTTTTCATGCCCGCAGGCCCGCCGCGACGCGGCCCGATCGGAACACGGAGGATCCCATGGGCTCGCTCTCCGCGCAGGCGCACCGCGCCCTGCTGATCCGGGCTCCCCTTGATCGAAGCGGGTCCCGGATCACGAGCCCGCGCGGCGCCTGAGCGACGCCGACATCCGCATTGCCGAAACGGGAGATGGCGAAGCCATCAACCGGATGGCGTATGACGGGAACGGGATGTTCTACTCGCTGGGCAACATCGCCGCGCAGGGCCGGGTGGGCCTGCTGTTCATCGCCTTCGAGACGCCGCATCGCCTGCGCCTCCAGGGCCTCGCGCGGCTTTAGCGGGAGGGTCCGCTGCCGGCCGCGTACCCGGAGGCCAAGGCCCTCGTGCGCGTCGAGGTGGCGAAGGTCCGGGTGAATTGCCCGCGCTACGTCCACGCCTGCCGCGAGGTCCGGGATTCCCGCTCCGTGCCGGAGGCGGGCCGCGAGACGCCGCTCGCGCCGTGGAAGCGCCGCGACATGGTGCAGGACGTGCTGCCGGAGGACGCCGCCCGGGCCAGGGCCGAGGGCGCGATCGACGTGGCCGATTACACCGCCCGGGTCCTGCGCGGCGAGGGCTGAGGGCTGGCCGGTGCCCCCGCCTCAGCAGCCGAGCTGCCGGGCGAGGTCGCCGAGATCCGCCGCGGAGACGTCCACCGGCACGCTCGGCCCGGCCTCGCCGCCGCCCGGTCCCGTCTCGTCGGGACGGGCGATGTGCGCGGTCCCGAGCCCGCAGGCGGCCGCGGCGGCGAGGTCCGAGGAATGGGCCGCCACCATCACGACCTCCTCCGGCGCGAGGCGCAGCGCCTGCGCGGCGGCGAGGTACACGGCCGGCTTCGGCTTGTAGTCGCGCGCGAGTTCGGCCCCGAGCACGGCGTCCCAGGGCAGGCGGTTGCGGCGCGCATGCGCGATGGCGAGCCGGATATGGGCGTTCGAGCAGGGAGCGAGCAGGAAGTGCGGCCGCAGGCGGGCGAGCCCCTCGGCCACGTCGGGCCAGGCGTCGAGGCGGTGCCAGGCGAGGACGAGGTCGCGCTTGGTCTCGGACGGGATGCCGGCGAGGCCCTCGGCGGCGAGCAGATCCTCCAGGCTCTCGGCGTGGAGCGCGTCGAGATCCGCGAAGGGGCGCGTTCCCTGCCGGATCGGCTCCATGCCGGGCTGGTAGCGCGCCCGCCACGCCCGCGCGAAGGCACTCCCGTCGAGGTCCGGGCGGAGCGGCCTCAGCAGGCGCTCGGCCTCGCGGGCGACCCCGCCGTGCCAGTCGAGCAGGGTGCCGAACACGTCGAAGATCAGCGCCTGGACGGCCATCCCGCTCCCTCCCGCCGGCCTCTCCGGGGCCTCACCGCGTCCGCACGAAGCCCACGATGTCCTTGACGGCCGCGAGGTTCGGCGCGGCGATGGCCTCGGCCCGGGCGGCGCCCTCCGCGAGCACGCGGTCGATATGGGCCGGGTCGGCGACGAGGCGCTTCATCTCGCCGCCGATCGGCCCGAGCGTCTCGACCGCGAGGTCGACCAGCGCGCCCTTGAAGGCCGAGAACTGGGCGCCGCCGAAATCGCGCAGCACGTCCTCGCGGCTGACGTCGCGCAGGGCCGCGAAAATGCCCACGAGGTTGTCCGCCTCGGGCCGGCCGGCCAGGCCCGCGACCTCGGAGGGGAGGGGCTCGGCGTCGGTCTTGGCCTTGCGCACCTTCTGGGCGATGGCGTCGGCATCGTCCGTGAGGTTGATGCGCGAATAGTCGGAGGGGTCCGACTTCGACATCTTCTTGGTGCCGTCGCGCAGCGACATGACCCGGGCCGCCGGCCCGCCGATCAGCGGCTCGGTGAGCGGGAAGAAGGCCTCGCCGTGCCCCCGCGCCGCGATCGAGGCCGCGAAGTCGGTGTTGAACTTCTGGGCGATGTCGCGGGTGAGTTCGAGGTGCTGCTTCTGGTCCTCGCCGACCGGGACGTGGGTCGCCCGGTAGGCCAGGATGTCGGCCGCCATCAGGACCGGGTAATCGTAGAGGCCGATGCTCGCGTTCTCGCGGTCCTTGCCGGCCTTCTCCTTGAACTGCGTCATCCGGTTGAGCCAGCCGAGCCGGGCCACGCAGTTGAAGATCCAGGCCAGCTCCGCGTGCTGGGGCACTTGGCTCTGGTTGAAGACGACGGAGCGCGCCGGGTCGATGCCGGCGGCCAGGAAGGCCGCCGTGACCTCGCGGATCTGGTTCGTCAGCTCGGTCGGGTTCTGCCACACGGTGATCGCGTGGAGGTCGACCACGCAGTAGAGGCAGGTCGCGTAGGTCGGCTGCAGGGCGACGAAGCGCTTGATCGCGCCGAGGTAATTGCCGAGGTGCAGGTTTCCGGTCGGCTGGACGCCGGAGAAGACGAGTTCCTGGAACGCGGGCATCAGCGTCTCGTGGCGGGCCGGGGGACGGAATCCGGAAGGGCGGGCGGCCCGACGGGCGCGGCGTTCTGACCCAAGGCTTCGGGCGGGTCAAGGCGTCGGGGCCGCGGCATCGCGGCGGCGGTCAGGCCGGCTCGGTCGCGCGGGCGGGGGACGCGGCCCGCCGGCCCTGGCCGGTCGGGCAGAGGTCGAGGAGCACGCAGGTCCCGCAGGCCGGGGCGCGGTGGAAGCAGCAGCGCTGCCCGTGCAGCATCATGACCTCGTGATTGTCGTAGAGGTCCTGCGCGCTCCACGCTTCCGGCAGCTGGGCGCGCAGGATGGCGTGGGCGGGTCCGACATCGACCTTCGGCCCGATCAGCCCCAGGCGCTGCGCGACCCGGTGGTGGTGGCTGTCGACCGGCAGGGCCGGCCTGCGCAGGGTCGAGAAGCTGAGCACCGCCGCGCTCGTCTTCGGCCCGATCCCCGGGATGGCCTCAAGCCAGGCGCGGGCGGAAGCGACGTCGAGGTCGCGCAGGAAGTCGAGGCTCAGGCTCCCGTGCCGCTCGCGCACCGCCCGCAGCACCGCCTGCAGGCGGGGCGCCTTCTGCTCGGGCCAGGTCACGCCCGTGATCACCGCCTCGACCTCCGCGACCGGCGCCGCGATCAGCTCCGCCCAATCCGGGTAGCGGGCGCGCAGCGCCTTGAAGGCGCGGCCGGATTCCGCGTTGCGGGTGCGGTGGGAGAGGAGCGAGGAGACGAGTTCGCTCAAGGGGTCGAGGTCGTGGAAATACGCGATCGGGCAGCCATAGGCCGCGCAGAGCCGGCGATGGATGACGAGCGCTGTCTCGGGCAGGGTCTGGCTCATGAGGGCGGGAATCCGCTGTCCCGCCCGCCGGTTCCCGCCGGTCAGGTCTCGTCGGCGGTCTTGCGCTCGTGGCGCAGGAGGAGCGGGGTCTGGGCCAGCGCGAAGGCGATGGTGAGCGGCATGATCCCGAAGACCTTGAAGCTCACCCAGAAATCGGTGCTCTGGGTGCGCCAGACCACCTCGTTCAGCGCCGCCAGCACGAAGAAGAACAGGCCCCACCGGAAGGTCAGCTTGCGCCAGCCCTCGTCGTCGAGGTCGAAGACGCTGTCGAGGACGAGGGAGAGCAGCGGCTTGCCGACGGCGAGCCCGCCGAGCAGGACGGCCCCGAACAGGCTGTTCACGATGGTGGGCTTCAGCTTGATGAAGAGTTCGTCCTGGAGCACCAGGGTCAGCCCGCCGAACACCACCACCACGACGCCGGAGACGAGCGGCATGATCGGCAGGCGCCGCACCAGCAGGTAGTGCACGGCGAGCGCCACCAGGGTCGCGGCGATGAACAGGCCGGTCGCCGCGAAGAGCTTCTTGTCGGCGGCGACGCCGAAGCGATCCGCGTAGGCGTTGCCGAGGAAGAACAGGCCGAGCGGGCCGAGTTCCAGGGCGAGCTTGACGAGCGGCGGCAGGTGGGCCTTGGGCGGGACGGGTTCGGTGATCATGGGCGGGGTCTAGTCCAGAGCCTTGCGGCCGCGGAGCGCGCGGAACGTCGCGCTCGCGCCGCCCGAGCATTAGACCGTCCGCGCCGCCGCCGCATCCCTGCCGCGAGGGGCCGAGGCCCCCGCGCTCCCCCGGGGCTCAGCCGTCCTTGTCCAGGCCGGCGATGGCGCGGGCGAAGTCCCGGGCCGTGAAGGGTTCGAGGTCGTCCACCCCCTCGCCGACGCCGATGAAGTGGACCGGCAGGCCGAACTTCGCCGCGAGCGCCACCAGGATACCACCGCGGGCGGTGCCGTCGAGTTTCGTCATCACCAGCCCGCTCACGCCCGCGGTCTTCTGGAACAGCTCGACCTGGCTGATCGCGTTCTGGCCGACCGTGGCGTCGAGGACGAGCAGCACCGCGTGCGGCGCCGTCTCGTCGAGCTTGCGGATCACCCGGACGATCTTCTCCAGCTCGGCCATCAGCCCGGCCTTGTTCTGGAGCCGGCCGGCCGTGTCGATCATCAGCACGTCGGTGCCGGCCTCGCGGGCGGCCTGGAGGGCGTCGAAGGCGAGGCCGGCCGCGTCCGCCCCCTGCGGGCGGCTGAGGACCGGCGCGCCGGTGCGCTCGCCCCAGACCTTGAGCTGCTCGATCGCCGCGGCCCGGAACGTGTCGCCGGCGGCGAGCATCACGCTGCGCCCCTGCGCCCGGAACTTCTGGGCGAGCTTGCCGATCGTCGTCGTCTTGCCGGCCCCGTTCACGCCCACCATCAGCAGCACGAAGGGCTTGGCAGCGCCCTCGAGCGTGAGCGGCCGCGCCACCGGCTCCAGCGCCCGCTCGACCTCGGCGGCCAGGATCGCCCGCACCTCGTCGGGCGAGATCCCCTTCTCGTAGCGGCCCTTGCCCACCGCCTCGGCGATCCGCGTCGCCGTCTCGACGCCGAAATCCGCCTGGATCAGCGCGTCCTCCAGCTCCTCCAGGGTCGTCGCGTCGAGCTTGCGCTTGGTGAAGAGCCCGGTGACCCGCTCGGACAGGGCCGAGGAGGTGCGGCGCAGGCCGCCGGTGAGCCGGCTCCACCAGCCGCGCCTCTCGCCCGGCGCCTCCGGAGGCGGCGCGGTCTCGGGCTCGGCGAGATCGGGCTCGGCGAGATCGGGCTCGGCGAGGTCTGGCTCGGCGAGGTCGGCCCCGGCGAGGTCGGCCCCGGCGAGGTCGGCCCCGGGATGGGCGAGGGCGCTCGTCTCCCAGCCGCGCGGACCGGACGCCTCGGGCTCGACGCCGCCGTCGGGCTCCTCCGGCGTCGCCGGCTCCTGCCCGGCGGTGCCGGCCGGGGGCGCCTCGGGGGCGCCGTCGATCGGCTGCAGGTCGGCGCCCGCGAGCTCCGGCGCGAGGTCGCGCTCCGGCTCCGTGTCGGGGGAGGCCTCGGTGATGGTCGGCGGGGCCGCGGGCGGGCTCTGCGCCGCCCCGGCATAATCGGGTTCGCCCTCGGACGGCGTGACGGTCGGCGGCGCCTCCGGCGCCTCCCTGGCCTCGCCCCGGCGTCCGAACAGGCGCCCGAACCAGCCCGGCTTGGTGTTGTCGCTCATCCGCGCCTGCTCCACACCGTCCGGACGATGCGACCGGACCTCCTGAACCCCAACCACGGCGAACGCGCTGCCATGATCGTCGAAGACATAGTCTCGCGGGTGCTCTACCGCGATGCCCTGGTGCTCGTCATCGACAAGCCGGCGGGTCTGCCGGTGCATCCGGGGCCGAAGGGGGGCGAGACCCTGGTCCAGCACCTCGACGCGCTGCGCTTCGGCCTGCCGCGCCGGCCGGAGGCGGCCCACCGCCTCGACCGCGACACCTCGGGCTGCCTCGCCCTCGGCCGCCACGCCAAGGCGCTGGCCCGGCTCGGTCAGCTCTTCGCGCAGGGGCATGCCCGCAAGACCTACTGGGCGCTCGTCGACGGCGCGCCCGCCGCCGAGGAGGGGGAGATCGACCTCGCCCTCGCGCGCCGCTCGGAGGATCCGCGCAGCTGGTGGATGCGGGCGGACCCGGCCGGCGACCCGGCCCTGACCCGCTGGCGCCTGCGCGGGCGCTCCCCGGAGGGCGGCGCGTGGCTCGAACTGGAGCCGGTCACGGGCCGCACCCACCAGCTGCGGGTCCACTGCGCCGCCATGGGCTGGCCGATCCGGGGCGACGCCGTCTACGGGGCGGCGCCCCGCCGCGGCGGGCCCGGCCTGCAGCTGCACGCCCGCAGCCTGAGCCTGCCGCTCTACCCGAGGAAGCCGCCCGTCACCGCCGAGGCCCCGGTCCCGCCGCACATGCGGGCCGGCCTCGCCGCCTGCGGCTTCGCCGGCTGATCGGGCCCTTCTCTCAGGCCTTGGCCCGCTCGCGGTTGCCGTACTGCGCCAGCTCCAGCCGGGCGATCGAGCGGTTGTGGACCTCGTCCGGCCCGTCCGCGAGGCGCAGCGTGCGGATCCGCGCGTAGGCGTAGGCGAGGCCCGCGTCGCTGCTGACGCCCGCGCCGCCGAAGGCCTGGATGGCGTCGTCGATGACCTTGAGGGCGATGCGGGGCGCCGCGACCTTGATCATGGCGATCTCGAGCTTGGCGCCCTTGTTGCCGACCTTGTCCATCATGTCGGCGGCCTTCAGGCAGAGCAGCCGCGTCATCTCGATGTCGATGCGGGCCTCGGCGATGCGCTGCTCCCAGACCGAGTGGTCGGCGATGCGCTTGCCGAAGGCGACGCGCGAGAGGAGCCGCCGGCACATCGCCGCGAGCGCCTCCTCGGCGACGCCGATCGTGCGCATGCAATGGTGGATCCGCCCCGGCCCGAGCCGGCCCTGCGCGATCTCGAAGCCGCGGCCCTCGCCGAGGATCAGGTTCTCGGCCGGCACCCGCACCTCCTCGAGGATCACCTCGGCGTGGCCGTGCGGCGCGTCGTCGTAGCCGAAGACCGGCAGCATCCGCACCACCCTGATTCCGGGCGCGTCGAGGGGCACGAGGATCTGCGATTGCTGCTGGTGCAGGGGGGCGTCGGTGTCGGTCTTGCCCATCACGATGGCGACGGCGCAGCGCGGGTCGCCCACGCCCGAGGACCACCATTTGCGCCCGCTGAGCACGTAATGGTCGCCGTCGCGGCGGATCCGGGTCTCGATGTTGGTGGCGTCCGAGGAGGCGACGTCGGGCTCGGTCATCAGGAAGGCCGAGCGGATCTCGCCCGCCATCAGGGGCGCGAGCCAGCGCGCCTTCTGGGCCGGGGAGCCGTAGCGGTGCAGCACCTCCATGTTGCCGGTGTCGGGCGCCGAGCAGTTGAACACCTCGGAGGCCCAGGGCACGCGGCCCATCTCCTCGGCGCAGAGCGCGTAGTCGAGGTTGGTGAGGCCCGCGCCGCGATACTCGGGCGTGTCGTGCGCCGGGGAGGGCGGCAGGAACAGGTTCCAGAGGCCGGCCGCGCGGGCGAGGGGCTTCAGGCGCTCGATCACCGGCACCGGCTGCCAGCGGTCGCTGCCGAACCCCTCCATCTCGGCCTTGTAGGTCGGGACGTTCGGCCGGACGTGCTCGTCCATGAAGGCGACGACCCGGTCGCGCCAGTGCCGCTGCCGCTCGGAGAGGGTGAAGTCCATCGGCGTGCTCCTCCCGGGCCGGGGTCGGAGCGCCCCGGCATCGTCCCACACCCTAGCGCCGAGTCCCGCGGCGGGAAAACCCTGCGCGCAGAACCCGGTTTTCGAAAGCGCGGCCCGTCGGGGGCAGACCCCGGGCGGGGGCGGCGTACCGCTCTTTCTACGCGGGCGGCGCGAAGAGGCCGAGGAAGAGCGGCCTGGCGTAGAGGTCGGCGGCGGTCTCGGGCGTCACGCCGGGCACCCAGGCGGGCAGTTCGGCGGCCCCGTTGATCATGCTGCTGACGAGCTGCGCGGCGATGCCGGGGTCGTGGGCCCGCACCGACCCGTCCGCCATGCCCTCGACGAGGCAGAAGGTGAAGCGCTCGGCGAGGCGGTTCATGGTCAGGCGGGTCTGCGTGCGCAGGGCCTCCGGCAGGGCGCTGAAGGCGGTGACGCGCAGGAGCGGCCCGGCCGGGCCGAGCTGGCGCCGCACCAGCGTCGCCGAGACGGTGCAGAGCCGCGCCCAGCCGCTGCCGCCCGCCGCGTCGGCGGCGTCCTGCACGGCGCGGATCTGCGCGAAGCTGCGCGAGAAGCAATGGGCGACGAGGTCGTCCTTGTTGTCGTTGTGGTGGTAGAACGAGCCCTTGGTGACCTTGAGCAGCCCCGAGATCTTCTCCACCGAGGCGCCCCGGTAGCCCTGCTGGTTGATCAGGATGGTGGCGGCGCGCAGGAACGCCTCGGGGGAGACCTCGCTCTCGGGCGGGCGCGCCGGCTCGGGCAGGATCGCCGGGGACCAGGCGGCGGCCGGGCCGGCGAGGCCGCCCAGCAGCAGGTCGCTCACCAGGGCGGCGACCCGGCCGTAGTCGCGCGGCTCGTAGCGGTCGATCCACAGGCGGGTCGAGTGGATCACGCAGAGGAGCAGGTGGGTGCGCGCGTTGCGCTCGGCGCGGTCGAGCCCGGCCTCGTCGAACAGCCCGCGCAGGCGCCGGAACAGGTCGGCGTAGGCCGAGAACACCGCCTCGGCCTGCGGCTCGGGCAGGGCGCGCACGTCGTTGAGGACCGCGGTGTCCGGCTCGGCGCCGGTGGCGACCGCGGCGCGCTTGGCGAGGGTGAGGTCGAGGAGGCGGCGCAGCCGCGCCGCCGGGTCGGGCGCCGCCTCGGCCTCGGCCACCAGCGCGTCGAGGACCGCGATCGTGTGCAGGAAGCAGGCGGCCGCCAGATCCTCCTTGCGGCGGAAATAGTAGGTGACGCTGTTCGTCATCAGGCCGACCCGCCGGGCGACCTCCGAGAGGGTCGCGCCCTTGACCCCCGCCTCGTTGAAGAGCGCGACGGCGGCCTGCAGGATCGCGTCCCGCTTCTGGGCGTAGCGCCTGGTCTGGCGCGGGGGCGCCTCCGGCGCGGCGGGCGGGTCGACCATGTCGAGGGGCGGGGACATCGGGAGATTGAGCACGCGCGACGCGCGGGTGACAAGCCGCGCCCGGGCGCGCCTCAGGCCGGGAGCCGCGCCTGCGCCGCGGCGCGCGGCCCGGCGGGACCGGCCCGCAGGCATCGCGCGACGATCGGGCGCTTGCCGGCCAGGGAGGTGGGGAGCCGGTCGACGATCTCCAGGGTGAGGTCGAGCTCCCCCGCGAGCCGGCGCCCCATCCGCAGCAGGAAGCCGGTGAAGTCGGGCAGCGGCCCGGTGCTCGGGACGACGCGCAGGGTCACTTGGCCGGGCTCCTCCTGCACGAACTGGAAGGCCCCGACGCCGAGGAGCGCCGGATCGAGCTGGATCATGTCCGCGAGCGGCACCTTGAGCCCGGAGCGGCCGAGCAGCGTCTCGGGCGCGCTGCGGGGGCGGATCCGCCGGACGGTGAGGCGCCGCCCGTTGCGGTCGTCCGGCGCCTCGACGAGTTCGGCCTCGTCCCCGGTCTCGTAGCGGATCAGCGGCATCCCCGCGCCGAGGAGCCCCGTCGCGACCAGCCGCCCGCGCGCGCCGGGCCGGGTCAGGGGCCGACCGGAGCCGTCGACGATCTCGGCGAGGCCGTGGAGCGGGTCGAAGACGTAGCAATCCGGCGCCCCGGGCCGTTCGGCCGCGAAGGCGACCTGCTCGCGCAGCCCGTAGACCGGGACGAGGCGGGCCCGGGGAAAGGCCCGTTCCAGGGTCGCCCGCGCCGGGCCCGAGAGCGGTTCGGAGGTCGGCAGCACCCCGGTGACCTGCGGGAGCGGCCCCTCCTCGCGCAGCACGTGGGCGGCGAAGACGCAGAGCGCCGAGGGCAGCCCCTGCAGGAAGGCGATGCCCCAGCGCCGGATCGCCTCCAGGTAGCCCGCCATGACCGCGTCCGAGAGATGCAGGACCGAGCAGCGCAGCTCGCCCTCGCCGGGCGCCTCCTGCATGTAGCTCGGCGCGCCGAGATCGAGCCCCCGGAACACCGCCCGCATCGCCTGCGGCGTGAAGCCGGCCCGCGCCCATGCCTCGTGCCGGAAGGCCAGCGCCACCGGGTCGAGGCCGCGATCGAGGAAGATCCGCGCGCTCTGCCCGCTGCGGTCGACCAGGATGCAGTCGCGCAGCCGCCCGGGATCCGTGGTGCAGAAGCGGGTCGCGTCCCGAGCGAGTTCCTCGCGGGTGAGGATCGGGATCCGCGGCCAGACGGCGCGCAGCGCCGCGCCGTCGAGGGCGCCGGCGCCCAGGACGGGGTCGAGGCGCTCGCGATGGGCCGGGCTGTCGGCGCGCGCCCGCGCGACCAGGGCCGCGAGGGCTTCGTCCTGCGCCGCGCACGCGAAGGCCGGATCCGCCGCGGCGCGCCGGATGCGGGCGCGCCAGCGCCCGTAGGCCCGCCCGTAGCGCAGGCCGGCCGGCAGGCTGCGCCACGCGCGGGCGAACCGGTCCCGGGCGCCGTGGGGCAGGCGTTCGAGGGCGCCGGTGGCGACGTCGAGGGCGATCACGGTGGTCTCCTGTCGGCGGGTCACGGGAAGGGGCGGGGGCGGGCCTCAGGCCCGCAGGCCCGATCCCGCCGGGAGGCGGGGATCGGCGAGGCGGCGCAGGAGCGCCGCGAGCAGGAGCCCGGCGAAGGCGGCGTTGCTGCGCAGCGCCCGCCCGGCGAGCCGGCGCGGATCCTGGGCCGCCCGGTAGGCCCATTCGGCCCCGACGCGCCGGACGAGGGGGGGCGCCCGGTGCATCCGCCCGGCGGTGAGCGCGAAGGCCCCCTCCGCGCTCAGCACGAGCGGCACGGCGAGGCGCTCCCGGTTGCGGCGCAGGAAGCCGTGGCGCAGGCCGGCGGGCAGCGACAGGACGAGTCCGTCCGCGCCGCTCGCCGCGATCCGGCGGCAGATCTCCGGTTCCTGGTCGGGGCGGAAATGGCCGTGGTGGCGGCCCGCGAGGCGCAGGCGCGGGTGGCGCCGCCGCAGGGCGCGGGCCGCGTCCGCGACGACGTCCGGCGCCTCCCCCAGCAGGAAGGGCCGCAGGCCGCGCCGCTCGCAGCCCTCCAGGACCCCGTCGAACAGGTCGATCCCCGCCACGCGCGGGCGCGCGCCGCGGCCGGCGAGCCAGAGCGCGAGGGCGATCCCGCTCCCGGCCACGCTCACGAGGTCGCTCTCCCGCAGGTCGCGGGCGAGCGCCGCGTCGCGGCGCGCCGCCACCAGGGTCGCGACGTCGAGGGCCGCGTGGCGCAGCGGCGGCGCCTCGCCCGCCATGGCGGCGAGGGCCCGCGCCAGGGTCTCGTCGCGCCCGAGGAGGTCCACGGGGAGGCCGAGGAGGTCGACGCGCATCCCGGTTCCCCGCGCTCGGCGACCGCCGCCGGGCCGCCGCGGAGCGGCTCCGAGCGGCGCGGAAAACGGACTGGGCATCGAGGAAGCGGGCATCGGGGCGACCCTTCCGGGAGCCTCGCCGGCTCCCCGTGCCCCGATCGCAGCAAATTGGAAACCAAGTCGGGATGCCGGAAAATGTCGTGTTCCGGCACTCATTCCGTAGGGTTAGGAACGAAAACCGGTCGCCGGCCGTCCCGCCGGAAAGGAAACTGGTCCATTTCGGGACCGCCCACGCTCCGGGTCCGGCCGCGCGGCGCCGCGGGCGCCGCCGCGGCGCAACGGGCCGGTCCGGGGGGCCCGCCCTTGCGGGTGGGCCCACACTTGCAGGGTAGCGGCGACAGGCGCTGCCGCGGCAGCCGTTTCGCGCCATCGCGGGACAGCCGGCGCGGCCGGCCGGACCGGAGCGGGACGGGTTCCCGGGGCACCCTGCGCGGAGGGGTCGGAATGAGCCAGGTGCGGCGAGTGGGCGGGTGGGGGCGGGTCCCGGAGGCCGGCCCGAGCGGCGCGCCGACCCGCTTCGCCTCAGGCCGCCACCGACCCGGCCCCGACGGCGCGCACCATCTCGCTGATCGAGGCGAGGGTGCGGAAGCTCGCCGGGTTGAGATGGCTCGCCGGGATCGTGATGTCGAATTCGGCCTCGATCGCCAGCATCAGGTTGACGAGGTCGAGGGAGGTGAGACCCGCCTCGGTCAGGAAGGTGTCGGGCGCGGGCCGGCTCTCGATCCCCTTCTGGGCCAGGATGCCCTGGACGAGGCCGGCCGTGCGGGCCGCGATGTCGGTCGGCGGGAATGCGGTCATCGACGATCCTCCGGTGCGCTGAGCGGTATCGGGCGCCAGGATGCGGCACCCGCCTTACGACTTGGTGCACGCATTCCCGTCGGATGGCGGCCCAAGGATTTCCGCAAAATTAGACTTAATGATCCTTGCGTTTCCGTTCGCAAGCCAAGTGGGCGGCGTGATCTCGTGCTCGGCGCTCAGGATGTCTTAGGTTTTCGTCGGTACTTGTCCTGCCGCAGAGGAGAGGCGCGGCGATCCGCCGGGAGAGCGGACGCGGCGCCCGCAGCATCGAACCAGAGGGGTTGTGCATGACCATCCAGAGCATCCCGGCCGGCGGCGCGCTCGCCGCGGAGGCGGCCGCCTCCGCCGCGGAGGCGGCCGCCTCGGTCGAGCCGGGCCTGCGCGCCCTCGTGGTGGCGGGCATCGCCGCCGCCCACGCGGAGGCGGTGGACCGCGACGCCCGCTACCCGGCCGAGGCGATGGCGGCGGCCAAGCAGCAGCGGCTGCTGGGCCTGACCGTGCCGCGGGAGCTGGGCGGCGAGGGCGCGAGCCTCGCGGCGGCCGCGGATGTCTGCTACGCGCTCGGCCGCGCCTGCGCCTCGACGGCGATGATCTACGCGATGCACCTGACCAAGGTCGCCTGCATCGTCGATCACGGGCGCGGCCAGCCCTGGCAGGAGGGGCTGCTGCGCCGCCTCTGCGCCGAGCAGCTGCTCCTCGCCTCCTCGACCACCGAGGGGCAGGGCGGCGGCAACGTCCGCTCCAGCGCCGCCGCCATCGAGCGGGACGGGGACGCGGTCACCCTCGACCGGGCCGCGACCGTGATCTCCTACGGGGCCGAGGCGGACGGGATCGTGACCACGGCCCGGCGCGCCCCGGACGCGGCCGCCTCCGACCAGGTGCTCGCGGTCTTCCTGAAGGAGGATTACACCCTGGAGCGCCTGAGCGGCTGGGAGACGCTCGGCATGCGCGGCACCAGCAGCATCGGCTTCCGGCTGCGGGCGCGCGGGGGGGCGGACCAGATCCTGGCGGTGCCCTACGCGCGCATCCACGCCGAGTCGATGACGCCGGTCTCGCACATCCTGTGGTCGAGCGCCTGGGCCGGCATCGCCGCCGGGGCGGTGGAGCGGGCGCAGGCCTTCACGCGCCAGGCGGCCCGCGGGGCCGGCGGGCAGATGCCGCCGGGGGCGGCGCATTACGGCCGGGCGGCGGCCTCGCTGCGCAGCCTGCGCGCCCTGATCACCGAGGGCATCGCCCGCTACGCGGCCGCCGGCGAGGCCGGCAGCCTCGGCAGCCTCGATTTCCAGACCGCCATCACGATGCTGAAGGTCGACACCTCGGAACTCGCGCTCGCGGCGGTGTCGAGCGCCATGCGGGCCTGCGGCCTCGCGGGCTACCGCCAGGACGGGCCGTTCAGCATCGGCCGGGCGCTGCGCGACATCCTGTCGGCGCCGATCATGATCCACAACGACCGCATCACCGCGAATCTCGCGGCGACGGCCCTGCTCTCGACGGTTCCGGCCTCGCTCCGGGACTGACCCCCGCCCCCCGACCCGATTCGACACGCGCGGTGACGCCATGAACATGCGTTGGAAGAAGCCGGCCCCGCCGGCGGTGGATGCCCTCGACCGGCTGTTCGACGGGCTGTTCCGCCCGATGGGCGCGGACGGGGTCTATGCCCGCACCGGCCGCTACGAGGCGGTGGCGGAGGCCCTGCAGGCCCTGGTCTCGCGCCAGCGGGAGGAGGGGACGGAGGTCTTCCGCTTCCCGCCGGTGATGAGCCGGCGCCAGATCGAGACCCACGGCTACCTCAAGAGCTTCCCGAACCTGCTCGGCTGCGTCTCCTGCCTGGAAGGCAGCGAGGCGGAGATCCGCGGCGCCGTCGACCGGCACTACGCCGGCGGCGACTGGACCGAGGCGCTCGACTCCGCCGACCTCGTGCTGACGCCGGCGGCCTGCTACCCGGTCTACCCGATCGCGGCGGCCCGCGGGGCGGTGCCGGCGGAGGGCTACCGCTTCGACGTCGCCTGCGACTGCTTCCGCCGCGAGCCGTCCAAGGACCTCGACCGGCTGCAATCCTTCCGGATGCGGGAATACGTCTGCGTGGGCACGCCGGAGCAGATCCAGGCCTTCCGCCAGCGCTGGCTCGACAAGGCGACGGCCCTGGCCGACCGGCTCGGCCTGACCTACGAGGTGGCGCAGGCGAGCGACCCGTTCTTCGGCCGCGTCGGCCAGCTGATGGCCCTCAACCAGCTGGAACAGGCGCTGAAATTCGAGCTGCTGGTGCCGCTGCGCGGCGACGGGCCGGCGACGGCCTGCATGAGCTTCAACTACCACCGCGAGCATTTCGGGACGACCTGGAACCTGCGCGACGCGTCCGGCGAGCCGGCCCACACGGGCTGCGTCGCCTTCGGCATCGACCGGCTCGCGGTGGCCCTGTTCGCCACGCACGGGCTCGACCTCGCGGGCTGGCCGGCCGAGGTGCGGGAGCTGCTCGCGCTCTGAGCGACCCGGGCGGGGCGGCGCCTCCCGGCCGGCCCAGCCCTCACTCCAGCCCGAGCCCCCGCCTGAGCCACCACGCGTAGTGCTCGGCGAGCGCCGTGACCCGGCGCCGCTCGGAATCCGGGTCGTACCACGCGCCGCCCGAACTCGCCGGCACCGCCGAGAGCTGGGGATGGCGCGCCAGCACCTCGCCGCCGCGCCCCACCACCAGGGCCTCGCCGTCGAGGTAGTCGGTGTCGGTGGCGCGCCCGGCGCGGCGCCCGCCGCCGCCCGCGAAGGCGGTCAGGGACACGCCCGAGACCCGCACGACCAGGACCGGCCCCGGACCGCCGAGCCGGTCCGCGAGGCTGCGGGCGAGCGCGCCCTGCAGGTCGCGCGCCACCGCGTCGGCGAAGCCGCCGAGCCCGCGCGCCCGCAACGTCTCGACATCGACCCGCACCGCCGAGAACCGGGTCCCCCCGTCGAGGGGCGCCGCCGCCGCCGGGGCGGCGAGCGCGACCGCCAGGGCCGTGATCCATGGACGCATGCCCCGCCTCCCGCCGACGCGCAGCACCCCTCGGCCCGACGCGGGCGGGGCGCGGCGCGCTCAGCCGACGTACCGGATGCCGACGATCTCGTAGGACTTGCCGCCGCCGGGGGTCGTCACCTCGACCGTGTCGCCGACGCCCTTGCCGATCAGCGCGCGCGCCACCGGCGAGGTGATCGAGACGCGGCCCGAGCGCACGTCCGCCTCCGGCTCGCCGACGATCTGGTAGGTCTTCTCCTCCTCGGTGTCCTCGTCGATGAGCTGGACCGTGGCGCCGAACTTCACCTTCGTGCCCGAGAGCTTCGAGACGTCGATGATCTCCGCCCGGGAGATCAGGCTCTCCAGTTCGAGCACGCGGCCCTCGTTGAGGGACTGCGCCTCCTTGGCGGCGTGATACTCGGCATTCTCCGAGAGATCGCCGAGCGCCCGGGCCTCGGCGATCGCCTGGATGATCCGCGGGCGCTCCACCTGCTGGCGGTGCTTGAGCTCCTCCTCCAGCGCCGCGTACCCCCGGATCGTGATCGGAACCTTGTCCATCGTGCTCGTCTCACACCATAGCAATCGGCCCGGCAAAACGTGATCACACGCTCCACCGGGCCTGGTCTCACCGTCTCGCGCAAGGCGAGGATTAGGCGCGCGGACCGCGCCGCAACGGCCGCGCGTCAGGCCGCGAAGTATTCCTGCAGGGCGCGCACTTCGAGGTCATCGCCGAGATAGGCCCTGATCCCTTCCGCGGCCGCCATCGCGCCCGCGAGAGTGGTGTAGTACGGCACTTTATGCAAGAGGGCCGCCCGGCGCAGCGAGCGCGAGTCGGAGAGGGCGCCCGCCCCCTCGGTCGTGTTGAAGACGAGGTGGATCTCGCCGTTCTTGATCGCGTCGACGACGTGGGGGCGTCCCTCCAGCACCTTGTTGATGCGGGTGGCCGCGACCCCGTTCTCGGCCAGGAAGCGCTGCGTGCCCCCGGTGGCCAGGATCGCGAAGCCGATCTCGGCCAGCATGCGCACCGCCGGCAGGATGCGGGCCTTGTCGGCGTCCCGCACCGAGACGAAGACCGTGCCGGCCCGCGGCACCTGGGTGCCGGAGCCGAGCTGGCTCTTGGCGAAGGCGACGCCGAAGCTGCGGTCGAGGCCGATCACCTCGCCGGTCGAGCGCATCTCCGGGCCGAGCAGCACGTCGACCCCGGGGAAGCGCGCGAAGGGGAAGACCGCCTCCTTCACGCCGATATGCGGCAGGGTCTTGGGCTCGAGCCCGAACTGCGCCAGGGGCTCGCCGGCCATCACGCGGGCGGCGATCTTGGCGATCGGCTCGCCGATCACCTTGGCGACGAAGGGCACCGTGCGCGAGGCGCGGGGGTTCACCTCCAGCACGTAGATCGTGCCGTCCTTGATCGCGTACTGCACGTTCATCAGCCCGCCGACCTTGAGGGCGAGCGCGAGGTCGCGGGTCTGGCGCTCCAGTTCCGCGATCGTCTCCGGCGAGAGCGAGCGCGGCGGCAGCGTGCAGGCGGAATCGCCCGAGTGGATGCCCGCCTCCTCGATGTGCTCCATGATGCCGGCGATGAAGACGTCCGCGCCGTCCGCCACCGCGTCGACGTCGACCTCGGTCGCGTCGGTCAGGTAGCGGTCGAACAGGAGCGGGTTCTTGCCCAGCACCGTGTTGATCTGCCCGGTCTTGTCGTTCGGGTAGCGGGCCTTGACGTCCGAGGGGATCAGGCTCGGCAGCGTGTCGAGGAGGTAGTCGGCGAACTGCGTCTCGTCCCGGATGATCGCCATGGCCCGCCCGCCGAGCACGTAGGAGGGCCGCACCACGAAGGGCAGGCCGAGATCGGCCGCGACGAGCCGGCTCTGCTCGACCGAGAAGGCGATGCCGTTCTTCGGCTGCTTGAGGTGGAGCTTGTCGAGGAGCCGCTTGAACTGGTCGCGGTCCTCCGCGAGGTCGATCGCGTCGGGCGAGGTGCCGAGGATCGGCACCCCCGCCTCCTCCAGGGCGCGGGCGAGCTTGAGCGGCGTCTGGCCGCCGAACTGCACGATGACCCCGTGCAGGGTGCCGGCCTGCCGCTCGGTCTCGACGATCTCCAGCACGTCCTCGGCGGTCAGCGGCTCGAAGTAGAGCCGGTCCGACGTGTCGTAGTCGGTCGACACCGTCTCCGGGTTGCAGTTGACCATGATCGTCTCGAAGCCGGCCTCGCTCAGCGCGAAGCAGGCGTGGCAGCAGCAATAGTCGAACTCGATGCCCTGGCCGATGCGGTTGGGGCCGCCGCCCAGGATGATCACCTTGCGGGCGCCGGAGGGCTGGGCCTCGTCCGCGACGGTGCCGGCGAAGGGCGCCACGTAGGTCGAGTACATGTAGGCGGTGGGCGAGGCGAACTCGGCCGCGCAGGTGTCGATGCGCTTGAAGACCGGGCGCACCGCCAGGGCCCGGCGGGCGGCGCGCACGCTCGCCTCGTCGGTGCCGGCCAGCACCGCGAGCCGCGCGTCCGAGAAGCCCGCCGCCTTGAGCTGCCGGAAGGCGCCCGGGCTGCGCGGCAGGCCGAACCGCTTCACCTTGGTCTCAAGGTCGATGATCGCCTGGAGCTGCTCCAGGAACCAGGGGTCGATCCGGCAGGAGGCGTGCACGTCGGCGTGGCTGACGCCGAGCCGCAGGGCCTGGGCCACCTTGAGCAGCCGGTCAGGGGTCGGCGTGCCGAGGGCCGCCTTGATGGCGTTGCGGTCGTCGCCCTTGCCGAGCCCCTCGATCTCGACGTCGTCGAGGCCGGTGAGCCCGGTCTCGAGGGAGCGCAGGGCCTTCTGCAGCGACTCGGCGAAGCAGCGCCCGATCGCCATCGCCTCGCCCACCGACTTCATCGAGGTCGTCAGGGTCGGCTCGGCGCCCGGGAACTTCTCGAAGGCGAAGCGGGGGATCTTGGTGACGACGTAGTCGATCGTCGGCTCGAAGGAGGCCGGCGTCGCCCCGCCCGTGATGTCGTTGGCGATCTCGTCGAGCGTGTAGCCGACCGCGAGCTTCGCCGCGACCTTGGCGATCGGGAAGCCGGTCGCCTTCGAGGCCAGGGCCGAGGAGCGCGAGACGCGCGGGTTCATCTCGATCACCACCATGCGGCCCGTCTCCGGGTCGATGGCGAATTGCACGTTCGAGCCGCCGGTCTCGACGCCGATCTCGCGCAGGACCGCCAGCGAGGCGTCGCGCATCACCTGGTATTCCTTGTCGGTGAGCGTCAGCGCCGGGGCGACGGTGATCGAATCGCCCGTGTGCACGCCCATCGGGTCGATGTTCTCGATCGAGCAGACGATGATGCAGTTGTCCGCCCTGTCGCGGACCACCTCCATCTCGTACTCCTTCCAGCCGAGCACCGATTCCTCGATCAGCACCTCGTTGGTCGGCGAGGCGTCGATGCCGCGCTCGACGATGTCGAGAAATTCCTCGCGGTTGTAGGCGATGCCGCCGCCCGTGCCGCCGAGGGTGAAGGAGGGGCGGATGATCGCCGGCAGGCCGATCTCGGCGAGCGCGATCAGCGCCTGGCCGAGGGCGTGCTCGCCGTAGCGCTTGCGCCGGTCCGCCTCGCCGGCGGCCCACTTCTTCTCGAAGGCCGCGAGGGCGGCCCTGCGCGCCTCCGGATCGGGAGTCGCCTCCTCGATCCGGGCGACCTCGGCGAGGTACTTCTCGCGGTCGGCCTTCTTGGCCGCCGAGGCGTTGGCCAGCGCCGAGCGCGGCGTCTCCAGGCCGATCTTCGTCATCGCGTCGCGGAAGAGGTGCCGGTCCTCGGCCTTGTCGATCGCCTCCGCGGTGGCGCCGATCATCTGCACGCCGAACTCGTCGAGCACGCCCATGCGCTTGAGCGAGAGGGCGCAGTTCAACGCGGTCTGCCCGCCCATGGTCGGCAGCAGCGCGTCGGGGCGCTCCTTGGCGATGATCTTGGCGACGATCTCGGGCGTGATCGGCTCGACGTAGGTCGCGTCCGCCAGCTCCGGATCGGTCATGATCGTGGCCGGGTTGGAATTGACCAGGATGATCCGGTAGCCTTCCTGACGCAGCGCCTTGCAGGCCTGCGTGCCCGAATAATCGAACTCGCAAGCCTGCCCGATGACGATCGGACCCGCGCCGATGATGAGGATGGAGGAGATATCGGTGCGCTTGGGCATCGGACGCGTCGGACTCTCGCAGCGCGCGTCCGGCCTCGTCCGCGTCGCACCGCTCGGGCGCGGAGGCGGGCTGGGCAGGCCGGGCGCGGGGGGATGGATCTCGGGCGCGTGTAACACGCGCTGGCGGAAGAATGAAAGGCCGCGGCGGGTCCGCGCGCATTAGGCTTGAGCGGGGCGCGCGACTGGACCCTGGTCACGGGGGCGTCGAGCGGCATCGGCGCCGCCCTGGCGCGCGCCTTCGCGGGCCGGGGCCACGCCCTCGTCCTCACGGCCCGCCGGGAGGAGCGGCTGCGGGCCCTCGCCGCGGACCTCGCCGGACGCGTGCCCGTCGCGGTGATCCCGGCCGACCTCGCCCGGCCGGAGGCGCCCGCGCAGCTGCTCGCGGCCGTCGAGGCGCGCGGCATCGTCCTGCACGGCCTCGTCAACAATGCGGGGTTCGGCCTGCGCGGGCGCTTCGCCACCCTGCCGGCCGAGGATCTCTCGGCGATGCTGGCCGTCAACGTGGCGGCGCCGACCGCGCTGGCGCGCGGCGTGCTGCCCGGGCTGATCGCGCGCCGCCGGGGCGGCATCCTCAACGTCGCCTCGGTGGGGGCCTACGTGGCGGGGCCGAAGATGGCCGCCTACTACGCCAGCAAGGCCTACCTGCTCTCCCTGTCGGAGGCGCTCCACGAGGAGGCGCGGCCCTTCGGCGTCACCGTCACGGCCGTCTGCCCGGGCGTGACCGACACCGAGTTCCCGGCCCGGGCCGATGTCGAGGGCACGAAGCGCTTCAACGGGCCCGGCATGGCGGCCGAGGCGGTCGCCCGCCTCGCGGTGGAGGCCTACCTGCGCGGGGATGCCGTGGTGGTGCCGGGGGCCGGCAACCGCGCGACGGTGGCGCTCCTGCGCCTGCTGCCGCGCCGGCTCGCCCGCAAGCTCGCGGGCCGCATGCAGCGCGTGCCCGGGTCATCTTCGGTTCAGTGATCCGCGCTAGATAGGAGGGCAGGGCGACGGGCGTCGCGACGGATGGACTGCGTGGGCACGGATCAGGATCTTCGCACGGCGCTGGCGCGCCTGCGCCAGCACCCGCTCGTGGCGCTGGCGCGGCAATTCACCACCTACGTGACGATCGGCTTCGGCGCCCTCGCGGTGCATTACGGCCTTCTGGTGCTGCTGGTCGAACTCGGCCGGGTCGACCCGGTGCCGGCGGCGATCCTCGGCTACGTGGCGGGCGGGTTCGTGTCCTACACGCTCAACCGTCGCCACACTTACGCGAGCGACCGGCCGCACGGGGAGGCGCTGTGGCGCTTCGTGGTCGTGGCGGGGTGCGGCCTCGTCCTGACCTGGGTCCTGATGGCGCTGCTCATCCGCTGGGCCGGCCTGACCTACCTGCCCGCGCAGGTCGTCACCACGGGGCTGGTGGTGTTCTGGAACTTCTCCGGCAACAAGCTCTGGACCTTCGCGGCGCGCGAGGGGCTGGTGCGGGCCTGATCCGGGATCCGGTCGATCCAAGCGGATCAGGAGCCCGCGCGGCGCTTGAGCGAAGCCCCCATCCGCCATGCCGAAGGGATCAAGCGGATCTGGCATGAGGCGGGTCTCGGGCGCGCTCCCGACACGAAAAACCCCTCGCCCGGGAGGGGAGGGGTCCTGGTCGTCAGCGGCGCGGGGCGCTCACTCGGCGGCGGCCGGCGCGGCCTTGCCCTTGTCGCTGCCGCGCTCGGCCCGCTCGGCGATGCGGGCGGACTTCCCGCGCCGGTCGCGCAGGTAGTAGAGCTTGGCGCGACGCACCTTGCCGCGGCGGGTCACCTTGATCGAGTCGATCATCGGCGAGTAGATCGGGAAGACGCGCTCGACGCCCTCGCCGTACGAGATCTTGCGGACGGTGAAGTTCTCGTTGAGGCCCGAGCCGGACCGGCCGATGCAGACGCCCTCGTAGGCCTGCACGCGGGTGCGCTCGCCTTCCTTCACCTTGACGTTGACGATGACCGTGTCGCCCGGCTCGAAGTCCGGAATGGTCTTGTTGAGCTTGGCGATCTCTTCCTGCTCAAGCTGCTGGATGATGTTCATGGGTCAAGCTCCTGCCGTCACGCCTCGCCGCGGGATGCGGTCCGACGCAGGATTTCGGCGTCCTGTTGTGAGTTGGCCGGCTCTCTACAGGATGGCACGGGCCTTGTCGATGGGTGAGGCGGCCTTGCGGCCCGGGCCGCGGGACGGCAGCATCCGGGCGGCGGAGCGCGTCCTATCATGGCCGAGATCAAGCGGCGCCGGTCCTTCGAGCCGGGTCACCGGCTCAAGTTCCTGGTCCTCGTCGACGGGACGCCCGAATGCGACCGCGCGCTGCACTTCGCCGTGCGGCGGGCCGCGCGGCTCAATGCCCGGGTGGTGATGCTGGCGGTGGCCGAGCCGCCCGAGAGTTTCGAGTGGCTCGGCGTCGGGGACGCGATGCGGGAAGAGGCCGAGGCCGAGATCCGGGAGCGCCTCGACGCCCTCGCGGCCGGCGCGCGCCACGCCGCCGGGGTCGATCCGGAATGCCTCGTGCGCACGGGCGAGCGCGCCGACGAGATCCTGCGCCTGATCCGCGAGGACGAGGATATCGGTTTCCTGGTCCTCGCCGCGGCGACCGGCACGGACGGGCCGGGGCCGCTCGTGGCGAGCATCGCCGGCCGGGCCGCCGGATCCTTCCCGGTGCCCGTGGTGATCGTGCCGGGGGCGCTGACCGAGGCCGAGATCACCGCGCTCGCCGGCTGAGGCCCCTTCGGCGTTGCGGTTTTCGCCGCCCGGGTCCACATCAGCCGTGGCGCCACGCGCCGTTCCCGGCCGGCCTTGAACCGGCGCTGAGAACCCGAGGAACCCGCATGTTCATCCAGACCGAAGCGACGCCGAACCCCGCCACCCTGAAGTTCCTGCCCGGGAAGGTCGTGCTCACGGACGGCACCTTCGAGGCGCGTTCCCCCGACCAGGCGGCGCCCTCGCCCCTCGCCCGCGCCCTCTTCGCGGTGCCGGGCGTGGCCGGCGTCTATTTCGGCCACGACTTCATCTCGGTCACCAAGGCCGAGGACGGTTCGGAATGGCCGCAGGTGAAGCCGGCCGTGCTCGGCGCCATCATGGAGCATTTCCTGTCGGGAGCGCCCGTGCTCGACGCCGGCGCCGCGCCCGCGGCCCCCGCCGAGGAGTTCTTCGCCGAGGCGGATGCCGACACGGTCGCGACCATCAAGGACCTGCTCGAGACCCGGGTGCGCCCGGCGGTGGCGGGCGACGGCGGCGACATCACCTTCCGGGGCTACCGGGAGGGCGTCGTCTACCTGGAGATGAAGGGCGCCTGCTCGGGCTGCCCGTCCTCCACCGCCACCCTGCGCCAGGGCGTGCAGAACCTGTTCCGGCACTTCCTGCCCGAGGTGCGGGAGGTCCAGGCCGTCTGAGGCCCTGTCCACAGCGGCCACGCTTCGCGCTGACGGGGCCGGGCGCATGAGGTAGAGTGTGCGCGCAACGTCGGGCGGCGGAAGGGCCGCGCCCGGCAGCGGAGTCGGCGATCCTTGCGTATCCTGGCCATCGACACGGCGCTCGAAACCTGCGCGGCCTGCATCTCCTCGGACGAGGAGGCCGAGCCCCTGGCGCAGGAGAGCCTCGCGCTGCTGCGCGGCCATGCCGAGGCGCTGCTGCCCCTGGTCGAGCGGGTGGTGGCCCGGGTCGAGGGCGGCTTCGCGAGCCTCGACCGGGTCGCCGTCACGGTCGGCCCGGGCAGCTATACGGGCCTGCGCGTCGGGCTCGCGGCGGCGCGGGCGGTGGGCCTCGCCTGCGGGGTGCCGGTGGTCGGCGTCACCACGCTCTCGGCCCTGCTGGCGCCGCTCCTCGCCTCGCCCGAGGATTTCCTCGGCCAGGGCTACCTCCTCGCCGCCGCGATCGACGCCCGCCACGGCCAGGTCTACTTCCAGGCCCTGAGCCCGGACGGCGGCATCGTGGTGCCGCCGGCCCTGATCCCGGCCGCCGAGGCGGCGCAGCACCTGGTCGGCCCGGCGGCGCTCGCCGGCTCGGCGGCGCCCGCCCTCGCGGCGGCCGCCAACGCGGCGGGCGGCCGGGCGGTCGTGCCGGAGGGGCACATCGCCCCGGAGATCGCCTGGGTCGCCTCGCTCGGCCTCGTCGCCGATCCGGAGCACGCGCTGCCGCGCCCCCTCTATCTCCGCGGGCCGGACGCGCAGCCCCAGGACCACGCCCGCCTGCCTCGGCGCTAGAGCGGCACCCGATCACGTTGCAACCGGGTGCCGCTCTAGATCTTGCCGCATTTTCCGCGACGAACCGGCATCCACTTCGTCGGAAAATGCTCTAGGCAGACTTGCAAGGGGCACTTCCGCTTGGTCTCTTGGTTTCGCATCGATTTTCGCCGCCGAAGCGGTGACCGCTTCGGCACCGGCCGGTCCCGGCCGGCGGAATGATGCTGAGAGGCTGTGATGGAGCGCAGACAGGTGTTGTGCGGGCCCGGGTTGAGCGCCGGGCAGGGGCCGAGAGCAGCCGGAAGCGGGCCTCCCGGCGGGCCGGACGTCGCCGACGCGACGTCACGCCCGTCCGAGCTCCATCACAGCCTCTAGGCCGATGCGGATCCCCTTCCTCTCCCCGCCGCCTCCGCCCCACGTGGCGCCGCTCGTCTCCGCCGAGCACGCCCCCGACCTCGCCGCCCTTCACGCCACCGGCTTCGCGCGGCCCTGGGAGGTCCACGAATTCGAGCAGATGCTCTGCGAGCGCGGGCACGTCGCCCACGGGCTCATGCAGGGCGGGCGGCTCTCGGGCTTCGCGCTGTCGCGGATCGTCCTCGACGAGGCCGAGATCCTCACGGTCGTGATCGGCCCCGCCTCCCGGGGCGCGGGGCTCGGCCGCACCCTGCTCGCCGCGCACCTGCGGGCCCTCGCCGATGCGGGGGTGCGCGTCGTCCACCTGGAGGTCGACGACGGCAACGCGGCGGCGCTCGCCCTGTATCGCCGCCTCGGCTTCGTCGAGACCGGCCGCCGCGCCGCCTACTACACCCGCCCGGACGGAAGCCGGGCCGCGGCCGTGACCATGCGGGCGAGCCTCGCGTGATCGCCCCGGCCCGCGTCGCCCGCCACGCGAAGACGGGGCTGCGCCTCGTCGTCTACGCGGGCGCCTTCCTGCTGCTGATCGGCCCGCACCTCCTCGCCCTGCGGCGGGGCGGGCGGGCGGCGGGGCTCGCGCCCCTCCTCCTGCACCGCCTGTTCCTCGCCCTGTTCCAGGTGCGGGTGCGGGTCTCCGGCACGCCGCCCGCCCCGGGCGAGGCGACCCTGGTGCTCGCCAACCACATCTCCTGGCTCGACATCCTGGTCCTCGGCGCCCTGCGGCCGCTCTCCTTCGTGGCCAAGTCCGAGATCGCCGGCTGGCCGGTGATCGGCTTCATGGCGCGGATGCAGCGCACGGTCTTCATCGACCGCGCCCGCAAGCGCCACACGGCGGTGGTCAACACCGAGCTCAGCCGCCGGCTCTCGGCCGGGGAGACGGTGGTGCTGTTCGCCGAGGGCACGACCGGCGACGGCAACCGCCTCCTGCCCTTCCGCACCTCGCTGGTCGGGGCGGCGCGGGCGGCCCTGACCGAGGGCGGCCTCGACCAAGTGCGGCTGCAGCCCCTCTGCATCGCCTACACGGCGCGCCACGGCCTGCCGCTCACCCGGCGGGAGCGGCCGGAGATCGCGTGGTACGGCGACATGGACCTCGCGCCGCACCTCGCGCTGTTCCTGGAACGCGGGCCGATCGACGTCGAGGTGGTCTGGGCCGAGCCGGTCGCCTTCGCCACCGGCAGCGACCGCAAGGCCGCCACCGCGCTCGCGCAGGACGCCGTGCGCCGGTCGCTGCAGGAGTCCGTGACGGGCCGCGCGCCGTTCCCCGCCGCGCCGCCGGCGCGCTCCGCCGGGGCCTCGCCGGCGCCCGAAGCGGCGCCCGCGGCCCTCCGGGCGGCCGGCTGAGGCCGGCGGCCTCAACCAAACCTTAACCCTGACCGCCCCTTAACTGGCCCCGGCAGCGGCCGGAGCCGGCCCGCTTCCCTTACTTTCGACAGATTCGAGCGCGATCGAACGTCAAACCGCTCAATCCGAGGACGCACCAGGGGCTGGATCCGCCGCCCGGGACGTGAGGACGATTGCATGAACCCCGCCGATGCCGTCCAGGCCCTTCCGGTCCACGAGATCACCCTGTTCGGCCTGTTCTGGCAGGCGCACGTCGTGGTCAAGGTGGTGATGCTCGGGCTGCTCGGCGCCTCCGTCTGGTGCTGGGCCATCATCGTCGACAAGACGCTGCTGTTCCGCCGTGCCAAGGCCGAGATGGACGCCTTCGAGGAATCCTTCTGGTCGGGCCGCTCGCTGGAGGAGCTCTACCGCTCCTTCCACGACAAGGCGCCGACCGGGCTCGCGGCGGTCTTCGTCGCGGCGATGCGCGAGTGGAAGCGCTCCTTCGAGGGCTCGGGCCGCTCGATCCAGAGCCTGAGCCAGCGCATCGACAAGGTGCTCGACGTGACCATCCAGCGGGAGGTCGAGCGCTTCGAATCGCGCCTGCTCTTCCTGGCCTCGATCGGCTCGGCCGGCCCCTATATCGGCCTGTTCGGCACCGTCTGGGGCATCATGACCGCCTTCACGTCGATCGCCGCCTCCAAGAACACCAGCCTGGCGGTGGTGGCGCCTGGCATCGCGGAGGCGCTCTTCGCCACCGCGATCGGCCTCTTCGCGGCGATCCCGGCCGTGCTCGCCTACAACAAGCTCCAGGCCTCGGTGGGCAAGCTGCAGGGACGCCTCGAAGGCTTCGCCGACGAATTCTCCGCCATCCTGTCGCGCCAGATCGACGAGCGCCTCGCGCTCGTCGCCTGACCCCCTCCCCACGCGAGCCGGGACGACGATCATGGGCATGGCCACCGGAGCCGCACAGGGCGGCAAGCGCCGCCGGCGCGGGCGGCGGGGCGGCGCCATCAACGAGATCAACATGACGCCGTTCATCGACGTCGTGCTGGTGCTGCTCATCATCTTCATGGTGGCAGCGCCGATGATGACGGTGGGCGTGCCCCTCGATCTGCCGCAGACCAAGGCCGCGCCGCTCAACTCGGACGCCAAGCCGGTCACCCTCTCGATCCGGCAGACCGGCCAGGTCTTCCTCGGCGAGGAGGAACTCGCCGACGACGCCATCGTGCCCCGCCTCAGCGCCACGGCGCGGGAGGGGTTCGAGGAGCGCGTCTTCGTGCGCGGCGACAAGCGGGTCGATTACGGCCGGGTCGCGCAGGTGATGGCGATCGTGACGGGCGGCGGCTTCAAGAAGGTCGCCCTCGTCACCGAGCCCGACCAGCGATAGGCGCCGCATGGGCCTGCCCTCCCTCAAGCGGTCCGAGCCCGGAATCTGGATCTCGGGGCTGATTCACGTGGCCCTGCTCGGCGCCGCGCTCTACGCCGCGGCGGCCCACGAGCTGCCGCGGGCCGAGGAGGGCGTGCCCGTCGAGGTCATCACCGAGAACGAGTTCTCGGAACTCACGCGCGGCCGGCCGGAGGGCGACGCGCCCGCGAAGGCCCCGCGCGCCGACCGCGTCGCCGACAAGGCGATCGAGAAGGATCCCGGCGAGGCCAAGACCGACGTGCCGACCCCGCCGACCCGCCCGCCCGAGATGAGGGTGGCGAATGCCGAGGAGCCGGTCCTGCCGCCGCTGCGGCCGGCCCTGGAGCCGCCCGCGCCCCTGCCGCCGACGCGCCCCGACGACAGCGAGGCGCGCGAGCAGGCGCGGGCCGAGGCCGCGAAGGCGGAGGCCGCCAGAGCGGAAGCGGCCAAGGCCGAAGCCGCCCGGGCGGCCCGCGCCGAGGCCGCCAAGGCCGCCGCCGAGGCCGCGAAAGCCGCCGCCGCGAGGGCCGCCGAGAAGGCGCAGGCCGAGGCGAAGGCGAAGGCCGAAGCGGCCCGCCGCGAGGAACTGGCGGAGCTGATCGCCCGCGAGGAGGCCGAGGCGAAGGAGAAGGCCGCGCAGGAGAAGGCCCGGGCCGAGAAGGCGCGGGCGGAGAAGGCCCGCGCCGAGGCCAAGGCGCAGGCCGAGGCCCGGGCCAAGGCCGAGGCGGAGGCCAAGGCCGAGGCGGAGGCGGAAGCCCGGGCGGAAGCGAAGGCGAAGGCCGCCGCGGAGGCCAAGGCGGCGGCTGAGGCCAAGGCGGCCGCGGAGGCCAAGGCGGCCGCGGAGGCCAAGGCCAAGGCCGACGCGGCCCGCGCCAAGGCGGTCGCGGAGGCGAAAGCCAAGGCGGCGGCCGAGGCGAAGGCGCGCCGGCAGGCCGAACTCGCCAACCAGTTCAATGCCGGCTCGATCCGCGACATGCTGGCCACCCGCGCCCCCGCCCAGGCGAGCGGCGCCACCGGCCGCGAGGTCCAGCGCACGGCGGCCCTCGGCACCGCCTCGGGGAGCGCGGCCCGGCTCAGCCCGAGCCAGCGCGACGCCCTGGTCGGCCTGCTGCAGCAGCAGATCGAGCGCTGCTACTCGGCCCCGCCCGGCGCCGCCCAGGGCGTGGTGCTGCCGCAGCTCGACATCCGGCTCAATCCGGACGGGTCGCTCGGGGCCGAGCCGCGCATCCTGCGGGCCGGGGGCAGCGCGGTCGACCGCTCGATCGCTGAGGCGGCCGTGCGCGCGGTGCGCCGCTGCGCCCCCTACCGCATCCCCTCCCAGTTCGCGCCCTTCTACAGTGATTGGCGCGTGATCAACGCGGAGTTCGAGCTGCCGCGGGCCTGAGCCGACGACGCGATGACCCCGGCAGGATCGCGCGCCGGGCTCCTCTCCCGCGCGGGAGGGGGACCTCGCCGCTCCGCCCCCACCGCCATCCTGCATCCTTCGACATCCTGACGGACACACGCCCCATGCTTCCTCGCCTCCTCTCGCGATGGCCGCACGCGCTGGCTCCCGTGCTGTGGCTGTTCCTCGTGCTGACCGGTCCGGCCGCGGCGCAGCTCAACCTGCGCGTCGGGTCGGGCGGCGCCTTCCAGCCGATGCCGATCGCGGTGGCGGATTTCGCCGGCGACCCGTCGCTGGCGCCGCTCGTCTCCGGCATCGTCGCCAACAACCTGAAGCGCTCCGGCTACTTCGTGCCGATCGACAGGGCGCGCTTCCCCGAGACGCCGAATTTCGACGCGGCGCCGAACTTCGCCGCCTGGAAGGAGGCGGGGGCGCAGGGCCTGGTCACGGGCCGGGTCACGCGCGACGCCTCGGGCGGCGTCAAGGCCGAGTTCCGGCTCTGGGACGTGCTCTCGGGCCAGCAGATGATCGGCCAGCAATATGCGGGCGGCTCCGGCAATTCCCGCCGCATGGGCCACCTGATCTCGGACGCCGTCTACACGAAGATCACCGGGATCGGCGGCTTCTTCGACACGCGGGTGGCCTTCGTGGACGAGTCCGGCTCCAAGGAGCGCCGCCGCAAGCGGCTCGCGATCATGGACCAGGACGGCGCGAACGTGCGCTACCTGACGAGCGGCGAGGCCGCCGTGGTGGCGCCGCGCTACTCGCCGGCGACGCAGGACATCACCTACATGTCGCAGACCACCGGCCAGCAGCCGCGGGTCCAGGTCATCAACCTGGAGACCGGCGCCCGCCAGGTGATCCCGACCCACGCCGAGATGAGCACGAGCCCCCGGTTCTCGCCGGACGGCCGGCGGATCGTGATGAGCGACCAGGACGGCGGCAACGCCAGCATCTACGTGATGGACCTCGCCAGCAAGGCGCAGACCCGGATCACCAACGCCAACGCCATCGACACCTCGCCGTCCTTCTCGCCGGACGGGCGCGAGATCGTGTTCGAATCCGACCGCGGCGGCCAGCAGCAGATCTACGTGATGGGGGCGGACGGCTCGAATCCGCGCCGGATCTCCTTCGGCGACGGCTCGGCCTCGCAGCCGGCCTGGTCGCCGCGGGGCGACTACATCGCCTTCACGCGCCAGCGGCGAGGCTCCTTCGCGATCTGCATCATGAAGCCGGACGGCTCCGGCGAGCGGGTGCTGACGGAGGGCTTCCACAACGAGGGGCCGACCTGGGCGCCGAACGGCCAATACGTGATGTTCTTCCGCGATCCGGGCGGGCAGGCGGGCGGCAAGCTCTACATGGTCGACGTCACCGGCCGGGTGGAGCAGCCGGTGCCGACCCCGTCCTACGCCTCGGACCCGACCTGGTCGCCGCTGCTCGACGCGCAGAGGTGAGAGGGCGCCGACGCTGACCCGGGCGGCGGGCGCAGAATACTGCGCTGTGCATCCAAGCAGTTGGGCCGTTTAACATTTCTTCGTCTAGATCAGGTAACACCGCCGTATTGGAAAGCTCTTGATGCACCTCACCTTGGCTTCTGCCTTCCTGCAGGCGGTCGCCGTCAAGCTTCTCGTCCGACGTCTCGCCCGCTTCGTCACCTCACCGGTGCCGAGCGCCCATCGCATGGGCCAACGTCGAGCTAATACCGCGGCGCTTTGGCGTTGACTCGGACGTGAGCTGGTTGTGAGGCGCGTCTGTGCTGGCCTGCGGCCTGTGCAGCAGGAAGCCGCCATGGCACGACCGGGCCTGACGATCCGCACCGACCGCGCAAGCACCGCCGAGTTGCGTCGCCTGGCCCGGCGCGCGAGCCCCGCCGATGCACGATGCAGCGCCTCCTGGCCGTCGCTAACGCGCTGGACGGCATGACCGCGCCAGGCGGCCCGGGCGGCTGGGATGGAGCGTCAAGCGCTGCGCGACGCGGTGATCCGGTTCCATGCCGAGGGACTGGCCGGGCTGGTGGACCGTCCGCACGGCCGCAGCGGGAGATTCTCAGCGAGGGCGAGCAGGCAGTGCTGGTGCACCGGATCCTGGTCGGGCCGGACTCGGAGCGCGGGGAGCCGTCGAACTGGACGTTGCCGGACCTCTGCCGCTTTAGCGAGGAGCGGTTCGGCAAGACCATGGGCCCGCCCAGGATGACACCGTCAGTTCTCGTCATCAGGAGCCATCCACACCATCAAGCTCATTGTTCGTTGAGCATTCCGTGCCCCCCGCCCCCAGACCCCACGCCGCCCCGCGCCTTCGTCACCTACGCCCGTGTCAGCACCGCCAAGCAGGGCCGCGCTGGCCGCCGCCAAGGCCCGCGGCCAAGTCCTGGGTGGCTTCCGGGGGAAGAGGTTCACGCCGGCCGACCACGCGGCCGCCGCCGCCGGCCGGAGGGCGCGGGGCGAGCGCAATGCGCAGCGCCTCGCCCCGGCCCTCGCCGAGTTGCGCGCGGCGGGCGTCACCTCCGCGGCCGGCCTGGCCCGCGCCCTGACCGAGCGTGGCATCCCGACCGCCCGCGGCGCGACGACCTGGAGGGTCACCCAGGTGCAAAACTTGCCACGGAATTTCGGACAATCCGCGGGAGACGAGACGGGACGGGACATGGGCGGCGTCACCAGCGGCAACTGGGGCGGCAGGCCCACCGTCGAGAGCTGCCTCGCCCTCGATCTCCCCAAACCCCTGCGCGACCGCATCATCCAGCCCGGCCACACCCGCGTCGGCACCCTGACCTGGACTTCCCGCTACCCCGGGCAGCCCAGGGCCTCCGTCACTTCTTCCGCCACTCTCGGCCAGGATCGCGGGCACGTCCGCCTGCTCTACCGCACCACCCGCCGCCGCACGCTCTCCGAGCACGACGAGACCGTCGCCGTCCTTGCTACGCCCCAGCCCCTCGGGGGCCAGCGCTGGTGGTTCCTCTGCCCCCTCACCGGGCGCCGCACTTCCAGGCTCGACCTGCCCCTCGGCGCCACCGGCTTCGCCGCCCGGCAGGCCTACCGCCTCGCCTACCGCTCCCAGCGCGAGAGCCCCCGCAACCGCGCCATCAGCCGCGCCTTCAAGCTCCGCCACCAACTCGGTGACTCGGACGGTGCCATCGGCGATGGTCTCGACAAGCCCAAGAGCATGCACGCCGCCACCTTCCAGCGGAAGATCGCTCGCCACCAGCGCGCCGAGGACCTCGTCCACGCCCACGCCGCCGCCCTCTTCGGAACAGCCGAGTGACGGCCATCCAATGATCCCGAACGGCCGGACCTGCCAGGAGAAGCCGACCCGCAGGTCGGCCCGGAGAACCGCGCCGCCTGCTCAGGAGCAAGCTTGATGAACGCAGTCTTGGTTTGACCAAGATTGGCCTCGACACCGCTGCCCGAAAGCTTCCGGGCAGCCTTTCCTGTCCTGGTCTCCGAAGTCACGGCTTCACAGGAGGTGGAAGTCACTCAGGTGAGCTTGTAGCTGCGCCTTGGTCACACCGAGCAGGGTCACCGTGTCGTTCGGGTCGACGATGACCGTTGCGTTCCCATTCACGTCAGCCGTGTAGTTTATGATCTTCGATGCGTCCGTAATTCCTGCAAACAGGTTGTGATCGAAACTCAGAATATCTTGGAATACATCGAACCCCGAGATGACGTTCTTTCCAAGATTGGCATGGAACACGAAGTTATCGATCCCGACGCCAGCTGTCATATTGTCATTGCCGGTCGAACCGACGATGAGGCCCCCACCGGGTACTGCTTTGATGACGTCATTGCCAGTGGTCCCGAAAATCGCCACCTGACTGGAGGAGCCCACATTGCCTGCCAAGTCGGTCGCTTTGGCAGTGAAGTTGTGCACGACATTGGACAGGTTCGTCAGCGTGGTGTTCCAATGACCCGCACTGTCGGCATTCGCGGTGCCCAGCACTGTCGTCCCATTTGTATCGAGCAACGTGACGGTGCTGTTGGCTTCTGAGGAGCCGCTGACCAGGGTGGTTGATCCGGTCTTGGTCACACTCTGGGTAATATCCGTGATCGATGTCACGGGAGCCGTCGTGTCCACTAGCGTCGTGCCCACGCTCATGGACCCGCTCTGATTACCCGCTTTGTCCGTCGCCACCGCCGTGAAGACGTGCTTGCCCTCCGTCAGGTTGGTGGCCGCCAGCGTATACTTGCCTGTGGTCTGATCCACCGCCGTCACTGGTGTGCGGAGCGCCACGTCGTTGTCGTAGAACTGAACCGATGCCACACCTGAAAGGGCATCGGCGGCCGAGACCAGGAGGGTGTCGCTGGCCACGGTGGTGTAGGTTCCGTCCGAATGGGAACCCGTGCCCGTCGGCGCGGTCTTGTCGATGTTGATGCCACTGACCGTCACCGAGGCGCTGTTGCCAGCCTTGTCCTGCACGCTGGCCGAGACCGACCGGTTCGCGCCCTCCGTGGTCAGGCTCGCATCGGCCGGAGCCGCGCCATCGAGCCCCGACAGGGCATCCGCGGCCGTCCAGTGGACCGCGACGTCGTGGTTGTACCAGCCGTTGGCATTGGCCTGCGTCGTCGCCGCTCCCGACAGCGTCGGGCCGGTCTTGTCGATGTTGATGCCGCTGACCGACGCCGAGGTGCTGTTGCCCGCCTTGTCCTGCACGCTGGCCGAGGCCGACTGGTTCGCGCCCTCCGTGGTCAGGCTCGCGTCGGCCGGAGCCGCGCCATCGAGCCCCGACAGAGCATCCGCGGCCGTCCAGTGGACCGCGACGTCCCCCTTGTACCAGCCGTTGGCATTGGCCTGCGTCGTCGCCGCTCCCGACAGCGTCGGGCCGGTCTTGTCGATGTTGATGCCGCTGACCGTCACCGAGGCGCTGTTGCCCGCCTTGTCGGTCGCCGATCCCTGAACCGACTGGTTCGTCCCTTCGGTCGAGAGCGTGGTGACACCACTGACCGTGTCAACACCCGACAGGCTGTCCGCGGCCGTGAAGCCAACCGCGACGTCGTGGTTGTACCAGCCGTTGGCGTTGGCTTGCGTCGTCGCCGCCCCCGACAGCGTCGGGCCGGTCTTGTCGATGTTGATGCCACTGACCGACGCCGAGGTGCTGTTGCCCGCCTTGTCCAGCACGCTGGCCGAGACCGACTGGTTCGCGCCCTCCGTGGTCAGGCTCGCATCGGCCGGAGCCGCGCCATCGAGCCCTGACAGAGCATCCGCGGCCGTCCAGTGGACCGCGACGTCGTGGTTGTACCAGCCGTTGGCATTGGCCTGCGTCGTCGCCGCTCCCGACAGCGTCGGTCCGGTCTTGTCGATGTTGATGCCGCTGACCGTCGTCGAGGTGCTGTTGCCCGCCTTGTCCGACGTGCTCGCCGAGACCGACTGGTTCGCCCCTTCCGTGGTCAGGCTCGCGTCGGCCGGAGCCGCGCCATCGAGCCCCGACAGAGCATCCGCGGCCGTCCAGTGGACCGCGACGTCCCCCTTGTACCAGCCGTTGGCGTTGGCCTGCGTCGTCGCCGCTCCCGACAAGGTCGGGCCGGTCTTGTCGATGTTGATGCCGCTGACCGACGCCGAGGTGCTGTTGCCCGCCTTGTCCAGCACGCTGGCCGAGACCGACTGGTTCGCGCCCTCCGTGGTCAGGCTCGCGTCGGCCGGAGCCGTGCCATCGATGCCCGACAGGGCATCCGCGGCTGTCCAGTGGACCGCGACGTCGTGGTTGTACCAGCCGTTGGCGTTGGCCTGCGTCGTCGCCGCTCCCGACAGCGTCGGGCCGGTCTTGTCGATGTTGATGCCGCTGACCGTCACCGAGGCGCTGTTGCCCGCCTTGTCGGTCGCCGATCCCTGAACCGACTGGTTCGTCCCTTCGGTTGAGAGCGTGGTGGGACCACTGACCGTGTCAACACCCGACAGGCTGTCCGCGGCCGTGAAGCCAACCGCGACGTCGTGGTTGTACCAGCCGTTGGCGTTGGCTTGCGTCGTCGCCGCCCCCGACAGCGTCGGGCCGGTCTTGTCGATGTTGATGCCACTGACCGACGCCGAGGTGCTGTTGCCCGCCTTGTCCTGCACGCTGGCCGAGACCGACTGGTTCGCCCCTTCCGTGGTGATGGTCTTGTCCGCGGGAGCAGCGCCAGCAAGTCCGGACAGAGCATCCGCGGCCGTCCAAGCGACCGCGACGTCGTGGTTGTACCAGCCGTTGGCATTGGCCTGCGTCGTCGCCGCCCCCGACAGCGTCGGGCCGGTCTTGTCGATGTTGATGCCACTGACCGTCACCGAGGCGCTGTTGCCCGCCTTGTCGGTCGCCGAACCCTGAACCGACTGGTTCGTCCCTTCGGTCGAGAGCGTGGTGACACCACTGACCGTGTCAACACCCGACAGGGCATCCGCGGCCGTGAAGCCGACTGCGACATCGTGGTTGTACCAGCCGTTGGCATTGGCCTGCGTCGTCGCCGCTCCCGACAGCGTCGGGCCGGTCTTGTCGATGTTGATGCCACTGACCGTCACCGAGGCGCTGTTGCCCGCCTTGTCGGTCGCCGAACCCTGAACCGACTGGTTCGTCCCTTCGGTCGAGAGCGTGGTGACACCACTGACCGTGTCAACACCCGACAGGGCATCCGCGGCCGTGAAGCCAACCGCGACGTCGTGGTTGTACCAGCCGTTGGCGTTGGCCTGCGTCGTCGCCGCTCCCGACAGCGTCGGGCCGGTCTTGTCGATGTTGATGCCGCTGACCGACGCCGAGGTGCTGTTGCCCGCCTTGTCCAGCACGCTGGCCGAGACCGACTGGTTCGCGCCCTCCGTGGTCAGGCTCGCGTCGGCCGGAGCCGTGCCATCGATGCCCGACAGGGCATCCGCGGCTGTCCAGTGGACCGCGACGTCGTGGTTGTACCAGCCGTTGGCGTTGGCCTGCGTCGTCGCCGCTCCCGACAGCGTCGGGCCGGTCTTGTCGATGTTGATGCCGCTGACCGTCACCGAGGCGCTGTTGCCCGCCTTGTCGGTCGCCGATCCCTGAACCGACTGGTTCGTCCCTTCGGTTGAGAGCGTGGTGGGACCACTGACCGTGTCAACACCCGACAGGGCATCCGCGGCCGTGAAGCCGACTGCGACATCGTGGTTGTACCAGCCGTTGGCATTGGCCTGCGTCGTCGCCGCTCCCGACAGCGTCGGGCCGGTCTTGTCGATGTTGATGCCGCTGACCGACGCCGAGGTGCTGTTGCCCGCCTTGTCCAGCACGCTGGCCGAGACCGACTGGTTCGCGCCCTCCGTGGTCAGGCTCGCGTCGGCCGGAGCCGTGCCATCGATGCCCGACAGGGCATCCGCGGCTGTCCAGTGGACCGCGACGTCGTGGTTGTACCAGCCGTTGGCGTTGGCCTGCGTCGTCGCCGCTCCCGACAGCGTCGGGCCGGTCTTGTCGATGTTGATGCCGCTGACCGTCACCGAGGCGCTGTTGCCCGCCTTGTCGGTCGCCGATCCCTGAACCGACTGGTTCGTCCCTTCGGTTGAGAGCGTGGTGGGACCACTGACCGTGTCAACACCCGACAGGGCATCCGCGGCCGTGAAGCCAACCGCGACGTCGTGGTTGTACCAGCCGTTGGCGTTGGCTTGCGTCGTCGCCGCCCCCGACAGCGTCGGGCCGGTCTTGTCGATGTTGATGCCGCTGACCGACGCCGAGGTGCTGTTGCCCGCCTTGTCCTGCACGCTGGCCGAGACCGACTGGTTCGCCCCTTCCGTGGTGATGGTCTTGTCCGCGGGAGCAGCGCCAGCAAGTCCGGACAGAGCATCCGCGGCCGTCCAAGCGACCGCGACGTCGTGGTTGTACCAGCCGTTGGCGTTGGCCTGCGTCGTCGCCGCCCCCGACAGCGTCGGCGCCGTCTTGTCGATGTTGATGCCGCTGACCGTCGCCGAGGCGCTGTTGCCCGCCTTGTCCGATACGCTGGCCGTGGCCGAGAGGTTCGCCCCTTCCGTGGTGATGGTCTTGTCCGCGGGGGCAGCGCCAGCAAGTCCGGACAGAGCATCGCTGGCAGTCCAGTGGACCGTCACATTACCCTTGTACCAGCCATTGGGGTTCGGCTGGGTTGTCGCAGCCCCCGACAGGCTCGGAGCGCTGCGATCCAATGTAAAGCTGAGCGAGGAGGAAGAGCTAGCCGTTCCGTCGGGCCGAACTTGACGCACGCTTACCGTGTTCGCGCCTTCCTGGGCGACAAATGAGGTGCTACTCCAGCTATTTCCATTCCAAAACTCAAGCGCGTTCCCACTAAACAGCCCGCTAGTGACTAGCGTGGGGTCAGAGGTAACTCTGTCGCTGTGACTAGAGCCTGTATCGTTAGCAAGAGATACGGATGGAGCAGTTACGTACCCTTGAACATGCAGATTAATAGTCGGAGTTGACCAGAACCCAGATCCAGAAAACTGAAAACTGACAGTCTCGTCATACGCAGATCGGTTGGTTGATGAATTGTAATACTGCACATCCTGCATCAACGCTGCCATAACCTCGTAATTTGAGTTATAAGCAGAGTTGATGTTGATTGACAGATCTTGTCCAGCTGCTGGAGTTACAAAGGTTCCTACAACACTAGTACCATTGTATAAGATCTGCCCTCCTGAGACGGATAGGGTAAAGCTATTTCCACTACTCCAGGATGAGTAGTAGCTGCTTCCAAGCAACAGGTGGTCAGAGCTATTCCCTGAGCTGAGATGAACGGTAAGCGACGAGGCCGTTGGTGATGGACTCCACCATTGGTAGTTCAATCCGCCCATAAGATTGTACGTGCTGTTGTAATACGCGTATGCGTTGTTGTTACCACCGCTGAGTGTGTAATCAATCTCATTACTCGGACCGTAGTAACCGCCACACATTTCGCATCTCCCTCGTTTCCAGTTTCTTGCGCAGAGACCGCAGTCCTCCTACCCGGGCGGCGGTACTTTCAACCAGTAGTTTTTTCCAATATTCTCGCAGCCCAACGAGGTGAAAAACTTGTCAGTACGCTCAAGCGAGATGCCGGTGGCAACACCACACCAGATTGCAGTAGCGCCTCGTTGCGCTGACCATAATTCAAACGCCTTCCAGAGCGAGTAAGCAGCGCGAGAACCACGGTGCTCTCTATTAACAAAGAAAAATATATCTTTCGCCACAAGATCTTTTGAAAAAAATGGGGTAGTCAATGCCCCCGCAAAAACCCCGTTTATTGCATTCTGTCCGTATACGTTAACACAATGATCAGGACGAGTTATCGCCATTTTCAGGAAACCTGCTAATCGATCAACATCTAAGTGCAGACGCTTGTATACACTTTCCTCGTGAAACTGCATCATTAGTTGTATAATGACGTCAAGGTCGGCGGAACACGCCGGTCGGACGTTCGAGTCTGCAGATTGGTTTGTCTTCGGAAGCTTGTGCTTAGGTCTATGCACTTTCAACTCCCTACCGGGCTCTGAAGCATGTGTCAGGTCCAGCATTTCTGCTTCACTTTTCCCGCCACGCCCTCGCGAGGTGATCCTGAAGCGGTTTGGTGAGGTAGGACATGACCGCCCTCTCACCGGTTTGGATGAAGCTCTCCACCGGCATGCCAGCCACCAGCTTCAGACCCTGCAGCCGATCCAGCTCGCCGGCGGCCGGCCGGATCCGCACCGTGTAGAAGCTCGCTCCCGTCTTCTGGTCCTGGCTGATATCCGCCGAGACCACGCTCACCTCACCCGACAGCTCCGGGGTGGTGCGCTGGTTGAAGGCCGAGAAGCGCAGCACCGCCCGGTGACCAAGCCGGACTTGGTCGATGTCCTGCGGCTGGATCTTCGCCTCGACCGTCAGCGCGTCGGAGCGTGGCACGATCAGCATCAGCGGCTCGCTCGGGCTGACCACCCCGCCCACCGTGTGCACCGCGAGCTGGTGCACCACCCCGTCCTGCGGGGCCCGGATCTCCACCCGTCTCAACTGGTCCTCGGCCGCGACCCGCTTCTCGACCAGCTCGGCCAGCTTGCCGCGAATCTCGGCCAGCTCCTTGCCCACCTCCGTGCGCAGGTCCTGGTCCACCTGCAGGACCTGCAGCTCGGTCTCAGTGACCTTGCCCTTGGTCTGCGCGATCGAGGACACCAGCGCCCCGCGCTCGCCCTCCAGCCGCGCCGCGTCCCGCTCCAGCGCCGTCACCCGGGTAATCTGGATCAGGTTCTTGGCGAAGAGCTCGCGCACGCCCCTCAGCTCCTCGCCGATCAGGCTGATCTCGCGCTGCTTGGCCGTGACCTGGTCGGTCATGCCCTGGATCTGCTCCCGGAGCTGGCCGATGCGCTCCCGCAGCTGCGCCTTCTGGCCCTCGCGCGCCGTGCGCCGGATCGCGAACAGGCGCTCCTCCTCGCCCAGGAGGTCGGCGATCGCCGGTTCGGCCCCGCGCTGGAGCAGCTCGGCCGAAAAGTGGACCTGATCGCGGCCGTCCTGCTCGGCCTTGAGCCGGGCCTGCCGCGCCGTGAGCTCGTCCTGGCTCTTGGTGACCACGGCCAGGTTGGCGCGCGTGACCGTCTCGTCCAGGCGCACCAGCACCTCGCCCGCGCGCACCTCGGCGCCATCGCGCACCCGCAGCTCGCCGACCACGCCGCCGGTCGGGTGCTGCACCTTCTTGACGTTGGTCTCGACCACCAGCGCCCCGGGCGCGATCACCGCGCCGGCGAGCTCGGTAGTGGTCGCCCAGCCACCGAGGCCGAGGGCGAGCAGGGCGGTGACCGCGCTGCCGCCGACCATAGCCCGGCGAAGGGAGCGGCGGGTGCGGGGATGGGCGGGCAGCATCAGACGGCTCCTGCTGCGGCGGCTGGGATGAACACCGGTGCGCCGGCGGGCTTGGCGGGGCGCATGATCTGCTCCTTGGGCCCGAAGGCCTGGGCCTGGCCCTGGGCCATGACCAGCACCTGGTCCACCGCCGCGAGGGCGCTGGGCCGGTGCGCGATGACGACCACGATGCCGCCGCGCTCGCGCACCCCGGCGATCGCCCGGGTGAGCGCCTGCTCGCCCTCGCCGTCGAGGTTGGAGTTCGGCTCGTCGAGCACCACCAGGAACGGCTCGCCGTAGAGCGCGCGGGCCAGGCCGAGGCGCTGGCGCTGCCCGCCCGAGAGCGCCATGCCGCCCTCGCCGATGCGGGTCTCGTAGCCCTGCGGCAACCGCACGATCAGCTCGTGCACCCCGGCCTGCTCGGCCGCCCGGATGATCGCCTCCGGATCGGGATCGGGCTCGTAACGGGCGATGTTCTGGCCGATGCTGCCGTCGAACAGCTCGACATCCTGCGGCAGGTAGCCGATGTGGCGGCCCAGCACCTCGGGCGCCCACTGGTCGAGGGTGGCCCCGTCCAGCCGCACGCTGCCGCGCACCGGCGGCCAGACGCCGACCAAGCCGCGGGCCAGCGACGACTTGCCCGACGCGCTCGGGCCGATGATGCCGAGCCCGCTGCCGGCCTTGAGCTCGAACGAGACACCGGCGACGACGAGCGCCTGAGCCCCGGGCGGGACCAGCCCGACGCCCTCGACCGAGAGGCTGGCCGCTGGCCGCCGCAGGGCGAGCCGGGCGGTCGGCTCGGGATGGGCGGCCAGCAGCGCGCGCAACCGTCCCCAGCTCTGGCGGGCACCCGCGAAGCTCTTCCAGTGCGCGATCACCTGCTCCAGCGGCGCGAGCGCCCGGGCCGAGAGGATCGAGCCGGCGATGATGATGCCCGAACTCGCCTCGCCGTGGATGACCAGGTAGGCGCCCAGCCCGAGCACGCCGGACTGCAGCATCATGCGGGCGACCTTGGACACGCCTCCGAGCCCGCCCGCCACGTCGCCGGCGCGCTCGTGGCTGTCGAGGTGCTTTCCGTTGACCTCGTCCCAGCGCGCGCCCAGGCGCGGGCTCATGCCCATGGCGGCGATGACCTCGGCGTTGCGGCGGCAGGTCTCCGCGAGGCTGATGCGGGCGGAGCCGTGCTGGGCGGCCTCCTTGACGGGCCTGCGCGTGAGGGCCTCGGTGCAGGCGGTGAACAGCACCAGGACGAGGGCGCCAATCGTCGCCGCCACGCCGATCAGCGGGTGGAACAGGAAGCAGATGGCGAGGTAGAACGGCGTCCAGGGCAGATCGAAGAAGCCGATCGGCCCGCCTCCGGCTAGGAAGCCGCGGACCTGGTCGAGGTCGCGCACGGGCTGCAGGCCGAGGCTGCCGCCTCCGGGCGAGAGCGGCAGGCGCGCGACCAGAGCGAAGACGCGCGGGCCGAGGCGCTCGTCGAGGGAGCGGGCGAGGCGGGAGAGGACGCGGCTGCGGAAGAAGTCGAGGGCGGCCTGCCCGGCGTAGAGGCTGGCCGCGAGCACCGAGAGGGCGATCAGGGTGGGGACGCTGCGGCTCGGGATGACCCGGTCGTAGACCTGCAGCATGTAGAAGGAGCCGGTCAGGTAGAGGATGTTCACCAGGGCACTGAACAGGGCCAGGGCGATCAGCGCCGCGCGTCCGGAACCGACGGCCGCGATGAGGCTGGTGTCCGACTTGGGTTGAGGAGCTGGCGAACGCACGCTGGTCCTCCCTCGACTTCTTCAGGCCGCAGGGATCCGTGCTCTCAAAGCAGAGCCTCGAGAGGATGTCGTTCCCTGTGTATTTCCGCTCAAGCGGTCGCGTTGATGCCCCGAGCGGCATTCTCCGTCACCGAGCTGGTGACTGGCCACTTCTTGCTGCTGTCCGCCTGCTCCAGGTTGTGGAGCAGGAATAATCAGCAGATCGGGCGTAGCACACAGGCGAAAGCCGATTCATTCCCCATATGATGTATGCGGCCGAGAATTCGCGCGACTTAGGTGATCTTGCCTAAGCCAGCCTCCGGACGGACCGGTCCCGCTTTGCGGCCCAGGCTGCTCTCTGGACGCTGTCATCTCACCGTGGCCCTCAAGCTCCGACGAAATGCGGCGCGTATATCATTTGGGGGTTGCCAAGCGCAGCGGAGGCTGGAAACTCCGTCGAAGTCCTCAGGGTGAGGACCGCGCACTCGAACTGGAGCAAGCGATGTCGTCTTGCTGCGAGTGGCAGCCCATCAGCACGGCCCCGCGGGATGGCCGGCCCTTGCTGGTGTTCCACACGGCCTGGGATCTGATGCAGGTCGGGGTCTGCTACGGCGAGACGCAGCCGTGGCAGCAGCCCAGCGGCGATCTGCTCCAGACCCCCATGTACTGGATGGCGCTGCCCCGTCCTCCTCTGCGGCCCCCCGGCTCGGACGGCCTCACGGCAGAATAGCCAGGCGGGTCAGCAGGGCCACGAGTTCCGCCTGCCGATGCGTGTTCGTCTTCGCGAACACGGTCGCGAGTTGCTTGCGGACCGTCCCGACCGCCACGTGGGCGGCGTCCGCGATCTCCTCCGGGCTCCTGCCGGCCGCGATCTCGATGGCCAAGCGAGCCTCGGAGGAGGTCAGGCTGAAGATCCTCTTCAGCACCTCGGGCGAGGGATGGGGGTTCGCATCCAGGTTGACGAGAATGACGACCTTGTGCGGCCCGCCCGGGGCGGGCTGGTTGATGAAGACGGTGCGCACGATCAAGGGACGGCCAGCATCGCTCCCGTCCTGCGGGACGGCGATCCAGTCCGCCTGGCGCGAGTTCAGAGCCGCCTCGGTCTGGGCGCGCAGAACTTTGTCGAGGGCAGCGCGACACAGAGCCAACCGATCCTCGCCCTGCTCGGGGTCGGCTTGTCCCGCGAGCAGGTGCTCGGCCGTCCGGTTGATCCGCAATACCTGCCCAGTCTTGCCCAGAAGGAGACCGCCATATCCCATGCAGTCCAGCGCCTCCAGCAAAGGTTGGCCGAGTGGCACGGTGAACGCCTTTCAGTGTTTGAGTAAAACTTCACTGGTAACAGGCGCGCGATCCTCCCTCATACCTCAAACAGGGTATGCGGATTTGGATCTCCGTTGATGTCAGACTCCTCTTATGCTTGACAATTAGCTTCACAGCTGGCGATGCTGAACATCGCGGCCGCGTGGAGGTCGCCAACAACGGCTGCGAGCGAGCCCTGCGCCCGACGATGGTGCGGCGGACGGTGACGAACGGCTACCAGGCGATGTGGGCGGCCGCGGGCGAGGCGGACGTGCGCACGGTCGTCGGCACTCCCGGCTCACGGGGCCGACACCTTCGCCAGCCTCATCAAGACCATCGGCGCCCGATCGCTTCCCGCGCCGCTCTCCCTCATCACAGACAAGGTGAACCGGCCCATGCGCAGCGCCGTACCTGCTCGGTGATTACCTGGTCTGCAAGCAGTCTCAGTAATCACCTGCCAAACACCTCATACGTCAAATGCATGATGTAATCCCGCAGTGGCGGTGATTAGCTCACAACTCTGGCAAACCAGAAGCCAGGAATCCATACTGGGAGGACACTATGGCCAAGGACGTCGTCTTCAAGGATGGCCCAGTCAAGCTGTCATACGGCTCAGGCGACACATTCGTGTTCAAGGCTGGTCCCTTGCACGCGACCGGAGATTTCAACGACACGGCTACCGGATACGCGGGCAGCTTTGACGCAAAGCTCGGACCCGCACATGCGGATGGCAGCTACACCTACAACGCCATCACGGGTGATCTTTCTGTCGATTTCACAGATGCTACGTTTCACCACCAGTCGGTCGACATTCCATCTTTCACGGTGAATACTGACTTGTTCGGCTTCCACTTCTGAGCCCGTGTTTGCAGCCGATTTCGTTGCAGGCTGCCGATCCCGGTTCGGTGCAAACTCTCAGTCCGCCACGGCTCCGCCGTGGCGGGCTACCCTTCGACTCCTCCTGCGACCAGGCGCTCACGGAGGAGTGGAACGTCTTGAGGACCGGGAGCGGTTCAAGGCGGTTAGGCGGAGCCCCTGGCGAAATTGATTCCGCCGCTCGCGGAGCCCGCCCGCGGACGCCGAAACCCGTCGCGGGTGCCGAAGTACCCGCGGGGACCGCCTTCCTGGTCCTATGGTTCGACCGTTCTGTTCATCGTTCGGCTGAGCGAACACGGGCAGCACGTCACACGACGCCCACGCATGAGCTTTCGGCCTTGCCGCGCCCCGCTTCCGCGGTGGCGCTGCCGCACCTCTAGAGCAGCACCCGATCACGTTGCAACCGGGTGCCGCTCTCGATCTTTGATCTTGCCGGATTTTCTGCGACGAACCGGCATCCACTTCGTCGGAAAATGCTCTAGGTGGCGACGGTGGCCCTGCGACCCTGCCTTCCGGCAGCCCGACCCGGGTTCCGTTGCTCTGGATTCACAGATCTATCCCGATCAGTAGGCGTGCCCTGCACAGATCTGTACCCTCTCCGTGCGGATGAGGTGGCAGGCCTACGGGCTTCCTGGTTGAGGGGCCACCGGAGCGTTGGGGCGGGCGCCTGCCGGCCCCTCGCGAGGCGCAGCCAGGAGCGCCACTCCTCCGAGACGAGGCGCACCACGTTCGTGTCATTCCGCCAGCCGGTGATCGCCCGCTCCTCGACCGTCACCAGGCCGAGATGGGCGGCCTCGCGCAGCAGGGCGTTCCTCACCAGGGTCTCGCACACGCCCGCGAGGGCCGCGATGTGGCCCACGGCCAGGCGGCATCCCCGCGACGGCGGGCCTCGGCCGCCACCACGGCCAGGACCGCGATCTCGCCGAGGGTGAACCAAGCCGCGAGGGCGTGTCGCAAACTCGGGAGCAGGCCGCAGAGCGGGCTCTCCGTACCCGCTTTCACGCTTTGTTCGTGACGGCGAGGCCGAAGCAGGACGCGAGCAGCTGGTTCTGCTCCCGCACCGTCCACGCCCCTGAGAACCCGAAGCCCTTGCGCAGCCACAGCATGGCCTCGAGCCCCTGGATCGAGCGCCGCGCCGTCGCGAACGACCGGAACCCGCCCACCCGCGGCATCGGCCGCTTCACCCGGAAGTGGTCACTCTCGATCCCTTGCTGCAGGTGCTTGCTGACGTGATGAATGGGTGTGCGCGGCAGCAGACCCTCCTTGCGGCTCTCGGTGATCGCCGGCGGGTACGGGCCAGCACCATCCGTACCGATCCGGTCAGGAGCGAGCAGCGGCTCGGCCGAGAGCATCTTACGGAAGAACCGCTTGGCGGCCTCCAGGTCGCGGTTGGCGGTCAGCAGGAAGTCGACCGCCTGCCCGTGCTTGCCGACGGCGCGGTATAGGTAGCGCCACTGGCCGCGCACCCGGACGTAGGTCTCGTCGACGCGCACGGAGCCGCAGTGCGGTTGGCGGAACCGGCGCAGGCGGCGCTCGATGGCGGGCGCGCAGGCCAGCACCCAGCGGTTGATGGTGGAGTGATCCACCTCCATGCCCCGCTCCAGGAACATCTCCTCGATATCGCGGTAGCTCAGCGCGTAGCGCGGTACCAGGAGACGGCCTGGACGATGAGGGCGGCTTCGAAGTGCCGGCCCCGGAAGTCGCCACGGGCCTGGCGCTTCAGCGTGAGGGCGAGGGCCCTGAGGATCATGGGCCGGCTCCGGAGGGAGGCGGCAAGCTGGGCAGCTATGGCTAACGACCGGTGAACGGCGGCCCATCCGCGTTTGCGACAAGCCCGCCGGAACTGCCGCGTCCAGGGCCATTCGACCGTGACGGGTCACTCCACGGTGACGGACTTGGCGAGGTTGCGGGGCTGGTCGACGTCCTTCCCCAGCACGACGGCGGCGTGATAGGCCAGCAGCTGCAGCGGCACCGCGTAGACGATCGGCGCCACCACCGGGTCGAGATCCGGCATCATCAGCGTCGCCAGCGTGTCGAGCCCCGCGGCCTCCGCGCCGCGCGCGTCGCCGATCAGCACGATCCGGCCCCCGCGCGCCGCCACCTCCTGCATGTTCGACACCGTCTTCTCGAAGATCGGGTCGTGCGGCGCGATCACGATCACCGGCACCGCGTCGTCGATCAGCGCAATCGGGCCGTGCTTCAGTTCGCCCGCCGCGTAGCCCTCCGCGTGAATGTAGGAGATCTCCTTGAGCTTGAGCGCCCCCTCCAGCGCCATCGGGTAGGCGGTGCCCCGCCCGAGGTAGAGCACGTCGCGCGCCTTGGCGATCTCGCGCGCCAGCCCCTCGATCGCGCCCTCCTGCTTGACCGCTTCGGCCATCAGGCCCGGCACCGTGATCAGCGCGTCGACGAGCCGGCGCTCCTGGGCTGCGTCCAGCGTCCCGCGCGCGCGCCCCGCCGCGATGGCGAGGCACAGGAGCACGGTGAGCTGGCAGGAGAAGGCCTTGGTCGAGGCCACCCCGATCTCCGGTCCGGCCAGCGTCGGAGCGACCGCCGAGGCCTCGCGCGCGATGGTCGAGGTCGGGACGTTCACCACTGCCAGCGTGTGCTGGCCCTGGGCCTTGGCGTAGCGCAGCGAGGCCAGCGTGTCGGCGGTCTCGCCGGACTGCGAGATGACGAGGGTCAGCCCGCCCGTCTCCAGCGGCGGCTCGCGGTAGCGGGTCTCGGAGGCGACGTCGATCTCGACCGGCAGCCGCGCCAAGCTCTCGAACCAGTACTTGGCCACCAGCCCGGCATAGTAGGCGGTGCCGCAGGCGGTGATCGACAGGCGGGTGAGCGAGGCGAAGTCGAAGGGCAGCGCCTCGGGGAGGGCGACGCGCCCGTTCGCCAGATCGACGTAGTGGGCGAGCGTGCGCCCCACCACCTCCGGCTGCTCGTGGATCTCCTTGGCCATGAAGTGGCGGTGATTGCCCTTGTCGACCAGGAAGGACTGGGTGGCGATCCGCTGGCGGGGTCGCGCGACGATCGCGCCGGTCTGGTCGCGGATCTCGGCGCCCTCCCGGGTCAGGATGGCCCAGTCGCCCTCGTCGAGATACGTGATCTCGTCGGTGAAGGGGGCGAGCGCCAGCGCGTCCGAGCCGAGGTAGGTCTCGCCTTCCCCGAAGCCGATGGCGAGCGGCGCGCCGTGGCGGGCGCCGATCAGGAAGTCCTCCTCGCCCGCGAACAGGAAGGCGAGCGCGAAGGCGCCGCGCAGGCGCGGCAGGGCCGCAGCGACCGCCTCGCGGGGGCTCAAGCCCTGGTCCACGCCGCGGCTGACGAGCTGGGCGACGACCTCGGTGTCGGTCTCGGTCTCGAAGACGCAGCCCTGGGCCTGGAGCGCGGCCTTCAGTTCGCGGAAATTCTCGATGATGCCGTTGTGGACGACGGCGAGGCGGGGCGTGGCGTGCGGGTGGGCGTTGGTCTCGTTCGGCCGGCCGTGGGTGGCCCAGCGAGTGTGGCCGATGCCGATGGCGCCCGAGAGCGGGCTCTGGACCAGCTTGAGCTGGAGGTTCGACAGCTTGCCCTCGGCGCGGCGGCGCTCCAGGCAACCGTGCTCCAGGGTGGCGATGCCGGCCGAGTCGTAGCCGCGATATTCGAGACGCCGCAGGGCGTCGACCACCTGTCCCGCTACGGCACTCCGCCCGACGATTCCCACGATGCCGCACATGCTGTCCGCCCCAATCTGACCGGAGCGTCCCGTTCCGGCACGCCCGCCCGCAATCCGTATCCCGGCCGGCGCAAGGACTGGACCGCCCGCCTCACAATTGTGCTCCACTGCCGCGCTCTCGTGGATGGTGGCCCGGCAAGACGTGACCCTGCAACGAGACCGTTATGAGCGGCCGGCTCTAACCGTTGAGCCACGGGCACGAGAGAGCGGGACGGACAGATAGCCGGTTAGGCTTCGTCTCCTCTGGCGAAAAGCCAGAGGACAGAAGCACGAGCCGTCGCCCGCCGCTACCCAGTCTGAGTCCCGCTCAGCGAGGGCTTGTATCAGCTGTTAATATTACCCGCAAAACTGACTTTGATTTGAGGAAAACGCCACCTATCCAGGGTTAGGAATTGATGAACGGTTGGCGCAGAGAAGGATACCACGATGGGACGCGACTGCTCGGCACCATCACCGCGTCGGCCGTCCAGGCTGAACTTCCAACGCGAGTGCCGGTCGCTCACGCTGTGGCAGATTTGTGTATGCAGACCATGGTCTCGGCCAATTCTTGATATCAACGACCCATACTGTCATTGGAACCCATACAGATAGAACATCTGGTGCGAGTATCTTCTGTATATCACAGAAAGGCAAGCAAATGACCGGTATCGAAGCTAGCGATGTACTGCGAATTGCAGTGATCAGCGGGCTCATCGGATTCGGCGTGTTCTGCGCTTCGTTCAGCCTCGCCGTATGGTTTCGTCGTAATCGCGCAAAGCCAAATCGCTCCGCGCGCCTGAGTTTCTTGGCATTGGTGTTGGGTATCTTCGGCGCCGCTGGGAATTGGGCGTACAATGAGTTTTCTAGCCGCACCGGCATTGTCGGTGGCCAGGATCTCTTTGTCGTTCATGCCAAGCGCAACGTCACTACCGATAAGCTGGCGCCGGAGGGTCGGATCGAGCAGGGCGAGCGACTGATCGAGTTCCTGCCGCCTGCAATCGATGGACAGTTGGCGGTGATCGACAGCCACATCAAGCAGTCGGAAGCGAAGATCGCCTACTTCAATCTGCGTGCGCTGCCGGTCGATTCCATGCTGCTGCAACGCCAAGCGCAGCTTCGCCAGCAGATCGATCAGGCCAAGCAGATGCTGCTCGACATCCAGAAGTCGCGCCGCGAGGCCGAGCGGGCGCAGCTCGACGCTCAGACGCAGTATGCCGAGAAGATCAGCCAGTCCGACCTTCAGGGGGCGGCCGAGAAGCAGGCGCTCGCCACCGCGGCCTCGCAGATCGAGATCGCGACGAGCGCAGCCAGTCGCGCCGAGAACTTGCACCGCACCGGCACGGGCACGCTCGTGGCGGTGGAGGATCGCACTGCGACCTTGCTGAACTACACGCTCTCGCGCAACCGCGCGCAGGCGAACCTCGCCTCGCTGGAGAAATACCGGTCCGCACTCGACCAGAGCTACGGCCGCACGCTGAAGTCGCTAGCGATACAGATTAGCAAGCTCGACGGCGACATGAGCCTGACCCAGCAGACCATGGATGGCCTGAACTGGGAACTGGCCAAGATCGAGAAGGCCGTGACGGAGGACCGCGCCCGCGCCGCCGACGCCACGGCGCGCGAGCGCGAAGCGGCTGTGCACGAACTCGAAGGTCTGAAGGCCGAGCGGGTCGCCCTGCTCTCGGCAACCCAGGTCAAGGCGCCGTTCTCCGGCGAGATAGTCTACCGTCATCCCGCGCCTGGCTTCGCGCCCGAGAGCACGCCGGTCCTGGCGGTCTCGAAGGGCAGCGGCTTCGTCGCCCGCGTCTGGGTGCCAACCGGGGACCTTGATGCGCTGAAGCGGGAGAAGAAGGTCCAGTTGGCCCTGGAGCAGCCAATCTTGAACCGGTTCTTTGAAGGCTCCTACCGCTCCTACGAGGAAGCTCCTTACGAGAAAAACAGGGTCATCGCACACTTCGACGCGAAGCTGCCGCTCGAAGCCATCACCCTGCTAGCCAGCGCCGGAAATCCCGTGCAGGTCAAGCTACTGTGGCGGCCCGACCTGACGGCGAGCTTTGCCTTTCAGTGCAGCCTCGCGCTGATGACGCTCGGCTGCATCGGCGCGGTCACGTGTGGCCTGCGTCGCGCCCCGGCCGATGTGCCTGCGGTGGCTCACCACGCCCCCGCCCACGAAACCCAACTGCGCGAGATGGCCCGAGACCTACACAAGCAGCTTCGCGACGGCACCCTCGACGAGGACCCCGACCTCGCCCGCGGCGTGGTCCATCTGGTCGAGCGCATGGGCGAGCCTGTGGTCGATGCCCTGCGCGAGGAGATCGTCTTCGACGAGGAGTTCGAGCGCGCGCTCAGCCGCCACCGAGACGACCCGGCTTTGATGGGACTGATCAACAAGGTGCGTAATGCTCCCCTCACCATTCAGTACGCCTGACATGACCGCAATGACCGCACCTGTGCCCGCGGGAGAAATCGTACCCACGGGCGAATTTCGCGCGAAAGTCCGCTCCTACCCGCGCTGGATCGTCAACTTTCTGGCGATCATCACCCTCGCCTACGGGCTTGTCCTCGGCGTGACGCTGCCCTGGACGATCCAGCAGACCCTGTTCGACCCGGCCTCGGGGCTGACCTCGAAGGGGCCGTTCACGACGGCCTGGGGCATCTTCCTGATCGTCATCGGGGCGAGCATCATCGCGCGCTGGCTGGTGATCCAGGCCATGGCCTTCTACGAGCACGACCGGGTCCGCCGGAAGCCGCCCGCCGAACTGCCGAACCCGGCCCCCTTCGTGTCAATTCTGGTCCCGGCCTTCAACGAGTCCGAGACCGTGATCGGCGCGCCCACCTCGTTGATGACTCTCGACTACCCGAATTACGAGATCATCTTCGTGGATGACGGCTCGACGGATGACACCTTCATCAAGGCGTTCCCGCTTGCGGGTCAGTACGGCAACTGCACGCTGCGGGTCTACACGAAGCCCAACGGCGGCAAGTGGTCGAGCCTGAACTTCGCCTACAAGAAGGCCAAGGGCGACCTGCTGCTCTGCGTCGACGCGGATTCCGGCCTCGCCAAGGACGCGCTGCGCGTCATGGTGCCCCGGATGTCCGAGAAGGGCGTCGTCGGCTGCGCCGGGCAGGTCACCATCCGCAACCGCAACAACTTCCTGACGAAGCTCCAGGCCGCCGAGTACCTTCTCGGCAACGGCGGCATGCGCATGGCGCTCAGCCTGATGGGCGTTGTGACGGTCGTGCCAGGCCCGATCGGGCTCTACAAGCGCGCTATTCTGGAGGAGATCACCAAAATTCCGCGCAAGCTCTCCGCCGCCGCGGCGGTGACCCATTCGGGCCCGGGCGCGGTCAATGGGCCGCTTTCCGGCGAAACCTTCGCGGAGGATTTCCAACTCTCCCTGTCGGCGCTGGCGCTGGGCGGGCGCATCGTCTACGAGCCGCGCGCTTACGCCTACACCAAGTGCCCAGACGATGTGGCGACTCTGATGAGCCAGCGCTACCGCTGGATCCGTGGCACATGGCAGGTATACATTGTTTACGTGCGCACGCTGAGCAAGCTCACCAACCGCGGTAATAAATCATCACTCCTCAACACCGTCATGACGGTGCTCTACCCAGCGGATATCTTCCTCGTGCCGATCCTGAATTTCTTCTTCTGGATCTCCATCGCCGTCTCGATGGCCTCGGGCCAGTCAATGAACTTCATATTGGCCTGGATCGGCTCGGTCTTGCTGATGAACGTCATGACAGCGATGGTCTACATCCTCGAACAGGATGACGATATCGCCCTGCTGCCGCTCGTACCCGTCCTCGATCTCTACCAGAGCATCTTGATCAACAGCGCCTGGGTCATTGCCGCTGTCGATGAGGTGCGCGGCACCGGCATGCGCTGGAACGCCTAGGTGTATGGTCCCGGTATGAGGTGGTGCGGGTCGATTTTGAAGCGGTCTGGGTCTTTGGTCCAGGCATGACAGATGCTCTGGAACGGGGTCTTCCAGCGCAACGACTTGAGATGCTTGGCGAAGTTGTAGGCTGTGACGAAGGCCAGGACGTGTGCCTTCAAGCTCTCCAGATCTTCATAGTGGAAGACTCTGACGGTCGCATCCTTGATGGTCCGGTTCATGCGCTCGGCTTGACCGTTCGTCCAAGGATGGTAGGGCTTGGTCAATCGATGCTCGATGCCGTGCTCGAGACAGACGCGATCGAAGATATGTGGACCGAGAAAGCGCCGACTCGGCCCAGTCCTGTTCTTCGGCAGGTCGGCGAAAGCCATGCCATTGTCGGTCAGGACCGTGTGTATCTTGTAGGGAAAGACTGCCACGGCCTTCCTCAGGAAGGCTGATCCTTCCATCTTACCCGCGCTGTCGTGGAACTCGACGTAGGTGAACTTCGAGACGCGGTCGATGGCCAGGAACATGATCAGCTTGCCGTCGGCATGGCGCAGCTCGCAGCTGTCGATATGCACGTAGCCGATGTCGTAGGTCTTGAAGCGTTTGCGTGTCAGCGCCGTCTCGGCTGCCGGGAGGCGGGAGATGCCATGCCGTTGCAGGCATCGATGCAGGGCAGAGCGGCTCAGGCTGGGGATAGTCTCGCGCAGGCAGCCCAGGACATCATCGAGCGGCAGCAGCGTCCGCCGCCGGAACTCGACCACGATCGCCTCCTCGGCCGGCGTCATGACCGTGCTCCTGGGCTTCTTCGGCCCCATCGGCGCATCGGTCGTCACCGCCCGCCTGCGCCATTTGGCGACCGTCTTCGGGTTCAAGCCGTACTGGGCGGCAAGGGCGCGGCTACTTTCTTTCGACGCTTGGAGCTCGGCTCGAACACGCGGCGTCGTTCGGGCGCTGCCGTGAAGAACTCCTGCCATAGTGCATCCTCCACCAAACGCGTCAGCGCCGATGATGCACCATCACACTCCGGGACTGCACACCTAGGCGAGCGCGTCCGTCCGGTAGCCGCAGATCCTGCATGGCAGTGAGGAAGGCCTCAGCCTCCAACTCGACGGCTTGGGCGAGCAGGCGGCGGGCGCCGGCGCGCAGCACCTCCGTCAGGGGATCGTCGATTTCCTCAGGCTGACGAAGGCGGACGATATTGGTAGGGCTGTCCATGGCGTATCGCTCTCGATGAGAGGTCCTGGCAGGCTCGACACCCGCCTCGATACGCCGCCCTCACGCCGAGCGCGTCACCCATTCTCCCGCATAGCTCTTCCATCCCGCAGGAAGACGGTCCCGAGATCGAGGAGACCGAGGGGCAACCGACCAAGCTTGCCAACGCAGCCCCGCCCGGCTCGCACCCGCATTCCTAATCGGGGAGTTCCCGCTTGGAGATCGCTCTTTGTAAAATTGAGGCATCCACACGGGCAAAATTCATCGGAGCATTAGCCAGTCACACCTTACAAGCCTCCTAGTTCCCATTGCACGGCTACCGCAAGCTGGAACTGCGGCGTATCCCGGTTCAGGCCAAATCCAGCAGCTATGCCTAAGATCGCCCGCTGTTCGCGCAAACGATGGCGGACGCCGACCTGCACCAAACTGAAATCCGCGTCGCCGCGGTCCTGCTGTTCGCGTGCGTAGGTCGCCACCAGAGCCGTGTCGCGCGTAACCGCTTGTCCGACAGAGGCGTTCACCAAGTAGCGGTTTGGCCGTTCCCCTTGCTGTGGGTTGAGGCGGCCGGCCCAGCCTAGATTGAGGCTGATACCGAGCGGCAGTTCACCTGGCGCGAGGGTCTTGCCGAACAACACAACAGCCTCAGCGTCGTATGCCACGCGCCCTGGTCCATACAGGGCCCGCACACGGCCAACCAAGCCGATGGTGGGCAGAGCGCCGCTCTCCTTGCTCAACTGGTAGAGGGCGCCAAACCGTGTCGTTCCGCCAAGCGCCGCACGCTCGCTAGTACCTTCTGCGCTCTGCGGGTCCGTCGACACGGTGCCAAGCCTGCGGCGGATGTCGAGATTGCCGTAGGCACCTGTCTGCCCCACTCGGAAATCCAGATCCGGGACGATACCGATGCTGTATTCGCTCTCGGCTCCGAACGTGCTTCGCACCCGTCCTTGAGCCGCGCGCTCGTACGATCCGATGATGGAGAGGTTTGCCTCGCCCGGTGCATTCGCGCGCGGATCGGTGATCTCGAAGGGATCGTCGGCCAATGTGATCGATGCGTCCTGCGCAACAGCAACTCCTGACCAAGACAGCAGGGCGAGGAGCGCAATCACTGTTTTAAGCCACAGGATGTGCGGCATCGCGTACCCCGCTCGAGCGGAGCCGCTACGCTCAAACAAGTTGATCAGTGGGGCGGTCGAGTTCGGCAGGTTGTCTCCCCGATCACCGGTCGGATCATCAAATCGCAGCACCATCCTGCGCGGCGACCCACCATAGCTTAGCCGTTGAACGAGGGAATACCCTATCGAGACACGTCAACTCGGGTCTGCGCGGGGTCCGTGCCGGCCGTTCACCACGCTCGTCGGTGCATATTGACGGCGGCTGGATTGTGAGTGACTGAATGCCAGCGGGGATATTGCCGCTGCGGCATGGGCCAGCCCCTGCGTCTCCACTGGTGAGCGGCTAGCTTAGATACTTCAAATTTCATTCCCTAGAGGAGACCCACCAGTCGGAACTGAGCTCAACCGCCCGGCTTGAAACGTAGGATCCGCCCCTGGTCCTCGTCGGTCAGAAGGTAGAGAAGGCCATCTCGTCCTTGGGCAACGTGCCGGATGCGCGCGTCCATCGCGATGCGCTCCTCCCCGGTGACACGTGCCCCGGCGAGCGTCAGACGGATCAAGGCCTGTGAAGCCAGTCCGGCCAGGAGCAGGTTTCCATACCAGGCCGGAAACGCAGACCCCGTGTAGAACGTCATACCAGAGAACGAGACCGATGGTGTCCAGTGATAAATGGCGTCCGTTAGGTCAGGCCGTGTCGGCGGCCGCGGAATTGCGCGCCCGTCCTTGTGATCACCCCAGCTCACCAGGGGCCAACCGTAGTTGCAGCCCGGCTTGGGAACGTTGATCTCGTCACCGCCCGTCGGTCCGAACTCCCCCGCCCAGAGGACCCCGGTCCCTGGCTGGATGGCGAGGCCCTCGATGTTCCGGTGACCATAAGACCAGATCTCTGGCCGAACTCCTGCACGATGCACGAATGGGTTGTCGGCCGGCACGGTGCCGTCCGGATTAACGCGGATGAGCTTGCCCATGTCGGTCGAGAGATCCTGAGCCGAGTCAGGCTCGTCACGGTCCCCCGTCGAGATGAAGAGCTTGCCGTCTGGCGTGAACGCGAAGCGTGATCCAAAGTGATCCTCGATCGGCGAGGTCGGTTGCTGCCGAAAGATGAGTTCGAAGCCCTCCAAAGTCGTACCGGTCGTGCTGAGCCGCCCACGTCCAGCCACCGTGGCCAAGCCGCCCCCACGCGACTCGACATAGCTGAGGTAAACAAGCTGGTTCTCAGAGAAGTCGGGATCGAGTGCCACATCCAGGAACTGGACGTGCGGCTGGGGCGTCCCGGCAATCGGGGGTGAGACTTTGCCGTCAGCCGAGACGATACGCAGGCGCCCCGGCTTTTCGGTGACCAGCATGCGTCCATCCGGCAGGAAGGCGAGGCCCCAGGGATGCTCGAGACCGCCCGCGACGGTCTCGACGATGATCTCGGCCTTCTCTGTTCCGAGGCGCTGTGCCGGCTGACCCGCGACAGGGAGGGAAGCCACCACGAGCGCGGCAATGGCGAGAACGACAGGTCGGATCACAGCACTACTCCGGCCGGCACCTCACTCGGCAACGCGGCAACTCTGGTGAGGATCAACGAGGTTGGAGTCGGGCGAACTGGTGCCCCGTTCGGTGTTTTGATTGTCCGGTGAGGCTTGGGTTCAAGCGGTCGTCGCAACACCATCTTGCACGGCAGCCAGCACAGCGTCGAGCGCCTCTGCCGGCGTCTTCCAGTTCAGCGTCTTGCGCGGTCTGCTGTTGAGGGCTGCGGCCACAGCAGCAAGATCGTTCGCGCTGTGGGCGCTCAGATCCGTTCCTTTCGGGAAGTACTGTCGCAGTAACCCGTTCGTATTCTCGTTCGTCCCCCGCTGCCAGGGTGAGCGTGGATCGCAGAAGTAGACCTGCAGACCCGCGTCGATCCGCAAGCGCGCGTGCTCGGCCATCTCGGTACCCTGGTCCCAGGTCAACGAGCGCCGCAGCTGCTCGGGCAAGCGCGCGATCGTGCCGGCGATCGCCTCGCGCACCGCCTGGGCCCCGTGCCCCGCCAGCGCCGGGCCGTTCTTCGCACGCGGTGTCACCCCATGGCCGTCCATCGGCGGAAGATGCAGCAGCATCGTAAAGCGCGTCGTGCGCTCGACCAGGGTCCCGATCGCCGAACTCTTCAGACCCAGGATCAGATCTCCTTCCCAGTGCCCCGGCACCGCGCGGTCCTCCACCTCGGGCGGACGCTCGCTGATGAGCACCTCGGGGGTGACGAACGACCTGCCTCGGCCCAGGCTGCGGGCCCGCGGCACACGCAAAGCCCGTCCTGTGCGAAGACACGCGGTCAGCTCACGCTTCAGCGCGCCCCGGCCCTGGATGTAGAGCGCCTGATAGATCGCCTCGTGACTGATGCGCATCGTCGTATCGCCCGGAAAGTCGAGCCGTAGGCGCTCGGCGATCTGCTGCGGACTCCAGGATCGACCCCATCGCCGGCTCTGGCGTCGCCCGTGCCGCCGTCCCTTCCAGGCAACGCTAGGGCCAGGCAGAGCGCTCCCGCCCGGTGTCGCGACAGTTCCGGCGAGCCGCTCCTGCACGTACGTCCGCAGCGCTGCGTTCCCCGCCAGTTTTGCTGGCTTGGGCCGGCGTGCCGCGCGTTCAGCGTGCCACTGCGCGGTCGTGGCGCGATAGTCCAGGCCGCCACTGCGGGTCGCCGCATTGCGGCGCAATTCCCGCGAGATGGTCGACGCCGCCCGTCCCAGACGCCGAGCGACGTCCCGGACCCCGTGACCTTGCGCTTGTAGGATCGCGATCTCCTCCCGCTCAGCCAACGACAGGTAGCGCGCAGAAGGCGACTTGGATGATGGTGACAGGTGGGAAGGTGCCATTCCGCCTGCTGTCCGGAACCACCGCGAGCCGACCGGTGGCGAGATCCCGAGCTTCATCGCTGCGACCTCGCTGGAGAGACCCTGCGCGAGGAACGCCCAGAACCCCCGCCGCGTCTCGCGCAGACCGACCCCGGGACGACCCGGTGACCGCAGCTTCTCGCGAAGTGCCCGATCCGAACGCCGCCGACCTGCCATCACAACCGCCCTCCGCCAAGCCGTTGCGACGACCACTTGAATCCACCAGGTATACCCCACCGGACAACCGGAATGTCGAACTATGCTGACGCGCTCTGCTCCTCACCCGCATCTCCGCGCACCATGGTTTGTATGAACGGATCAGATCAAAGCCGCGCCGGTATGAGAGCACATGTCCTACAGCGCAAGTTCATCCATGCGGATCAGGGCGCGCCGAAGGATTTCGAAGATAACAGCCGTGGACCAACCGAAAAGAAGGATACCATTCATGGCAGCAATCGGACCGAGAAGGCGCCACCGCTGAAGTGGCGTGACGTCACCATACCCAAGTGTGGTATAGTTTACGAACGCAAAATAAACTACTTCGGAATCATTTGCAATGACTCCAAATACATTATAGATAATGGCCCAGATCAATACTTCCAATACATGTGCAATTATGAGCACAAACATACTAGGAACCATGATACAAGATAATGCAAAGGCGCCGTAATAGGTCGAATGGGCACGGTTGCGAGCAACTTTAATGAGGGCAGTCATCATAATAGAATGGCAGACTATGTTGCACATGCTACCGAATGTGCCAACTGCCAGTTGAATCAGCATAACCTAGCTCCTTTGAGCAATCATGCATGAGCGCTCATACCACCAATCCTGATTTCTGGCTCGCGACGCCTCGATATGAAGGCCAGCAGCAGCAGTGTGTTGCGGGCGCGCCGCCTCCACTGTTAAGATCTAGCCAAGTATCAGAGCGCCGTACGGAGGGGCTGCGCTGTCCGTATGAGTAGTATACCCCTGCGGACGCTCGGGAGAGGGGTAAAAAATCGTGTCCGTACAGGTTGCTTTCCGTCTACGGACATCTGTCTATACGGGTTCCATCCTTAAGGATGGAATCCGGCCATGTCGCAGACGATCCTCTACACCCGGGTCAGCACCAACGAGCAGACCACCGCGCATCAGGAGAAGCAGGCTGCCGCGGCAGGCTTCCACATCAACGACGTCGTGACTGACGAGGGCGTGTCAGGTGTCAGCACCCGCCTTGCTGACAGACCCGGTGGGCGCCGGCTGTTCGACAATTCGACAAGCCGCGCCGTGGCGACACCCTGGTGGTCCGGTGGGTGGACCGCCTCGGCCGTTACTACGCCGACGTGTGCGAGACCATCCGCGAGTTCATGGGCCGCGGCGTCGCGGTGCGGGCCTGTCGCTTCAGCGTGAGGGCGAGGGCGTGGAGGATCATGGGCCGGCTCCGGAGAGGAGGCGGCAAGCTGGGCGGCTATGGCTAACGACCCGTGAACGGCAGCGCGTTCGTGTTTGCGACAAGCCGGGGGATCGCGAGGACTGCTGGCACCTGGAGGCGAGCTGCGTGGTCGAGGCGCAGGCGCGCGCCTGCTGTGAGAACCTGAACGTCCTGGAGGGGCGCGAGCGGGTTCAAGGTGTGAAGGCGAGGAGCCTGCGGCCCCCTTCTGGAAGGCCGGAAGCGCCCGGTGCCGCGCGCGAAGAGAGCCGCGGGCCGCGCTTCAGGTTGGGGAGGAATGCCGCGGCCCGCGGGTGACGCCTCCCAGTGATGCTGAGGAGCAAGGAGGCGGTCACACCAGAAGCGTGCCCCTGGATGAGCCGGCCGTCTGTCACGCACGCTAAACGGGACTGGACGCGAGTGCGGGCCGGGCCCCGAAGCCCTCATTCAAGCCCGGCCCGCGGCTCGCCGCGAAGGGGATCATGTGTAGGGTCTGGGGAGATCATTTCACCGCGGCCAAGGCCTGATCGATGCGGTAGTCCGGATGACGGATGCGCGCTTTAGCGGGGTCGAAGAGGGCTTCCACCTCTTCTCGGAGCGGCGTCTGGTCCGAGCGTTCAGCCACCCGGTCGATGGGAGATGCGCCATCAAGCGCCGAATGGGGGCGGCTCCAGTTCCAGTGATGCTGCCACTCGGCCACGCGGTCGGCGATGTCCGCGGATTTCGGATCCACAGTGGTCCAGAACTCCTCAAGAGCGGCGCGATGGCTGCGCTCGACCTTGCCATTCAGATGGGGCGATCGTGGCGGGATCGGGCGGAACTTGATGCCCCAGTCGATCAGCCGCTGCTGCACAGCCTCGGCAAAGAATTCGCGTCCGCGGTCGGTCTGGATCCGCTGAATGGCAAACGGCATCTCCTCGATCACGCGGTCGAGAAAATCGAGAGTGTTCGCGGCGGTCCGGCGTGGATAGATCCCCAACACGGCGTAGCGCGAGCAGTCATCTATGGCGGTGTACTGGTACACACCCGGGCAGATTTTGCAGGCGTCCATCTGCACCCGATCGCCCGGCACGGGTCGACTATAGCGGAGCTTCCCTCTGACGCGCCGCCGCGGTCGCTTGAGCACTTGCTCGCCGTGACGGACGAGCACGCGATGGATGGTGTCGAGCGACAGCGTCAGATCGTGCTGACGGACGAGCTCATTGCGGAGCTGCTTGATCCCGAGCTTGCGGTCGCGTCGGAGGCTGAGGATCAGCGTCTCGTGCTCTGCAAACACCTTCTGAGCTGCCAAGCGTCGCGGACGGCGGCTGTGTTCCACCAGCCCAGCTGGACCAGCGGCCTGATACCTCCGCCACCACTTGCGCAACGTCGGGCGTGAGATGCCGCAGCGGCGGCAAACGAGGCCGGCGTCGCCGGTCTGGGCATAGAGTTCAATCCATCCCAGACGCGCCTTCGTCAGATCCATGGCCGTGTCTCGCGTTGGCTGGGGATCTGATGGACAGCGCGTGCCGCGCTGCCCACAGCTCCACAGCAGAAGCAGCAATCGGAATGCCAGATCGGCCGGGAGCGCGGACGGCGAGATTGAAACGATGTCGCCGAACCTCACAGATCATGGCGCGGCAAGCGCAGCGAGCAAAGCATAGTCTAGGCCAGTGCGCACGAGGCCCCGCCGGAGGCCGATCAACTGGTCCTCGACTGGCGGCCGGCTTGAGGCCCGGGCGAGACCTTCGGAAGACTGTCCGGAGGCCCCGAAACCGTTTCCATACACGCACTTACGCCCCCGCACCGCCTCGCGCGCGAGGCCGGACGACGGTGTCCGGCGCGGGGCCGGGGGTCAGGGCGGCCCTCACGGCGGCCCGGAGGACGATCTCGCTGTTGTGCTGGAACGCTTTGAACTCGGCACGGCTCAGGTCGAGCCGACGGGCAAGCTCGCGGGCCAGCGCCCTCTCGCGCTCTGCCTGCTCACAGAGGCAGCGGGCCTCTTCGATCGCGCGGACTGCCCGGGCAAGCTGGTCGTCGAGCATGGGCACCTCTGCACGGCAACGCGCAGCGTTCACCCATGTTAACGAAAAGCCGCCCTGATATCATACGGACCGTACAGGGGCTTACGCGCCGCTGGACGTCCTCACACGCGTGAAGGCTGGCCCAACCCTCACTCCGCCGCGCGCAGCTTTTGACTGGGCGTGGGATTCAGCCGCCCATTCATCTCACGCGAGGCCCTGAACGCCACGTCGCGCTTGGCCGGGACCTCGACCGCTTCGCCCGTGCGAGGGTTGCGACTTCGCCGCGCCTCTCTCGCCGTCGTCTTCAACGCCCCGAAGCCGCGCAGCTCGATCTGGTCACCCTCCATCAGGGCCTCGGTGATCCGGTCCAGGATCGCGCGCACGACTGCGTCAGCTTGGCTATAGGGAAGATGCGGGTTCAATTCCGCGACGCGCTGGATGAGCTGCGCTCTGAGCATGCGGGTACGATGGGACCTTCGGACACCTTCAACATAGCATAGGTTAGGGCGCGTTCTCCACGGCTGTGGTCGAGTGACGCCGATCCTTATCGATCCCACTCTCTTTCTGCCCACCCGGCACCCCCATCGCCGTGGCGGGCTTCTTTCGTTTCTATACTGACGCTTATGCAAACGGCTGGCTTCTCCGACACGACGGCGCTCAGCCTGCACAATGTGCAGACGGCCCTGGCCTGAGGAACGTGCAGCGGGCAATCCGTTAGCGTAGGTTGAAACGTGGGCTTTCGTGGCTATAACCGCACCGCTTAAAGTGTCTGAAACCAGACGATCTGGCACAGCCCAGCACGATTATAGTTTCGTTGCCGAGGATATCGTGCTCTGGTGTGAGCGTCTTGAGCTGTACTTCAACCCGCCCGGTCCTGCCGCGGCGGGCTTTTCTTGCGGCGTTGCCGAAGCTACAACACAGCTTAGCTTGGGTCCTAAGTGCTGTTGCGGCGAGCTTTTCTTGGTATGAGCTTGGCGGTGTGAGACCCGTGCGGCGCTCTGTGTCGGAGGACCGCGATGGCCGAGAGCGATGCACGGATCGAAGCGTTGCAGCTGGCGAGGGCAGCGGGCAAGCCTTGGCAAATCATCGATTGCAGCTTCCGCCCTGCGGTGGTCCGCCTGACTCTCTTTCAATGGTCGGTCGCCCGGTCGTTATGCGAGACCATGAACACGAAGGCCGGCTTTGAGCGGTACGCGGTCCGGTACCAGGATGGGGTTGGCCTGAGTTCAGGCTCGCTCATCTCGCGCGGCTCGCGCTTTCCGGAGTGTTGTGTGCGGCTTCGCACCAAAAGCCTGCACGTAACAGATGAAGCAATACGCCCGAAACGAATGGACAGCATTGGTTAACACCAAGCTCGAGCATCAAACGCTCTGGCAATCTTCGAGAGCTGCCCACCAGGGGTTAGCAAGCCCAAGGTTTCGCTCCATGCGCTCCATTGCTATCGCTCTTGCTGCCGGTGCTCTCGCGGCCGGCGCTGCCTACGCCCACAGCTCCCTGTCGAGCGCAGCTCTTCAGCAAGCCGGCACCCTGACCTGCACCACCCAGCCGAACGTGACGCTTGTCTTCGGCCGGACGCCCGTGGCCGAGTGCACGTTCGTGGCGGACCGGGGCGGCTTCAAGCAGACCTACATGGCAATGTTTTCTCCCGTGCGTCGCAAAGGGGACCTCTCGACGGCCGAGACGATGACGTGGCGAGTGATGACGAAGGATGGTTACAGCCGCCCGAGCATGCTCACCGGTGCATTCGCTGCCCAGGCGGACCGGCCTGAGATCATCTCATCGGGGGAGAGCACCAGCCTGAAGAGAGGCCCCATCAGCCTGAAGCTTGTCAGTCATTCTGGCCAGCGGGTGATCAACTTCGCGCTCAACAACCCGCAGGTGGCCTTCGCAGCTTCGACCGAGAGCCTGACGCGCTGAGCTCTCGCGGGATGGAGGACGGCCGAGCAGGTGTTCAGGGCGTGGTACCCTGATGGATCCATGAGGCGCCTCAGCCCGCGATCCTCTCGTTCGCGAACCGGGCTCGCGCGGCGCCATCGGCTTGCAATCCGTGCTCGTTGCACGAGGCGGCGAACTCATCGGGCTCAATGAGGATGCGGACCATGGTCACGCCGCTGCGCGTCACCTCGCCCTCCACCTGCTCCGCCGAGATCCGCCAAGCTTCGTAGCTGGTGGGTAGCCGGTCTGCGTCCTGCATGAAGGCTCGCATCCGGGCGTAATCCTCGGGCCGGTACCAAGCCATGCCGACGCGGCGTGGACGCTTCATCACAGAAACTCCGCCCCCGAGTGCCCCTTGAAGGCATTGGCTCGCCGGATGGAGCCCACCACCGTCCGCGGGTCCCGATGGCCGCTCTGATCCATGATCCGGGCCATGCCGGCCCCCGTGGCGTACCGCTTCACGATCGCGGCCACTGACTGCGTCGTCAGCCGTTCCTCGCCCCGCACCCGGCCCGAGCGCGAGACTGGTCGAAACACCGGCCCGGAGGTGATGCCGGCCGCCCCCAGCCAGTCGCGGACGAGGGCGACCGGCCGCACGAACCGGCCGTGCGGGATCGCCTTCTCGAACCCCGCGCCCTCCTGGTCCGTCTTCGACCGCCGCACCAGCACCCGCAGGCCCTCCGGGTGCTCCTGCAGGTCCTCGGCGTCGAGGGCGACCAGCTCGGACCGCCGGAACGCGCCCGCGAAGCCGAGCGCGAGCAGCGCGCGATCGCGCTTCCCAGCGAGCGTCTGCGGCACGTGCACGAGCATGGCCGAGACCACGTCGACGGTGGCGGCGGCCTTGCGGGCCGGGGCCGTCCCTATCTTGCGCCGGATCCCCTTCACGGCCGCGCGCACGGCCTCGTCCTCGGTCGGGTCGGGCGCCTTGGCGAGCTTGTGTGCGTACGAGATTGCGGCGCAGCGCCGGCCGATCGTGGAGGCGGCCTTGCCGGCCTCGGCCTCGGCGACCAGGAAGGCCGCGACCGCCCCCGGGTTCGCCGGGAGGGCGCAGAGGCCGTAGCGGGTGCACCACGCCTCGAAGGCGGCGGCGTCGGCCCGGTAGGCGCGCACGGTCGCGTCCGCCTTGCTGGCGCGCTGGTAGACCTGGACCAGGGCCACGGACTCGGCCGGCAGGGCGCCCTCATCCGGGATGTGCGCTACCGTGGCGCGCTGCGGCGCCGGCAGGGCGAGGCGGTCGGGGATGGTCGGCATCGCGCGTCGGCCTCCTACAGCAGCCCGTCGGCGATCAGGGTGAGGGTGTCGAGGCGGCGCACCGATCCGGCGTCGTCCGCGATGACCGCGAGCGCCTTCGGGTCGGACGGGATCATCAGCCGGAGTTGCGCGCGCACGGCGCCCAGGAACCGGTCGCTGCCGCCCTCACCCGCGAGCACGAGGGCCTGCGCCCGAATGCCCGCGAGGTAGCACGCGACGCCCTCGGCGACGTCGGGGTGCGGGTCCATTTGGTTCTGCACGGCGAGTTGGACCGCCCGCTCCACGGAGTGGTGCACGGGGCCGAGAGGCGAGGCGAAAGGGTCGGGAGGTATCACGGCGGAGCCCCCTTGGAGCGCGAGGTCAGCGGCCGGTGCGGCCGGCCTGCTCGGCGAGGTCCCGGTCCCAGCCGAAGGGTGGGGTGACGCCGCGCAGCCGCATCTTGTCGCGCACGCAGGCGAGCACCTTCTGCCAGTGCTCGGCGGGCGCCATGGCCAGCGACCCGAAGCCGAGGTTGCGCGCGACCTCCTGGGCGGCGGCGAGCCACTCGCCGGAGTGGTAAGGGTCGGGGGTCGGATCGGCCATGCTGAAACCATCGAGAAGAACGGTTATCGAAAATTATGAGGACTCAGATGAGCCAGCAAGCGGTTCTGATAGCAAGACGTCTCGTTATCTACATGGCGAGATGGTGAGCCGTCCAGCCGGCTTGCCGCTCCTCCGTCTTGAACGCGAAGCCGCACGACGGCTAGGCTTCAAGCCGTCCTGGTGGCGAGCCGCAGAGACCGCGTGTTACCCAGCCGTCTCTCATGCTCGACGTCCTGACCTCGACACCGCGAGACGGCTTCCGTGCAAACCATCACGATAGCGGCCCGCAAGGGCGGTGTCGGCAAGGCGACCCTGGCGACGCACCTCAGCGTGATCGCGGCCGAGGGCGAGAAGCCGGTGCTGCTGTTCGACGCCGACCCCCAGCAATCCCTGGCTTGGTGGTGGCAGCTCCGGCCGGGCGACACACCCGCCCTCGTGGAGTGCGACGCGCGGGAGTTGCCGCGGATCCTGCCGGCCGCCCGGGACGAGGGCGTGGCGTTCGCGATAGTCGACACGCCGCCCCACGCGGAGAATTCAATCGCCGACGCGATGCGCGTCGCTGACCTCGTGCTGGTCCCAACCCGACCAGGGCGGTTCGACCTCGCGGCCGTGGCGACCACCTTGGAATTCGCACAACGGGTCGGGAAGCAGCCGCTCGCCGTCATCAATCACGCGCCACCGCGCACCGGGGCGGCCGAACCTGCGATCGTGGCGGAGGCGCGGGAGACGCTGACCAAGATGGGGGCGACCGTCGCCGAGGCCGTGGTCTCCCAGCGGGTCGCGATGAGCCGCGCCGTGATCGGCGGGCAGACCGTGAACGAGTACGAGCCGGAGGGCAGGGCCGCGGCCGAGATGCTTGCCCTCTGGCGCGAAGTGAAGAGCCGGTTGGAGGGGTAGGACATGGCGAACGAACGACCGAAGCTCACCAGCCTGTCGGACCGGCTGTCCCGCAAGGTCGGTCCTGCGGAGGCGCCCGCACCGGCAGAGGAGACCAAGGCCGAGACCGGGGGAGCCCCGATGGGCAGGAAGGTGTCAGATGGACGGGTGCAGATCATCGTCCGCATGACCACGGCCGAGCGGAAAGCGCTCCGGCAGATCGCCCTTGACCAGGATACGACCGCCCAGGCGCTCGCGGAGGAGGCGATCCGTGACGTTCTGCGCCGTCACGGACACTGATAAGCGGACGGGGAGACGGCTTGATGGCAGGCCGCCTTTCCGTCTCGGTGCCTTGGTGTCAAACTAGCTTGAGGGCTGGAAATCTCGCTCTGACGCCGTCTCAATGATAAGCCGCCAAGCTTTCAGGACTGCTCGCTAGGCTGGAGTACGGCGCTTGCGATTTCGCCTTTGAAAGGATGGTGCTCGCGACGAGCATTCATAGTGGAGCTCTGACCCAGGGAGCAAAGCGAGGAGAGCGCACCATGCGCCAGCTCGGCGCCATCATTCTCCACGTGGAGCCGTCCACATCCTCGGCGCCGGCTCGCCTGTCCGTTGCCGTCGCGGACACATCGGAACCGGACGGAAAGGTCGTCTACCTAACCGCGAAATGCGTGACGCTCGACGAACTGGAGGGGCAGATCAACGGGCTGCAGGATGAGCTGGCCGTGTTGCGGGCTGAGGCTCGGCGCATCTTCTCGGAGCAGAGCGGCCACGCATGAGGGACGCTGCTGAACAGTGACACGGTGATTGGAGGGCGGAACGAATGAAAGCCTCTTTGAAGGCGCTGGTCGCAGTAAGCGCCCTCATTGCGCCTGAGATGGCACACGCTCAGCAGACCCTGCGTGTGATAGACACCGCACCCAACGACGTCCTGAACGTGCGCGAGTACCCGACGGCAGAAGCCAGGATCGTTGGCGTGATACCGCCCAACGGCCGCGGCATCGTCCCCACGGGCGAGGTGAACGGGAACTGGATCTTCGTGCGCTACAGGAAGGTCGAAGGTTGGGTGTCGCGCCGCTTCGTCTACCCTGAAGCCCCACCAGTCCGGCGCGGCCGAGCGTTAGACGAGGATGAGTAACCATCCGGCCTGTAGTTCATCTCCGAGAATGGCGGCGGCGCCGGGATCCGGTTCCGCAATCGTGAGGATGACACTCGCAACGAGCACTGAGGCGCTGATGAGCGGCCGCCGCGATAAGACTCAGGGCACCCCAGGCGAGCCGATGGAGCCCGAAACTCTTGAAGAATTCGTCCTCTTAGGGCGTGGGCTCGCGGCACAGGTGGCGGAGGATACCTTTCACAGGATCACGGCTGCCCCTGATTGGTCGATCGCCGGTGTCGAGGCGAAAGCCGATGCTGCGCTGAGCCGGATAGATCTTTCCGCGCGGGATATGATCAGGGCACGAGGTGCTGACCCCGACGGTGAGCACTGGAGCGAACTCTGGAGCGCGATGGAGCGCGGGTATCGAGAAAAGATGATCGAGCTGACGCGAGCCGCAGGACCGAGAAGCGGAGGCAGCCTGCAATGACGGACGGACAGCCCCCGCCAGAGCGCCTCGCCGAGGTCTCCCGGCTCGCGAACCAGCTCGCCGAGCGCGTGCTGAGCGACCACATGGCCGAACGGCCCATTCCGGATGGGCACATTCACGCTTTGGCCAAAGCCAGCCAGCTCCTGGCTGAGTACGGCCAAGAGGTGCCTTCGCTGCTGGCTCCCATCATGGATCAGATCCGAGCCAGAACGGCCGGCGAGGGTGAAGCGCGCGAGCGTGCAGACGGCACTCAGGACGAGCAATGAACGGAGACTGCACCATGCGCCAGCTCGGGACTGTCACTCTCTACGTTGAGCCTGCCACGACGACGATGCCAGCTCGTGTGTCCGTTGCCGTCGCCGGCACTTCAGGACCGAACGAAGAGGTTGTCTGCCTGACCGCAGAGTGCGTAACGCTCGACTAGCTGGAGGGGCAGATCAACGGGCTGCAGGATGAGCTGGACGTGTTGCGGGCTGAGGCCCGGCGCATCTTCTCGGAGCAGAGCGGCCACGCATGAACCACGCTGACCGTCTTAGATCCGAGAGCCGCCCCAAGTGAAACCTGCACATTCGCTTCAGGCCGCCCTGCTCGCGGTCGCGCTGATAACGGCGGGAGTAGGCGCGGCGGCCGGTGCTCCGCGTGACGTTCTCTGGGTTGCCCTGCAGGGCTGCATCCTTGCCAAGAAGACCACGGGCGGAGCGTTCCCCTGCCTCTCTGTCGATCTCGGCGATGGAGCCCGGCCCGGGACGGCGGTTCTGCGTGCGCCCGGCCAGCGCACTCACCTCGTCGTTATGCCGACTGCGAGTGTCGTTGGCCTCGAGGCACCTGAGCTGCAAACCTCTACGGGCAACGCCTACTGGCGAGCTGCGCTGACGGCTCGCAGTACCGTGACTGAGGTCCTCAAGGGTGAGCTGCCGATCGACGACGTTGGTCTGGCCGTGAACTCGACAAGCGGACGCAGTCAGGATCAGCTCCACATCCACGTGGATTGCCTCAAGCCGAGCATACAGGTAGCGCTTCAACGGTATGCTCAGGGCATTCGAAGAGCCTGGACGCGCCTTCCGATGATAGTTCAAGGAAGCCCTTTGTATGCCATGAGGGTTGAGGCCCCGGATGTGCAAATCTTCAACCCTTTTGCAGAGCTTACAAAGCTGCCAGGGAGTTCAGGTTCTCTCAGTGATGTGACCTTCGCTGCTGTGAGTGCAACGAATGGCGTACGAGGTGATTTATACCTCCTAGCTTACCGCCAGAAATATAGCGCCGCGGAAAAGGTACTAGATCACAGCTGTTCATTGACGAAGAGAACGGCAATGCAATGAGACCGAAATCACATTGTCGAAGGCGAGGCAGGTACTGGCTGAGTACAGGCAGGAGGTGCCGCCGCTCCTCGCTTCCATGATGGATCAGACACGCCCTAGCACTGCGGGCACATCGCGCGGCGGGCGGGATGCGACAGGGCCGTCAGGAACGGCTGGAGCCAGCGGGACAGGTCTCCATGCCAGTCGCCTGCTGCCATCGCGACCATCCGCGCTGGACCATCCTACCAGGCAAACCCTCCGCTCCGGCCGCTCGTTCCTTCAACCTGCCAAAGTAGTGCTAGAGCGACCGTCCAGGCTGACGGTGAGCTAAAAGGCGGCGAAGGCGGGGCTTCAGCGGTTCTCGCCTCTCAGGAACCAACGCTCACCCAAATATGTGAGACCATGGCCTTGCGCGTACATTCTGCACTTTATCAAGAGCGATGCGACCGCCGGCTGTTTTCATCGCCTGCGGCGCCGAGCCGAGCAGCTTTACGGCCACGGTTGCCGCTTCAGTTCGGTTGCGCGCCCCGAGTGCCCGCAGGAGTGCAGTCGTATGAATTTTCGCCGTCCCTTCGGCAATCTGGAGAATTCTAGAAATTTCCTTGTTTGACATTCCTTGAGCTAGCAAATACAAGATCTCACGTTGACGAGCTGTGATCTTTAGGCGCTCCATTGGTGAGATTTCAAGAGCTAAAATTTCATTATTGCCGCCGTCATCATCAGCAACCCACCGAGGGACATAAATACGACCTGAAAGCAGGTCCTTAATGGCTGCGAATAAATCTGCTTCGGGATCCATCTTGCAAATGAAGCCGTGAAATCCTGTTGAGATAGCCTCAATCACATCGGAACGGGCGCGTGACTGCGACATCAAAGCGAAGCGGGTATTGGGACTTGCTGTTCGCACCTCCTTCATGAACAGGGCGCATTCGCGATCGAATATTCCGGCGTCTAATAGAACAAGATCAAATCCCGCTCGATCGTCAACATTCTTGATCGACGGAACATCAAATATGGTGGCCGCCTCAATCTTGATTGGAATAAGGGTGCGAAGTCCGGACCTATAAACGCTGTGCTCGTCGATCATCAATATCTTTGGCACGGCTTGTTTTCCTTAACTTTGATGCCAAGCCGAGGCGCAGCGGTTGGATGGGCAGGAGTGTGCTTCCGGCCAATCACACGTGCGATCGCGCAACGGGCCATCAACTTCCAACAATCTTGACCGTTCCTAGGCCTACGTAGTCTCTGCCGAACGTGAACCGCCCCGCAGTCGCCACGGCCTGTCATCCCGACTGAGCGCCTCTCGGCCGACCTGCCGTTTCCTGAGATCGCCGTGCATCCCCGCCGCGCCGCCCGCGGCCTGAGGAGCATTGGCATCGTGCGGCCCCTCCCTCGTGGTTGGGCGGAAGGTGCCGCCGACGCCTCTCCGCCCGGCTTGCGACCGTGCTCCCGAGGAGGAAACAGGGCCTCAAGCTCTGCCCCTTTCTGCCGCCCCACATCAGCACTGTACTTAGTGGGCACGGCGCCGATGCAGGCGAGAATTTTGCGCTGACCTGTCAGGCAAGTTGACAGGCAGACGATTAAGTATCACTCTGTCCGAGTTTTCTCGCATAGGAACACTTGATGAGTGAAGAAGCCGCCCCTGGCCATATCGAGCTGGTCAGCGACATCGTCTCGTCCTTCGTGTCGCACAACAACGTCCGACCTGCTGACCTGCCGGACCTGATCAAGAGCATCCATGGGACACTGAGCAGCTTTGGGAAGCCGGCGGAGCCGGAGCCGGTGAAGCTCACGCCATTGATGCCAATCAAGAAGACCATCACCCCGGACGCGATCATCAGCTTGGAGGACGGGCGGCCTTACAAGTCGCTCAAGCGGCACCTGACGGGGCGGGGACTCACGCCTCAGCAGTACCGGGAGAAGTGGGGCCTGCCGCCGAACTACCCGATGGTGGCGGCGAGCTACGCGGCCTCACGTTCCGAGTTGGCCAAGCAGATCGGCCTTGGGCAGAGCCGCAAGCCCGCGGCCGAGAAGCGGGCGGCCTCCGATGCCAAGGTGAGCGCCCGCGCCGAGCCGAAGAAGGGGCGTGGGCGGCCGAGGAAGGCTGATAGCTGAGGGAGCGAGGCGGCCGGACAACGTCCCGGATCGACAGCGACATCGAGAGGGCCTCGCTCTGCAGCGGAGCCCCTCGTGTCAGAGCATCGCGAACAGGTCGAGCTGCGCCGTGCCCTGGGACCGCCGCGACCGCGCACGCCTCTTCGGCAGAACGTATCCCGGGAGCGCCTGGCCCGGCCGACCATGCAGCACGGCGCCGACCACGTGGGGGCCGTCGCTTTGGCGCAGCACATACAGGACGTGCGGACCTGCCCGCAGAACCTCCTGCTGCAGCCGCTCGCCAGTAGGCAGGCGCGCCAGGGCCACCAGCAGGCAGGGTAGGCCGAGCGAGGCGATCTGGAGGGCAGGGAACTCGATCGCGCGCGTGCTCCAGAGCTGGTGCGCAGCGCCGGCCGTCGTGGTGGCGAAGGGATTGCTGCCGAAGCCGGTGGCCTCGTCGAGGATAAAGGCCGCGAGCTGGTCGCGGTCGGCGATGTGGTGCGCGGACAGCAGCGCTGTGGCGAGCTCTATCTGTCTGGCTCGACGCGCCCACCTTCAACTCATTTAAGGCGATGGTCGCACTCAAAGGCACGACGGTGCAGGAATACGTCGAGACCATGATCGGCCGGGAGTTCGAGAAGCACAATTGGCCGAACCCCACGAAGTAAATTTGTGGACCGGTCCCCCGGTCCGCTCAACGGTGAGGTGGGCTCCGCTGGAGAGTGGACTTTGCAACGAAGTGGATCAGTATGCGTGCCCTGATCTCCATCCTAGTGCACAGACACTGACGAACGCACCACGCGCTCATTTGCTAAACGTCTGCAAACGCCCGAGAAATCGCGCTGAGCTTTGTACGTTTTGAAGGCGTCAGTGCACTAGCCGGTGTCATCATCACTCCGGCGGTCGGGGCTGAACTCCACGTCGGCGTTTGGGCGTCGAGTCCGAAGACGTGCAAGGCCGACCCCAGGAAAACTGAGGACGCGGCCTTCGTCATCGCTCGTGATGCGAGCTTTGGGAGCTCGTGGCAGTGCGAAATTCGGCGCACCGCCCGAACGGGGGAGGGGGCAGTTCGCGCGACCCTGGCGTGCGCGAACGAGGGGAGGGAGGCAACGCGGCGGGTCGTCTGGCGTGTCCTCGGCACTCATCTGCACCAGTTGGAGCGCGGCAAGGCCAAAATTTCCATCAGGTGCGGGCCTTATGACTACCGCGGAAATCCGCGTGGCTGACGACCATTGTCGGAGCTCGCCAAGGTACCCGTCCGAGGACGAGGCGGTGCGTGCGGCCGTGAAGGGGATCCGGTGCAGGATCGGCACCGCCCCGACCCGAAAGGCGGTGGCCACGGTGGACGTGGTCTCGGCCATGCTCGTGCACGTGCCGCAGACGCTCACCGGCAAGCGCGATCGCGCGCTGCTGGCGCTCGGCTTCGCGGGCGCGTTCCGGCGGTCCGAGCTGGTCGCCCTCGACGTCGAGGATTTGCAGGAGCACCCGGAGGGCCTGCGGGTGCTGGTGCGGCGAAGACGGACCAGGAGGGCGCGGGGTTCGAGAAGGCGATCCCGCACGGCCGGTTCGTGCGGTCGGTCGCCCTCGTCCGCGAGTGGCTGGAGGCGGCCCGTATCACCTCCGGGCCGGTGTTCCGGCCGGTGTCGCGCTCGGGCCGGGTGCGGGGTGAAGAGCGCCTGACCACGCAGTCGGTAGTGGCAATCCTCCGGCAGTACTTTAGCACCATGTTGCTCCGCTCTGTTCAGCTGCCGGGCCGCCGTGACTCATTCCACGGGCGTCCCTCAAACGGGTGATGCTCCCGCGGCTCCTCCCTGAAACAATAAGATTGTGTGCAATCGGCCCGGGAAAATATGATCACTCAAACGCCACCGGTCATTTCGGCCCTTAGTTTTCTGCTCGGGTGCGCGCTGCTCAGAGCTTTCAGACGGCATGCGCAAGGCATCACGCCGTTGCTCACATTCGTGGCGGTCCTGCTAGCAGCCACGCTGCTGGTGGTCGCGATCGTCCGCGCCGAGCTTCTTCTACACGACCGCACAGACGTGGTTGAGCCTGAAATCTCAATCGAGAGCGCATTGTAATCTGATCCGGCCAGCAACTCTCAAGATGCGCTTCCGCAACGCCCTGCTCATCGCTGTACTGGTTGGCGAGGCGTGGTGGTCGCTTAGGGTTTAAGGGTGGCCGACAGTCAACAAGAGGCGGATATTTATATAATTGTCCTTGTTCTCACGGCATTGGCAGTCCTGCTTCTCCTTCTCGCGCGGCATGTCGCACGAGGAATGCAGCGCTAGCTCAGCCGTGAGGACTGTGGGCACCGTCAACGCACCCGATTGAGCAGTGGCGGTCTGTGCTCTTCTAAAGAGAATCTTATGTTGCTCCGGAGTTTGCTGCCGACCTACTACACTGCTCCCTAGGTGGTGTGAGAGCGTCCCGGCTGGTGTCTCGCCGCTCGGAGTGGCGCGCCGAAAATTCGAAAGCAGGGGCTTGGGAGCCAATGTGATGATCATTGTTCGTCTATCCAAAGCATTGACAGTTGCGGCCATCGCACTGCTTTTTAGCCTTGTCGCGTTTGGTAATATCACAGATTACAGCACGAACTTGCCTTTCGTACAGCATGTACTGATGATGGACACAACATTCCCGGCCGCGAGCATCCGCTATCGCGCTATCAATGTTGAAGCCCTGCACCATGCAGCTTATTTGATGATTATCTCAACTGAGGTGATCTCTGCTGCACTGTGCTGGGTTGGGGCTGTTCAACTTTTTAAACATCTTAAAAGTGATGCGATCACATTCGGTCGAGCCAAAAACAGCGCCGTTGCTGGATTAACAATTGGTTACTTACTCTGGCAGGTTGGGCTGATCATTGTTGGAGGTGAGTGGTTCGGCATGTGGATGTCACATGAATGGAATGGTATCGACAGCGCATTCCGGTTCCTTGTCATGACCTTAGGCGCGCTGATCTACATCAGCTTACCAGATGCAGACAGGCTAGAATGAAGTCAGCACCTTCGACGTGTGCCCTGGCGCACGTCGGGCCGTTTACGGATTTCTACCTCGATCGGCACACCCTGGTTGTTCCTCCCGAGGGGGCGTGCATGGCGCAGATCCGCATCCTCGACCCGCTGACTGGCCGTGTCGTCTTGGTCCACCTACCGTTGCCTGCGGTTACGCATCCGGCTCCACGCCCTGCCGCAGCCGTTCGATAGCCGCATCGAGGGCTGGTGCAGGGCGCGACGGCGCCGGAGAAGACGCAGGTGATGCCGCCGAGCGCCGTCCCGGCAGCTTGACGACCGTTCCGCTTGCCGCCGCACCTCATGCACCAGTCCCTCGGCATAGCCCTCCAGAGTTGGATTAAGGGACGACAGCGGTTCGGCCGATCTGGAGGGCCGTGGATGGACGCGGCGGTGCAGGTGGGAGCCTGTGTGTGGCCGGCGATCGGCAGAACGGGCGCCACGGGCCGCCTGAGCCGCCCTGCTGGGCTCGCGAACGCGATGCCATGGCGCCTCATCGTTCGGAGCGCACGCGCTGCGGGCCGGCTACATCACCACGGCCGCGGAGCGCGGGGCCGACATGGCCCGGATCATGGACCAGAGCGGCTATCGAGATCCGCGGACAGTGGTGGGCTCCATCCGGCGAGCCAATGCCTTCAAGGGGCACTCGGGGCAGGGTTTCTGTAATGGAGCGTCCACGTCGCGTCGGCATGGCTTGGTACCGGTCCGAGGACTACGCCCGGATGCGAGCCTTCATGCAGGACGCAGACCGGCTACCCACCAGCTACGAAGCTTGGCGGATCTCGGCGGAGCAGGTGGAGGGCGAGGTGACGCGCAGCGGCGTGACCATGGTCCGCGTCCTCGTCGAGCCCGATGAGTTCGCCGCCGGGTGCAACGAGCACGGATTGCAAGCCGATGGCGCCGCGCGAGCCCGGTTCGCGAACGAGAGGATCGCGGGCTGAGGCGCCTCATGGATCCATCAGGGTACCACGCCCTGAACACCTGCTCGGCCGTCGTCCATCCCGAAGGCGAGATCCGATATGCCTCTCCCGACCGAGCATCAAGTCCGCGCCCTGCCCGCCGGAGCCCGGCCGGCGCGCGAGGTCCGATGAGATCAAGGCGTCATCGCGCGGGGCCGCGGTAGGTTCCGGCAGCGCGGCGGCCATCAGGCTTTCCGTTTCTCCTCCCGGCCTTCGCAGAGCACCGTCATCGGCCTTCTGCCACAAGGTTTGTGTGATCCGCCTCACGGAAGCCGATCTCAGCCGACGCCATCCTGCTCTCACCTGACATGAAGAGGAGCAGGACATGATCAAGACCATTCTGAGCGCTGCCATCATCTCCGGCGTGGCCGCTGTCGCCCTGGCCGGATCTGCCGAAGCACGTGGCTTCGGTGGGCGCGGGTTCAGCGGACACGGCTTCCATCACGGCTTCCACGGTGGTGGCTTCCATCGGTTCGGCGGCTTTTACAGCGGTTCTTACGACCGTTGTGGCTACGGCTGGGGCTACTCGCGTGTCTGCTATTCCCGCTAAGGCACTCTGAAGCCGGGCGGCTCTCATTGAGAGATGCAGGGCCGCCCTAACCCGCGTCAGATCCCTGGAAGTGGTATTCCGGCAAAATGCATGTCGGGAAGTGTCAGCAGAGGTCTAACGGAGTCTGTCGTCGCGCCGTGTTCGAGCGGCCGCGGGGCCGGCGCTTGTACCGCCCGCTAGGCGGGCTCCAGGTGATCTGCCGTGTCAGACACCACCTCCAGGGCGCGCGCGCGCACTGCCGCTTTGGCGTCTTCGGAAACGCGCCTTGCAGCACGGATCACGCTCCGGGCCGCCGCACGGGCATTGGCGGCCCGCAGATCGGATTTTGGCATGCCATCGCGCAGAGCGATGAAGGCTAGCGCCCGCAGTTGATGAGCATGCCTGATTGCTTGCGCACGGACGGCTGCGACCTCCTCGGGTGTGCGTACAACCGCCGGAGCCGCGTCTGAGGACGATTGCATCTGATCCACTTTGGCACCGCCGGCAGGAGGCCAACTCGGAATGGGACAGCTTCACGCCATCTTGCATGGAGACTTGCAACAAGCGTGCATGGCGGAGGAGGCCAAAGTGGATACGCTTTGCTTTGGCTTAAGTTCCACGAGCATACTTGCTTAATCCGGCAGATCATGGTGCGGCGGCTGCCGCAGATTGGGGGCGCCTGCCGACGCCGCACATCGGCGTATGCTGCTCTCGTAGTTCGAGTCAGTGATCAGCGGCTCCTTGCCTGACCTGACCGGCTGGCTTTGGGCCGGGCTGATTGAGAGGATCGGCCAGGACCAGAGGAGTTGGGGATGAAGCGAGGTCAGAAGACGAGCGCGGAGCAGGTGGTGCTGAATCTGCGCCAGATCGAGGTGCTGACGGCGCACGGCAAGAGCCTCGCGCTCGCCTGCAAGGAGGCGGAGATCTCCGAGCAGAGCTATTATCGGTGGCGCAAGGAGTACGGCGGCCTGCAGGTCAATCAGGCACGTCGGATGAAGGATCTTGAGCGCGAAAACGTCCGCCTGCGCCGACTGGTCGCCGATCTGTCCCTAGAGAAGCAGGTGCTCAAGGACGTCGCCTCGGGAAACTTGTAGCCCCCGAGCGACGCCGGCAGGCGGTCGACGGCATCCGAGAGAAATACGGCCTCTCGGAGCGTCACGCCTGCCGGATCGTCGGCCAGCACCGGGGCACGCAACGCTACATGCCCACCGTGCCGGCTGACGAGGATGGGCTGACCCGCGCCGTCATCGCCTTGGCCTCCGAGTACGGGCGCTACGGCTACCGCCGTGTCACCGCGCTGCTGCAGACCGCCGGCCGGCAGGTGGGCAAGGATCGGGTTCAGCGCATCTGGCGTCGCGAGGGGCTGAAGGTCTCGCAAAAGCCCCGACCGCGCAGACGGCTCTGGCGGAACCATGGATCGTGCGTGCGGTTGCGACCGCTCCACCGTAATCATGTCTGGAGCTTCGACTTCGTGCAGGCGCAGACCCACGACGGGCGGAGCTTGCGTGTCCTGGCGCTGATCGACGAGCACAGCCGGGCTTGCCTGGCTCTCAAGGTCGCTCGCCGCATCAACAGCTTGGGCGTGATCGAGGCGCTGGCCGACGCGATGTGCCTGCACGGCATCCCGGAGCATATCCGTTGCGACACCAGCCCCGAGATGATCTCGAAGGCGCTGCGCAAGTGGGTCGCCAGGACCGGTCCGCAGATCCAGTACATCGCGCCAGGCTCGCCGTGGGAGAATGGTTACTGTGAGAGCTTCAACGGCAAGCTGAAAGACGAATGCTTGAAGCAGGAGATTTTCTACTCGCTCAAGGAGGCGCAGGTCGTGATCGGCCGCTGGCAGACCACCTACAACCGCATCCGGCCACACTCATCCTTGGGCTATCGGTCGCCTGCGCCGGTCACCGTCCCGGATCTGGCCTTCCGCCCATCCATGGCTGCCGCCATGCAGTAGCCTCTCAATCGGCCCGGTCCAAAATACCGGTCAGGTCACTGCAACGTCCGTGCATGCTCCGGACAGCTTGACCGTTAGCATTCCGAGGCACTTACGGCCGCTATTTGCAGCGTGCACAACTTAATTACCGGCCTCAGATGGATGCGGTCTGAGCAAGCCCTAAGCCGCCTATCCGAGTTGCCAAATCACCCAACACTCGATATGGCCAGCCTCAATAAATAAGAGAGGGCGGCGATGATTGCGGAAACAATGGCAAGTGTCGGCCTTATTGGCGCGGCGAGCGCAAGCTTCGCTATAATAATGCTGCTTCTGCACTAAGCACGGCAGCAGCTTGTCTCAGTTTTAACCAAATTTTAAGGCGCCCGGTCGGCGCGCTTACCGCCGCGTTCGTCTTCCCTCCTGACCCGGTGTCGCCGCAGCGTGGCTTCAGCAAGCTCAGCCAGCCGGAGCGAACTCGGCGAGCCGTTGCCGGCCGATATCGCTCCACCGGGGCTGCTGCTCGACGACGTGCCCCAGCAGCTGCTGCTGCGGTTTGCTGGCCTGAGCGCCCGGGCCCGGCAGCAGCGTGAGGACGAGCTGGCGCATCGCCTCGACCGTGCCGCACTCCTGGCGGTTGCGGCATGGCTACGGGCACAGCACGGACCGATCCCGCTTTGCTCAATCCCGGTTCGCCCATCCCCGCCGGAACCGCTCCAGGGCACGCTACAGGCCTCGATCGGCCGTGCCGAATGACGTGGTCGCAGATCCAGGCGGCGACGGGGTGCAGCCGGGCGCACCTCGCCAAGATCGCCAAGCAAGCGGCTTCATAAACGCGCTTACGCGTCCGGCATGCCCTCGCGCGCGTGAGAAGGCCTGACAGGGCTCGTTGATCCGGCCGCAGATTTGCGCCATCACGCGACCGGTGCCGTTTCGCCGTAGCGGACGCTTCTCGCCCCATACTTGCGCTCATGCGAACGGACCGTGCTCACGGGTGTCTTGTTCGTGTTGCGCTCGGGCACGCCATGGGAACTGCTGCTATTGCAACTGTTTTGCTCAGTATTGATCTTTGGTTAGTTGCTTTAATATTTGTTCAAACATCTGCGCAGGGTCATTCTGTCCTGCCGTAGCACCGCCCGCAATCCCATCAAGTTCCTCATCGGTCAAGAGCCCGATCTCCTCTGACGTTCTGATTTCCTTTGATGTTAAAGCGCGGTCCTGGTGGTACGTGTTCATGGGGCGTCTCCCTCACGGGTTGGATGCCTCTCTGGCGGGGCTCCGCCGTGGTGTTGAGGACAGCCTAAAGCCGTGCGAACCAGAAATCTGTGCACTGCCGCACAGAGCCGGTTCAGCGGCACGCGGTTCCACCACCGCCCAGAGCGCGTCAGTGACGGGGGGCTTGCTCATGCCCCTCGAGACGCCAACGCTTCCCCCGCGCAGCCCGCATCAAGGCTTCCATACTGGCCTTTATGCGAACGAGACGGCTTCCTGAGCGGGGGGAGGTGTCACGCAGCGCGGGCCAAGAGAGGTGCAAGATGCACTCAGGCGGCGCTCTCCACTCCGGCAGTTTCTCCGCGCAGAATAGACGTCTTTCTAGAATCTGGTAACAAGTTGTTTAGCCTACCATGCGCCTAACTATCCTGCAGGTATTTGCAGTGCATCTCATTAACGTAGATCCGCTCAAATGACCGGGTCAACCGATGGACCATGCCATGTGGGTCTCCCTCTCTGCTTTTCGGACCAACGTGTCCGGCAACGTCGCAGCGATCTTTGGCCTGACGCTCCTGCCCCTCATGTTCCTCCTCGGATCCTCGGTCGACCTCAGCCGCACTCTCCGGGAGCGGGCCCGCTTGCAGGCACTCACTGACCAAGCTGCCCTCTCGGCCGTGACCTCGAGCTCGGCCTCGCAGGACCCCGCCGACACGGTACAGACGTTCTTCCCCCAGCCCAGCGATCCGGATCAGAGAAGGCTCGCTCCGACCGCGACCGTCACCGTGGAAGGGAGCACGGTCACGGTCACCAGCACCCAGAACGTCGCGACCGCCTTCACCGGCATTCTCGGCGTCGCCCAGATCCCGATCACCGCCCGGTCAACGGCTGCCCCCGGCAACGACGGTCCGCCGGTCTGCGTGCTGGCCCTCAACCCGACCGCGACCGACGCCATTCTGTTCAGCGGCAATGCCACGGTCGTCGCGAGCAACTGCGTGATCTACAGCAACTCGTCGGCCGCCAACGCCTTGACGCGGCAAGGCTCCGCCAGCGTGCAGGCGACGGGCTACTGCGCCGTGGGCGGAACCAACCTGCCCACGAGCACGACCCCCCGTCCGCAGAGCGGCTGTCCCCGGCTGGACGACCCGTTCCGCAACCTGCCACTCGCCTCCGGCTCGGGCTGCAAGGATGCCGGCGAGGCGGACAAACCCAACCGCACGCAGACGCTCGACCCCGGGGTCTACTGCGGCCTGACCTTGAAGGGCACGGTGACGCTCAACCCGGGCCTGTACCTCATCAAGGGACCGCTCGACATCGGCGCGCAGGCGAGTGTCTCGGGCCAAGGCGTGACGCTGTACCTGACGGGCGGCGATGCGAACTTCACGATCAACGGCGGAGCGAGTCTCGACCTGAGCGCCATGTCAACCGGCAGCTACGCCGGCATCCTGTTGATGCAGGACCGGCAGGTCAGCGGGAGCACCGGCAACCTGATCAATGGCGGGGCCAGCCTGAAGCTCACGGGTGCGATCTACACCCCCACCCAGTCGGTCGAGATCCGCGGCAACGGCAGCTTCGGGCAGCAGAGTGCTTTCATGCCGATCATTGCCGACACGATCACGTTCTCGGGCAACGCGATGGCGTCAGCTGATCTGAGAGCCATGCAGCCGGCCGCCCCGCTGCCGCGCGGACGCAGCAGCGCGAGGCTCGCGAACTAGGCACCTCAGCGTCCTGGTCCTCTCGTTACTGTGGTCGGTCGTTGCAGCCAGCGGCCAGGCTCCACCCCCACGACGTGCCCGGCCGCCGCTTTTCCCAGGCGACAGCCCGCCATGGGGGCTCGCGGCGAGCTTCTGTTGTGCGCGAAGAGAGCCGCGGGCCGCGCTTCAGGTAGGGCGGGAAGATGCCGCGGCCCGCGGGTGGCGCCTCCAAGGCGACGTCGAGGGGCAGGAGGCAGTCACACCCGAAGCGTGCCCCTGGATGAGCCGGCCGTCTGTCACCCACGCTAAACGCGACTGGACGCGAGTGCGGGCCGGGCCCCGCAGTGGACGAGGACCCAGCCCGCGGCCCTGCCCCGGGCGTGCGGGCCTGGAGCGGACGGCCGAAGACTAGCACAGTCGAAGCAGTGGTCCGCAAGACCTAGCCGAAGGCCGATAGCCTGCCTCTCGACCAACGGTGAGTTCTAGGCCCGCGCGAGATCTCCGGAACACCGCCCAGAGGCCCCATCGGGCCACTATGCGAAGGTGCCCCTCCGCGTGCATCAACCAGCTCGTGCGCAACATACTATGGTCCAAAATAAATCATGTATTATCCATTTATACAGACCGCATCTTGCAAAAACTCCGCAGTAAGTGTCTCTTCGGACTACGCTCTCCTGCCTAATCAGGTGGCATACAGTTCAAGGTTGTGAGCTATGATCAAGAGCTTTTTTTACGACGAGTCGGGTGCGACGGCGATCGAGTATGGACTGCTTGCTGCCTTGATTGCTATTGCTCTTATTGCTGCTGCTTCTTCAGTTGGAACAAACTTAGGCACTGCCTTCCAGAACGTCGCCGGTAATCTAAGGTAATCAAACGGCAGTGCTGGACGATGGCTCCGGAGAAATTGTTCTAGGCATCACTGCCTTGAAGCGCTCTAGCAGCGCCCGCCCGCGCGCCGGAAACGGATCACGGCCGAGAGTTGGGGCCAGTCGATCGGGTAGAAGCCGCGGTGCTGAGAACCGATCGGCATCCCCTCAGCCCTCCCGCGCCACCTGGCTGCGCGCCCGCGCTTGCGGGAAGTACTGGTAGAAGGTCATCCGGCTCACCCCCAGCCGCTGGGCGATCGCCGTCACCGAGACGGTGCCCGACGCCAGCAGCGCCCGCCCGACCTCGAGGTCCGCCGCGGACAGGGCCTTGGGCCGCCCGCCCTTGCGGCCCCGTGCCAGGGCGGCCCTGAGCCCCTCCACGGTCCGCGCGCGGTTGAGGTCGAGGAAGTACTCGGCCATGGCCTCGTGCAACTGCAGGGCGAAGCGGCCGTGGGCGGTGTCGCTGTCGAACTGCTCGGTGAGGGAGCGGAAGTGCACTGGTCATGACCCGGCCGACGGTCCACTAACGTTCCACTCGGGCCACCCTGTGGGGGCTGATCATCCTTTGTTCGTGCGAGCCGCTCGGGATGCAGAGCCCCAAGCGCGCATCGCTGTTGTCGTGAAGCAGTTCGCCGCCGTCGAGCGCTATGAGGGGCGAGCGATCGCTCGTGCGGCGGCAGCGCCGGCGAGGCTCGCCGCGCATTGCTCGGCCGCCGTGGGGGAGAACTGAAGCGCCAGCTGGGTGCCGCCCGTCACCTGAATGAGCAGAATCGGCAACCCGTTGCTCTGAGACTGGCCGGCGGCCCAGGCCTCGACCGGGAAGTGGCAGTTGTCGACCCGGGTGCCCTCGGGATGCGGGGCGGTGCTGCTGCACACTGCACTCACCGCGAGAAGAGCCCGGCCCAGCTCGCCGGCCTGCGCCGCGGTGAGGGCGATCGGGATCACGCGGCCACCCGCATGCACCTTCATGAGCGGGCTGACGTGAGGGCCCACCTCGACCGTGAAGCTGACCTGGGGTGTGTCTGCGTCGGACATGGCTCAATCGCCGCTTCACTTCCGGCTCAAGGAGGAACAAGCCCAAACCGGCGCGTTGTGCCCCCGCGGCCCTCGCCCCCTCGGCGCGACCACTTCGCTTTGTCGGTCCCGCATCCACCGGCAGCGCCAGAGACGGAATCCTTTAGCGGGGCCCTCGCCGACTCTCAACTGGGCAGGGTCCGGCGAACTCGGAAACCGTGCCGGTGCTCCTCCTGCAGCCCGCGCTTCGTCGAGGGACGGCCCGTCTGCCCTCGGTGGCGTCCGTCGGGCCCGGGGCGGATTGCAAAAGCGAAGGGGCCCGGCGAACCGGGCCCCTTCTTCAGACGATCATGAAATCAGGAGTGGCGGAGACCCTCAGGCCAGCCCGTGATGCAGCGGGTCATAGGAGACCAGAGCATGACCGTCGCTGTCCTTGGTGAGCGAGAAGGCCGCGGCGTCATAGGTGCCCTGCAGAGCCAGAGCCGCCGTGTGCACCCCATCGCTCACGTTCAGGAGACCGCCCGTGCCCTGCGCGTTGGCCGCGTAGGAGACCGAGGTGCTCGATCCGAACAGCAGGTCGGCGAGGTCGACGTGATCGCCAGCGCCGAAGCCGGTGATGCTGCCATTGAAGTGGAGGCTGTCGTCCAGTTTCAGCGTGCCGTCGCCGTGGCCGAGATCGACGTGGGCCGAGGAGGCCGCGCCGAACTCCATGGTCGCGTTCCCGTCGATGAGTGCGGTGCCGGAGCCGGTCACCGCGCCCTCGACCGTCACGTTGCCGCCGTGGGCCCACACTGTGCCGGTGTTGTCGAGCGCACCCTTCACCACGAGGCCGCCGCTTCCGGTCGCCGCGAGGGTGCCGGCATTCTCGACCACGGTCGTGCCGGTGTCGATCACGAGGGCGTGGCTGCCGTCGGCGGTGATCTTGCCGGACGCCTGGTTGGTCAGCGTGAGGGCGCCGCCCCCGAGTTGGCCCGCGCCCGAGATCGTGTTGTCGAGGTTCGTGAGCGTGACCGAACCCTTGGTGCCCGCGATGGTGTTGCCATCGTCGTCCGACATCTTGACCGTGCCGCCCCCCGTGAGGGTGATGCCCTGGTCGATGACCTGCAGGAGGGTGCCGCCGCCGGTCGAGTTGAGCGCGATGGTGCCGGTGTTGGTCACCGCCCCGCTGAGCGGCAGCATCGCGCCGTCGCTGAGGACCATGGCCGCGCTGTTGGTCACCGCCGGAGTCTGGTCGAACACGAAGTTCGCCGCGCTCAGGTCCGAGGCGTGGACGTGATCGAGCGTGATCGTCTGGCCGTCGGCGAGCGTGACCACGGCGCTCCCGGTCGCGTCGTCGGCCAAGTGGGCCTGGACGTCCGTGAAGCTCTTGAACCCGCCGTAGCCGATCAGGTCGATCTTATCCGCCGCGGCGTCGAAGCTGTAGATCTTGTCCTCTCCGATCGGGTTGCCGAACACGAACAGGTCCGCAGCGGTGCTGCCCGTGAGCGTGTCGTGTCCGGACCAGGCGAAGATCGGCGAGCCCTTGGCGTAGGCCTCGACGTTGTCCGCGATGGTCGTCGTGCCGGTGGTCCCGTCCGTGTTGGTCCAGGCCAGGGCCACGTTCAGGACGGCGGCCCCAACGTAGGTTGCAGGGGTGGTGACGCTCAGGGACGCGACATCGGTCGTCGTCACGGTCCAAGAGCCGTCGGCGTTCTTGATGCCGCTGCTCAGGGTCCAGTCGGACGGTATCCCCTTGATCGTAACTGTAACCTCACCCTGCGCACTTGAGGGGACCATTAAAGCCAGATTTAATGGCTCCCCCGTCGCTCCGGCGGGCTGAATTGTGGTTGCCTGGCTCGCGGTCGCACCGGCAGACCCATCCTTAAATTTATATGTCGACGCGATCGAGAGTGTTCCTGCCGCATCGTTTGCGTTTTCTGGAACGTCGAAGGTTCCAGTCCACGTTTTGCCGTCCGATGAAAGCGATCCAGTTACGTTGAAATTGCCTGGCAGAGCTTGGCCATTCCATCTGAAATCGTTAATGTCGAAGACAGAATTTGCATCTGTGCTTTCGCCCGGCGCGAAGACTGACTTTGAAAACTGAACAGTTACCGTTGTTTTATTGCTTGGAGTTCCAGGAGTTGCGTTGATCGTGGCTGTCCCTGCCACGACCGCTTCATCTGCACCGTTGATGGTGAAGCTGACGTCCTTGGTGGTGCCGTCCAGCGCCTTGACGGTGAACGTCTCGACCCGGCTCTCACCGCTGTTCAGGAACTGCACGGCGCTGTTGGCGACCGAGTAGGTGTAGGAGCCATTGGCCGCCAGGCTCAGGCTGCCGAGGGTGCCCTGGGCCGCGGTCACCGTGGTGCTTAACGAGGCCTGGTTCTGATCCGCGTCGCTGATCGAGATCGTACCCGTGGCGGTCAGGTTGCCCGAGCCGTTGACGGCAACATCCTCGGTCACCGTCGACACCGAAGGCGTGCCGATCACGGCGGCGTCGTTGGCGCCTTGGACCGTGAAGCTGACCTGCTTGGTAGTCCCGTCCAGGGCCGTGACCGTGAAGGTGTCGACCTTGGTGTCGCTGGCGCCCAGGAACTGCACGGCGCTGTTGGCCACCGTGTAGGTGTAGGTGCCGTTGGCCGCCAGGCTCAGGGTGCCGAGGTTTCCCTGGGCCGCAGCCACCGTGGTGCTGAACGAGGCCTGGTTCTGGTCCGCATCGCTGATCGAGATCGAGCCGGTGGCGGTCAGGTTGCCCGAGCCGTTGACGCCAACATCCTCGGTCACCGTCGACACCGACGGCGTGCCGATCACGGCCGCGTCGTTGGCGCCTTGGACCGTGAAGCTCACGTCCTTGGTTGTGCCGTCAGCTGACTTGATCGTGAATGTCTCGACCCTGGTCTGACCGGCTCCTAGGTATTGCACGGCGCTGTTGGCGACCGAGTAGGTGTAGGAGCCATTGGCCGCCAGGCTCAGGCTGCCGAGGGTGCCCTGGGCCGCGGTCACCGTGGTGCTTAACGAGGCCTGGTTCTGATCCGCGTCGCTGATCGAGATCGTACCCGTGGCGGTCAGGTTGCCCGAGCCGTTGACGGCAACATCCTCGGTCACCGTCGACACCGAAGGCGTGCCGATCACGGCGGCGTCGTTGGCGCCTTGGACCGTGAAGCTGACCTGCTTGGTAGTCCCGTCCAGGGCCGTGACCGTGAAGGTGTCGACCTTGGTGTCGCTGGCGCCCAGGAACTGCACGGCGCTGTTGGCCACCGTGTAGGTGTAGGTGCCGTTGGCCGCCAGGCTCAGGGTGCCGAGGTTTCCCTGGGCCGCAGCCACCGTGGTGCTGAACGAGGCCTGGTTCTGGTCCGCATCGCTGATCGAGATCGAGCCGGTGGCGGTCAGGTTGCCCGAGCCGTTGACGCCAACATCCTCGGTCACCGTCGACACCGACGGCGTGCCGATCACGGCCGCGTCGTTGGCGCCTTGGACCGTGAAGCTCACGTCCTTGGTTGTGCCGTCAGCTGACTTGATCGTGAATGTCTCGACCCTGGTCTGACCGGCTCCTAGGTATTGCACGGCGCTGTTGGCGACCGAGTAGGTGTAGGAGCCATTGGCCGCCAGGCTCAGGCTGCCGAGGGTGCCCTGGGCCGCGGTCACCGTGGTGCTTAACGAGGCCTGGTTCTGATCCGCGTCGCTGATCGAGATCGTACCCGTGGCGGTCAGGTTGCCCGAGCCGTTGACGGCAACATCCTCGGTCACCGTCGACACCGAAGGCGTGCCGATCACGGCGGCGTCGTTGGCGCCTTGGACCGTGAAGCTGACCTGCTTGGTAGTCCCGTCCAGGGCCGTGACCGTGAAGGTGTCGACCTTGGTGTCGCTGGCGCCCAGGAACTGCACGGCGCTGTTAGCGACCGAGTAGGTGTAAGTGCCATTGGCCGCCAGGGTCAGGCTGCCGAGGGTGCCGTCCGCCTTGGTGACGGTGGTCTGGAACGAGGCCTGGTTCTGATCCGCATCGGTGATCGAGATCGAGCCGCTGGCGGTGAGATTACCCGAGCCGTTGACGGCAACATCCTCGGTGACGTCCGCCACGGTGGGCGTGCCGATCACGGCGGCGTCGTTGGCACCGTGGATCGTGAAGCTCACGTCCTTGGTGGTGCCATCCGCCGACTTGATCGTGAAGGTCTCGACCTTGCTGTCGCTGGCGCCCAGGAACTGCACAGCGCTGTTAGCGACCGAGTAGGTGTAGGTGCCGTCGGCTGCCAGGGTCAGGCTGCCGAGGGTGCCGTCCGCCTTGGTGACCGAGGTCAGGAACGTGGCCTGGTTCTGATCCGCATCGGTGATCGAGATCGAGCCCGTGGCGGTCAGATTGCCCGAACCGTTGACGTTGGCGTCTTCCGTGACATCCGCCACGGTGGGCGTGCCGATCACGGCGGCGTCGTTGGCACCGTGGATCGTGAAGCTCACGTCCTTGGTGGTGCCATCCGCCGACTTGATCGTGAAGGTCTCGACCTTGCTGTCGCTGGCGCCCAGGAACTGCACGGCGCTGTTGGCCACGGAGTAGGTGTAGGTGCCGTCCGTGTTCAGGACGAGATCGCCCAGCGTGCCGTCCGCCTTGGTGACCGAGGTCAGGAACGTGGCCTGGTTCTGATCCGCATCGGTGATCGAGATCGAGCCCGTGGCGGTCAGGTTGCCGTTGCTGACGTTCGTGTCTTCCGTGACGTCCGCCACGGTCGGGTCGCCGATCACCGCGGCATCGTTGGCACCGTGGATCGTGAAGCTGACCTGCTTGGTCGTCCCGTCCTGAGCCGTGACCGTGAAGGTCTCAACCTTGCTGTCGCTGGCGCCCAGGAACTGCACGGCGCTGTTAGCGACCGAGTAGGTGTAGCTGCCGTCCGTGTTCAGGACGAGATCGCCCAGCGTGCCGTCCGCCTTGGTGACGGTGGTCTGGAACGAGGCCTGGTTCTGATCCGCATCGCTGATCGAGATCGAGCCAGCGGCAGTCAGGTTGCCCGAGCCGTTGACGTTGGCGTCTTCCGTGACGTCCGCCACGGTCGGGTCGCCGATCACCGCGGCATCGTTGGCACCGTGGATCGTGAAGCTGACCTGCTTGGTCGTCCCGTCCTGAGCCGTGACCGTGAAGGTCTCAACCTTGCTGTCGCTGGCGCCCAGGAACTGCACGGCGCTGTTAGCGACCGAGTAGGTGTAGCTGCCGTCCGTGTTCAGGACGAGATCGCCCAGCGTGCCGTCCGCCTTGGTGACGGTGGTCTGGAACGAGGCCTGGTTCTGATCCGCATCGCTGATCGAGATCGAGCCAGCGGCAGTCAGGTTGCCCGAGCCGTTGACGTTGGCGTCTTCCGTGACGTCCGCCACGGTCGGGTCGCCGATCACCGCGGCATCGTTGGCACCGTGGATCGTGAAGCTGACCTGCTTGGTCGTCCCGTCCTGAGCCGTGACCGTGAAGGTCTCAACCTTGCTGTCGCTGGCGCCCAGGAACTGCACGGCGCTGTTAGCGACCGAGTAGGTGTAGCTGCCGTCCGTGTTCAGGACGAGATCGCCCAGCGTGCCGTCCGCCTTGGTGACGGTGGTCTGGAACGAGGCCTGGTTCTGATCCGCATCGCTGATCGAGATCGTGCCGCTGGCGGTCAGGTTACCCGAGCCGTTGATGGCAACATCCTCGGTGACGTCCGCCACGGTGGGCGTGCCGATCACGGCGGCGTCGTTGGCACCATGGATCGTGAAGCTCACGTCCTTGGTGGTGCCATCCGCCGACTTGATCGTGAAGGTCTCGACCTTGCTGTCGCTGGCGCCCAGGTACTGCACGGCGCTGTTGGCCACGGAGTAGGTGTAGGTGCCGTCCGTGTTCAGGACGAGATCGCCCAGCGTGCCGTCCGCCTTGGTGACGGTGGTCTGGAACGAGGCCTGGTTCTGATCCGCATCGCTGATCGAGATCGTGCCGCTGGCGGTCAGGTTACCCGAGCCGTTGATGGCAACATCCTCGGTGACGTCCGCCACGGTGGGCGTGCCGATCACGGCGGCGTCGTTGGCACCATGGATCGTGAAGCTCACGTCCTTGGTGGTGCCATCCGCCGACTTGATCGTGAAGGTCTCAACCTTGCTGTCGCTGGCGCCCAGGAACTGCACGGCGCTGTTAGCGACCGAGTAGGTGTAGCTGCCGTCCGTGTTCAGGACGAGATCGCCCAGCGTGCCGTCCGCCTTGGTGACGGTGGTCTGGAACGAGGCCTGGTTCTGATCCGCATCGCTGATCGAGATCGTGCCGCTGGCGGTCAGGTTACCCGAGCCGTTGATGGCAACATCCTCGGTGACGTCCGCCACGGTGGGCGTGCCGATCACGGCGGCGTCGTTGGCACCATGGATCGTGAAGCTCACGTCCTTGGTGGTGCCATCCGCCGACTTGATCGTGAAGGTCTCAACCTTGCTGTCGCTGGCGCCCAGGAACTGCACGGCGCTGTTAGCGACCGAGTAGGTGTAGCTGCCGTCCGTGTTCAGGACGAGATCGCCCAGCGTGCCGTCCGCCTTGGTGACGGTGGTCTGGAACGAGGCCTGGTTCTGATCCGCATCGCTGATCGAGATCGAGCCAGCGGCAGTCAGGTTGCCCGAGCCGTTGACGTTGGCGTCTTCCGTGACGTCCGCCACGGTCGGGTCGCCGATCACCGCGGCATCGTTGGCACCGTGGATCGTGAAGCTGACCTGCTTGGTCGTCCCGTCCTGAGCCGTGACCGTGAAGGTCTCAACCTTGCTGTCGCTGGCGCCCAGGAACTGCACGGCGCTGTTAGCGACCGAGTAGGTGTAGCTGCCGTCCGTGTTCAGGACGAGATCGCCCAGCGTGCCGTCCGCCTTGGTGACGGTGGTCTGGAACGAGGCCTGGTTCTGATCCGCATCGCTGATCGAGATCGTGCCGCTGGCGGTCAGGTTACCCGAGCCGTTGATGGCAACATCCTCGGTGACGTCCGCCACGGTCGGGTCGCCGATCACCGCGGCATCGTTGGCACCGTGGATCGTGAAGCTGACCTGCTTGGTCGTCCCGTCCTGAGCCGTGACCGTGAAGGTCTCAACCTTGCTGTCGCTGGCGCCCAGGAACTGCACGGCGCTGTTAGCGACCGAGTAGGTGTAGCTGCCGTCCGTGTTCAGGACGAGATCGCCCAGCGTGCCGTCCGCCTTGGTGACGGTGGTCTGGAACGAGGCCTGGTTCTGATCCGCATCGCTGATCGAGATCGAGCCAGCGGCAGTCAGGTTGCCCGAGCCGTTGACGTTGGCGTCTTCCGTGACGTCCGCCACGGTCGGGTCGCCGATCACCGCGGCATCGTTGGCACCGTGGATCGTGAAGCTGACCTGCTTGGTCGTCCCGTCCTGAGCCGTGACCGTGAAGGTCTCAACCTTGCTGTCGCTGGCGCCCAGGAACTGCACGGCGCTGTTAGCGACCGAGTAGGTGTAGCTGCCGTCCGTGTTCAGGACGAGATCGCCCAGCGTGCCGTCCGCCTTGGTGACGGTGGTCTGGAACGAGGCCTGGTTCTGATCCGCATCGCTGATCGAGATCGTGCCGCTGGCGGTCAGGTTACCCGAGCCGTTGATGGCAACATCCTCGGTGACGTCCGCCACGGTGGGCGTGCCGATCACGGCGGCGTCGTTGGCACCATGGATCGTGAAGCTCACGTCCTTGGTGGTGCCATCCGCCGACTTGATCGTGAAGGTCTCAACCTTGCTGTCGCTGGCGCCCAGGAACTGCACGGCGCTGTTAGCGACCGAGTAGGTGTAGCTGCCGTCCGTGTTCAGGACGAGATCGCCCAGCGTGCCGTCCGCCTTGGTGACCGAGGTCAGGAACGTGGCCTGGTTCTGATCCGCATCGCTGATCGAGATCGTGCCGCTGGCGGTCAGGTTACCCGAGCCGTTGATGGCAACATCCTCGGTGACGTCCGCCACGGTGGGCGTGCCGATCACGGCGGCGTCGTTGGCACCATGGATCGTGAAGCTCACGTCCTTGGTGGTGCCATCCGCCGACTTGATCGTGAAGGTCTCAACCTTGCTGTCGCTGGCGCCCAGGAACTGCACGGCGCTGTTAGCGACCGAGTAGGTGTAGCTGCCGTCCGTGTTCAGGACGAGATCGCCCAGCGTGCCGTCCGCCTTGGTGACGGTGGTCTGGAACGAGGCCTGGTTCTGATCCGCATCGCTGATCGAGATCGAGCCAGCGGCAGTCAGGTTGCCCGAGCCGTTGACGTTGGCGTCTTCCGTGACGTCCGCCACGGTCGGGTCGCCGATCACCGCGGCATCGTTGGCACCGTGGATCGTGAAGCTGACCTGCTTGGTCGTCCCGTCCTGAGCCGTGACCGTGAAGGTCTCAACCTTGCTGTCGCTGGCGCCCAGGAACTGCACGGCGCTGTTAGCGACCGAGTAGGTGTAGCTGCCGTCCGTGTTCAGGACGAGATCGCCCAGCGTGCCGTCCGCCTTGGTGACGGTGGTCTGGAACGAGGCCTGGTTCTGATCCGCATCGCTGATCGAGATCGTGCCGCTGGCGGTCAGGTTACCCGAGCCGTTGATGGCAACATCCTCGGTGACGTCCGCCACGGTGGGCGTGCCGATCACGGCGGCGTCGTTGGCACCATGGATCGTGAAGCTCACGTCCTTGGTGGTGCCATCCGCCGACTTGATCGTGAAGGTCTCAACCTTGCTGTCGCTGGCGCCCAGGTACTGCACGGCGCTGTTAGCGACCGAGTAGGTGTAGCTGCCGTCCGTGTTCAGGACGAGATCGCCCAGCGTGCCGTCCGCCTTGGTGACCGAGGTCAGGAACGTGGCCTGGTTCTGATCCGCATCGCTGATCGAGATCGTGCCGCTGGCGGTCAGGTTACCCGAGCCGTTGATGGCAACATCCTCGGTGACGTCCGCCACGGTCGGGTCGCCGATCACCGCGGCATCGTTGGCACCGTGGATCGTGAAGCTGACCTGCTTGGTCGTCCCGTCCTGAGCCGTGACCGTGAAGGTCTCAACCTTGCTGTCGCTGGCGCCCAGGAACTGCACGGCGCTGTTAGCGACCGAGTAGGTGTAGCTGCCGTCCGTGTTCAGGACGAGATCGCCCAGCGTGCCGTCCGCCTTGGTGACGGTGGTCTGGAACGAGGCCTGGTTCTGATCCGCATCGCTGATCGAGATCGAGCCAGCGGCAGTCAGGTTGCCCGAGCCGTTGACGTTGGCGTCTTCCGTGACGTCCGCCACGGTCGGGTCGCCGATCACCGCGGCATCGTTGGCACCGTGGATCGTGAAGCTGACCTGCTTGGTCGTCCCGTCCTGAGCCGTGACCGTGAAGGTCTCAACCTTGCTGTCGCTGGCGCCCAGGAACTGCACGGCGCTGTTAGCGACCGAGTAGGTGTAGCTGCCGTCCGTGTTCAGGACGAGATCGCCCAGCGTGCCGTCCGCCTTGGTGACGGTGGTCTGGAACGAGGCCTGGTTCTGATCCGCATCGCTGATCGAGATCGAGCCAGCGGCAGTCAGGTTGCCCGAGCCGTTGACGTTGGCGTCTTCCGTGACGTCCGCCACGGTCGGGTCGCCGATCACCGCGGCATCGTTGGCACCGTGGATCGTGAAGCTCACGTCCTTGGTGGTGCCATCCGCCGACTTGATCGTGAAGGTCTCGACCTTGCTGTCGCTGGCGCCCAGGTACTGCACGGCGCTGTTGGCCACGGAGTAGGTGTAGGTGCCGTCCGTGTTCAGGACGAGATCGCCCAGCGTGCCGTCCGCCTTGGTGACGGTCATCTGGAACGAGGCCTGATCGTGATCAGCGTCGGACACCGAGATGGTGCCACTCGCGACCAACTTGCCGGCCGTGACACCTGCATCCTCGGTCACGCTCGTGTTGGACGCGTTTCCGATCACCGCCACGTCGTTCGCGCCGTTGACGGTGAAGCTCACCACCTTGGATGTGCCGTCGGCCGACTTGATCGTGAAGCTCTCAATCCGGCTTTCACCGCTGCGCAGGTATTGCACCGCGCTGTTGTCCACTGAGTAGGAGTAGTTCCCGTTCGCGCTGATGATGAGCGTGCCCAGCGGAGCCGTGTCAGCCGCTCCATTCGTGGTACCGGTCACTGCGCCAGGCGTGACGGTGGTCTGGAAATAAGACTGATCGTGATCAGCGTCGGACACCGAGATGGTGCCACTCGCGACCAACTTGCCGGCGGTGACACCCACGTCCTCAATCACGCTCGTGTTGGTCGCGTTCCCAATCACCGCCGCATCGTTCTGACCAACGATCGTATACGTGAGCGTTCCAACGCTCAGCGTGCCGTTCGCCATCTTTATTGTATATTGGATCGAGTCGCTGAAAATGTCGCCTGCCGCCATAGCATCGACTGCAGAAGCCATGCTGCGTGCATCAACGACAATCTTGTTGTCGGATCCGATTCTGAATGCAATTGTGTACTTATTGCCGTTCCAATTTACGTCTTTATATTCCCAGGCGCCACCCACCTGATCAGCTATGAGAAGATCTTTGTTGTAATTCGCGAACGCCGTGTTGGTGACAGTGATGGCTGCCCCACCATCATCGTTCTTAATACCGTCATCAACGGAATACACGGTCGTGTTAGTGCCGCCGCCGCTCGCTTTTAGAACATCAAATGAGAATATAAGCGCATTATCCTCCACAATAGACTGCGCCATGTTCGCGGCAGCCGTGGAGTTAGAAAAAGTCACCGAAGCGGTCGAGGTGTTCGCGATGGTAGCCATCTTGCTGTTCCGATCAAATTCTTCAAGCCAGATCAGTGCTCACACCAAGATTTGGCGGCATGATTGGCGAGGATTGGGTGAGGTAGCTCAGGACGGATCGCTCCTGAGCTGCGCGACATTCACAAAGGACAGGCCGAGGACGCGGGCACGTTGCGTAGTCGGGCTCTCTGCGCGCCTGACACGCTGACGCGGAACGTCATAGCCGGCGGCGACATCAGCCGAGACTCGCGTTGCCTAGCCGCCGATGTCGGGCGTCGTGCGCTGGAGAAAGCGGAGAAGCGCGGCGCCGCCTGCTGGTCGGAAAGCATGTCACAGCTGTCGTCAGGTTGAGATATCAAATGACCAACAAGCTGGACGCCAGGGGAGCGCTCCTGCCGAACAGGGCGCTCGATGCAGCCGGCATCAGATGTCATTCAATCCCCCTACCAGCCTTCTGTGCAAGCAGACTCCAGTCTGCCCCCCGCTTTCCGGTGTCATACACGACTGACTACCGATCACGCATCGTCCAGATGGACTATGCTACGTAGTTTGCCCCGGCCCTGAACCCATCTCCTTTGATGCTTTGGCACTAGAAAAGTCATACCGCACATCCCGCAGCACAAAGAAGCACGGACATTTCAGCGTCCGCACGGCGCGAAATTGCGTCGTCTCATCGCGTGCTCGACGCTTTTGCGACTTGCTCAGCGAGCGGCTTTGCCAGATGACCTAGCACTAAGCGATGCTCGAGCTGCATGAAGCTCTCGACCATCATGCGGGCACAAGCCGAAAGCTCCCGCGCCGCGCCTTCCGGTCCTCAGGCACGCTGATCCGCCCGGTGTGGTCGTTCGCGCCCAAAATACGAGAGCATCCCAGGACCCGGTGCCACACCATGGTTGCTGCTGATCTCCTGCAGCTCGTCGCGGCCATTCGGGCCCGCCTGCGTCACGTTGGGGGTGTTGCCCGAACCGGCCCGCTTGCCTCGCCCGGCGACGCCGAGCTGATCTCCTGTGCCGGTCTGAATGACGGTCACGTTGCCAGCGTCTTCACCCTGCAGGAATGGGGTCCCGTCGTCGCCGACTGGGTTACCGCCGCCCGCACCCGCGGTCACTCTGCAGGCTCCGTTACCGTCGTCACTCCTGTTAGTCGTCAGACTATCGCCGCCGTTAGAGCTGCTCTGGCCCGTGTAGGCGCATTTCTTGTCCGCATAGGCCGCCGCCGCGTGCGCGAAGCTAGGGACGTGACTCGACAGGGCGAACAAATGCTTTCTCACATTGTTCTCCATTGTGGAACCGGATCGGTATCACCCGATTGATCCGACCGCGGCGGGGTCTCAAAGCGGGCCTGCCGTCCTGCTGCGACCTTAGCGACTTCATAACCCAATCTGTCAGCCTGTCGAGGACGATAATTCGGTCTGCGCAATCTGCTGTGCATTGTAGCTAATGCGCATAATGCATTTGAATTAGTTGCCTGTCTGCGCCTGTATTCGTTCATAAGATCGGGGGTCGGTCAAATGACATGGAAGATCCCGAGATCGCCAGGCAAGCGATTTCGGCATCCTGGGGCAAGCCTTCGCCGCTGGGAAACGGCCACGGTTGCTATCTTGAAGCTGAGCAGCAGGTCCGCGCCGGCCCCGTTATGTCTGGCCGAGCATCGCAGTTTTTGCAGCAGGAACTGGCAGGTGACGTCTGGCAGATCTTAAAATGCAGCCTGTCGGAACCGCGGCGCTCTCCCGCTCAATGGTGGTGTTGGGGCGCAAGGAGCGGCCGTTTTCGACCACATGTGTGTATTTGATGACAGGGCCGGCGGGGGCGTTGATCACCCTCTGTAGCAACATATGGGCTAGCAAATTTAGGATTATGCGGTTTTTTACCGAGGAATAATGGGCGCACGAGCGGTGCGTTGACGATTGTCATGCTGGTATCAACGCTCTGTAACTCGTTTTACGGTTCAGATAACCATAATGCAATGTTGCTGGTTGGTGCGTTTGTCGTGCCAAATGCGGACTTTTTGCTTTAAATGGCCAGCGTAATTCGCGCACTGATGCGGCCACGTTAGATATGACGCAACGTCAAATACCGGCCGGAACCGATCTGCACTGAAACCACGCGATTGCCAACGCCGCTCTGCTGGGCGGTGACCGTGTCACGCGTGCCACGCTGTTGCAGATCTGCCGCGTTCCGCGATCCTGTTCGGAAGGCGATAACCAGCAGGTGTTTGCCCTCCTGCATTACAACTGACCGGTTGCTTTCAGGAGTGCGCAGCCGGGCGCCCGACGACGACTCTCCTCTGTCGTGTTGAGGCGATTGGGAGACCGTCGCCGGGACCCCGCAGTCTCGTCCCGGACGAGATCACGTGAGCCTTGCCTCTGGATCCGGTGGCGAAAAGGACCGTTGCGCTGGCGCTACCGCTTGTTGAGGAAGGGGGGCCGGATCAGCAATCCGGCACCGGACCGGGCGGATCCCGGCTCGCTCAAGCTGGTCGCCGCGACGTCATGGAGCCAGATCTCGCCCGCCAGCGGAGAGGAGGCGCACCAGAGGGCAGCCGCGACGGCGAGGGCGGTCCGATCTGCGTATCCCCCGTCGGATCGCCCGTCCGCCCGGATGCTGGCGCAGTTGGTCGCGGCCTGCGCGCCCTGGAGGAGCGGGCGCGTCGCCACCTCGGCCGCCACGTAGGTGTCGCCGTTCGGCAGGGCCGCCGCGCGCCGGAACCACTCCTCGTGGGCGACGCTCGCGCCGCGAATCGCGGGAAAGCGGTCGGGCCGGCCATTCGCCACGACCCGACCGGCCGCGTCGCAGACCCAGAGGTCGAGATAGACCGTGTAGGCCGAGAGGATCACGCCCAGCCGCTCCGTCGCGTAGGCGACCCGCTCCGGCGTCGGCTCCTCCGCGCAGGCCACGATCGCCGGATCGGTCGCCCACCAGCGCATGTCGCAGGTGCGCTACGGGCAGCGCTTTCTTGAGCATCTCGACCCCAGCGTCTTGCGTCTGACCACACGTTCGAGGTCCCGTGCAAAGGCGTCCAACTCGCACGGTCAGATAGCAGCTTCGGCCATGCGACGCCTCCACCTTAACAGATTTCACCGGTCGATCGCTTCGGCAAGAGATGTTGACCAGTGTCATTCTAACCTTCTAACTAGCTTGACGCCTGGCTCTCCGCCGTTGGTGAATACCACGCCTTGCGCCTCAAGCGCACGCCGCAGCTTCTCGAGCGTCTCCAGACGGGTCTGCAATAAGCCCTCTCCCGGTTCTAATCTCTTGATGGTGGCGACTGACACGCCAGACGCTTCTGACAGCGCGTCTTGGGACCAGCCAATGAGCGCTCGAGCGGCACGAAGCTGCGATCGATACATGATGCTTTTCGGCTCGAAAATGATGCGTAATGGGTTGACGGCTCGTCGAGACGAGCTATGATCCGAATAGTAGCAGAAGCGATGCTAGAGGTTCGTTAATGTCCGCCCGGCGCTCCTTCTCGTGGTCACAAGTGATGCACGACCTCGACGCGCCGCGCCGCGCGTTTAGGCCGGGCGAGAGAAAGGCCATCGCGCGGGCTACTGTCTTCGTCAAGCTGGCCGCTGATCGGGCTCGCACCACCGCCCCCCTTGTCGTCGCCGGCTCTTACAATCGCCGTGCCCTCATGACCGCTGCCATTGCTGCGGCACGCAGCCACCGCGCCTGCACGGGAGAGGCGTGGAGCGTCTGTCTTTCTGCTGCCCTCAAGGGCGTCTGGCAGGTCGCCAAGGCTGCTCGCTTCGCTTGGGCGCACTGACATGGTCGGCATCGCCGCCCAGACCGACCACGCCGCCTCCTGCTCTGTTCTTGCCACCGAGGCCGCCCGTCTGCTGCGCGACCGCTTCGCCCTGAAGCTCGCCCGCTGTGGTGAGGGCGCGCTGCCGCCGTAACCATCCCCGGCCCGGACCTAAAGGCTCTCAGCCGTTCACCCCTCGCTCTCACGAGACAGGCGACGCTTCCGATGACCAAGAAAGCACCGCGCTCACGTGCGGCCGATCCCGCACGCCCAACTGTCGCCTCCCTCGGACTCGCGGCGACCCTCGTCGCCCGCGAGGACGACGCAGAGCTCCGCGCCCTCATCGAGCGCTACGAGCGCCTCCTCTGCGAGTGGGAGAGTCTCTCCCACCGCGCGCTTAGAGCTCTCTCCCGCCGCTCTCCCGCCGCCACCGAGTCCCGCCATGCCGTACGTCGCCCCTGAGGACGTCGGCACCATGCCCCGCCGCTCCCTCTCCGCCCACCGCCGCCTGCAGGCTTGGGAGAGAACCGGAGGCGTCTGCGTCATCTGCGAAGCGCCGATCGACGGCGTCCGCGAGCGCTGGATCGTCGAGCACATCCGGGCCCTCGAGCTCGGCGGGGCCGATGATCTCGCCAACATGGGGCCAGCCCACGAGGCCTGCGGGCGCACCAAGACCCGCGACGACCACGCCCGCACGGCGCAGGCCAAGCGGCAGAAGATCCAGCACCTCGGGGCCGCAGAGCCGAGCCGCCCCGTCCCCGGCTCGCGCGGCACACGCTTCAAGCGCAAGATCAACGGCCGCGTGGTCATGCGAAATGGCGAGGAGCCCGAGACGGACAGCCCGGACGCCGTCGCCTGCCGGGCCCCGATCTCCGGGACGCGCTCACGCGTGCACAACAAACCATCTGATCCACATCCTCCTTGCACGGGCAACAACCCACCTGGCATGGTGAACGAACATCGAACAGATCAGATCATGCCCGCCCCGCACGACCAGCCGTCCACCCCATCCTCACAGGCACAGGCGTCCGAGACGGCCCCCACGACCGACATCCTGCCCGCCGTCCCGCACCAGCTCGGTTTCATGTTCGACGACCGGCCGGTTCTCCCGGGTGAGAGCCCGCATCAGTACGACGCGCTCCTGCGCGAGATCGTGCGGAAGGTCAGACCGGCGGACGCAATCGAGGCGATCTGGGTTAAAGACGTCGTCGACCTGATCTGGGAAGCCAAGCGCCTGCGGCGCATGCGACTCGAGATCCTCAAGCAGGGTCACTTTGCGGCCCTAACGAACTTGCTGCACCCGACGTTTCTGGGGAGCCAATATGGGGGAACGTTCGAAATCAAGTCTGCGGAAGCCCGAGCCAGGAAGCTCGCGCTCGGCTGGCTCGGAGGCGAAGCAGAGAGCCGAGCCGAGGTCGACAACAGACTTGCATCACGCGGCTCGACGACTGCTGACGTGACCGCGGCGGCGTTCCACCTCCGGCTCTCCGACATGGAGCGCATCGACCGCATGGCAGCCGCAGCCGACCACCGGCGCGATGCCCTGCTTCGCGAGATCGAGCGCAGCCGCACCAGCGTTGGCCAACAGCTGCGCGCCGCCTCGACGGACGTGCTCAATGTCGAGCCCGTGGCGGGGGAGGGGGCTTCGCTCCCTCAAGGCTGAGATGACCTCGTGCCGGACAGGGCAGTCGACGCCGGGGACCCCGAGGGGCGGCGGCCCGCGCACGGCGGAGGGCAAGGCGCGCGCGAGCCAGAACGCCCGCAAGCACGGACTGCGGGCCAGCCGGCGGCCACTTGGCGATCGAGGCAGTCCGCGCCGCGTCAAGGAACCTGTGGAGGCTCGCCGCGTGTTGACCCCGATTAGGGCGGGACACAGAAGCCCGCCTCCTGAGAGGAGCGCTCAATGCTGAAGGCCTCATGCTCGTGTTGCATTCCGCTTGCCAGGCGCGCTTTCCTCGGCGGTGCTATTGCCGCGGCTGCCACATTCTCGGGAGGCGGTAAGCCGGCGTTCGCTGCGGATCCCGTTTCGAAGACCACGCTCACCCCTGACCAAGCGTTGCAGATCCTCAAGGAGGGCAACGACAGCTTCCGCACCGAGGCGCCCTACCGTGCTCAGCAGGGCCGCGAGCGGCGCGTCGAACTCGCGCGCGGCCAGGCGCCGTTTTGTGTGCTCGTCGGCTGCTCTGACAGTCGCGTTCCCCCCGAGCTGCTCTTCGGCCGCGGCCTGGGTGAACTGTTCATCGTTCGCAACGCGGGCAACACCGTCGACACGGCCGCGCTCGGCAGCATTGAGTACGGCGTGGGCGTGCTCGGCTGCCCGCTGATCGTCGTCCTCGGTCACCAGTCATGCGGGGCTGTCGCTGCGGCGGTCGATGTCGTGGAGAAGAACGCAACCTTTCCGGGCGTGATCGGCGAGATGGTCCAGCCGATCATTCCAGCGGTGCTCGCGGCCCGGGGCCAGTCAAGTGACCTCCTGGATGCGGCCGTGCGCTCGAACGCACGGCGTGTTGCCGCTCGCCTCAAGACGCAGAGCACGGTCATACAGGATCGTCTCCGCCAGGAGAACAAGCTGAAGATCGTTGCCGCGCGCTATAGCTTGGCGGATGGTGATGTTGATTGGATGGAAGACATCTAGATCGGGAGTAAATGACGTAGCGTCACTGGCGAGAATGACAGCTTGTCAGACTTCAGGGGTGAGGAGGAAGCGCCGGCCGAGCTCTGAGGCTGTGCGGCCGGCTTCAGACCGAAGCCAGCCGATCACAGGCGGCGGGCTCTCGCGGCCCCGCTCGTCAGAGGCGCGGCGGGGCTGCGGCAGGCCTCTTAGGACGACCGCGTTAGGAGAATGGCCCCTCCTGGCGAAGCCGGAGTTCAGTTTCCGCCACCTGGGGCGGGCAGCAGATGGGACAGTACAACCGCGAAACTCAACCGCTTGGTGTGCTGTCTCCGCGTGTAAATGACCTTTTTACGCCCTCGATCCTCAGCCTGGCACAAGCTTAGGCGCCTATGCACCAACCGCTCGCAAGAGCGCCCCAAAAGGACTTACCCTGCCGACACTGTCGAGCAGGGTCTTTTGGCGAAGGCCTTGTCCAACGCCATGGGCATGCCACGGACCGCCTCGTCACCGGCAGCGATAGAAGAACATCTTCTGCCCGTCCTCGGTCTGAACGAGCATCGTGCCGCTTGCGCCGACTTGCCAGCGGGCAGTGCGGTTCCAGCGATCCGCACCGGAGGCGCACTGCATCGTGACCGCGACCTCGTCGCCCTGAGGGCGCTTGCTCGCGACCCTGCAGCGCATGTCGTGCCCCTGCACCTCGGTCGACGTGATCCTGATCGCCGCGATGTCTGGGGTGGCGACGCCCGCCTTGGCCGTGGCGCAGTGGTCCTGCTGCGCGGTCCACAGCCCCTCCCACGGTGCGAGTGAGGCCCCGCAACCAGTGCTCGCCGAGGTGTGGGTCATCGAATCGGGCATGATCTACGCGAACGAGAGCTATGATTCGTCGATGGCGCTCAGCAACGTGCACGAGCTGACCGAGGCTCGAAAAGTCAGCGAGCAGCGCATGCAGGCGGCGAAAGAGCGCGCCCGGCGCGCTGAGGCGAGAAGAGCCGGAGCCACAGCGGGGCGGCGTATGGAACCAGCCATGTCCGCCGCTTCGCGAGACTAGCCCTCAAGCGAGGCTGCACCCTGCGACGAGATTTGTTCCGTGCCCAAGCGAGGGAAAAACTTATAGATAATACATCGATCCGTCCATCCAGAATTAATTTAGAAATCGCTTGTCTGGATGTGCACATGGGCACTATTATTCTCTGTGCACCTGAGATTTCGGCTCTTTATCTACAAAATTGAGAGTCTGACCCTACGAAATACGCTGGACAATGGGAGATTTTTGCTGAGCGAAGTGCCAATCTGATCGGCTGCGCGCCCGCTGCAAGTGGAGCGGCCGAGAGAGCCATGCGGGATGTAAGCTGGGTAGGACCGCACTCTGGCCTCAGCTTGGGAGAGCACTGTTGGCTATGCTCGCGGTCGTACGTGGATCGTCCAGCGTCCCTCGAGACACCCCATGCAGTTCGTGCCCCTCCGTCCTCGTTCTGCCTATCCCCTGCGCGGTGCGGTCGGCATCACCTTGCTCACTGCCTTGCTCCTGGTGACCCTCGGCGCGTGGCAGATCATGCGCTCACGCGACGCTGCTCTCGCGGACGCGCGCAAGGACGCCCGCAATCTCAGCCGTTCACTGGCCCAGCACGCCGAGCGCACCATCGAGGCCGTGGACCTCATCCTCTCGGGCACGACCGAGTGGGTCGAGGGCAACCCTGATCGAGCAACCCTGGGGAGTTTTCTCGTCCGCCGCACCGGGACCATTGCGCAGGTGCGCAATATCGCCATCACCGATGCGAGCGGCTCGTGGATTGCCGACTCCCTCTCGCCGCATCCCCCCCTCAGCAGCGCCGATCGGCCTTACTTCGCTTGGCTCCGAGATCACCCGGAAGATCGGGCCATGTTCATCGGTGCGCTGATCCGCAGCCATTACGATCAGAAGCCGATCCTCCCTCTCGCGCGGCGGCTGAACAATTTCGATGGCTCGTTCGCCGGCGTCGTTGTGGCCGAACTGGAGCCGGACTACTTCGCACAGTTCTACGCGACCTTCGGCCTAGGCGAGCGAGGGACGATCGGGTTGTGGAGCTCGAACGGCAGGCTCCTCTCGCGAGACCCAGCGGCACCGACCGAGAGCCAGGACAAGGACTTCTCGTCCACGCCTCTCTTCCACAACCTGAGACGCATCTCGACCGGCGTCTACGACGCGCCACCGGCACCCATCGATGGCGTCAAGCGCATCGTCGCCTACGAGCGGCTGGTGAAGTACCCCGCCTTGGTGGTCACGGCCGGGATCGCGACCGATGACGCCCTCGCGGCTTGGCGGCGGGAGGCGCTCGTCCAGGCCAGCGCGATCAGCACGGCGGTGCTCGCTCTCGTCGGGCTCGGTGTCGGCCTCGGGCGGCGCGACCGGCGCGTGCGGGCCGCCGAAGCCGAGGCGCGCGCGAGCGCGGACCTGCTCGCTGTGACGCTCGAGAACATGGACCAAGGTCTGATGATGATCGATGCCGACGATCGGGTCCAGGTCTGCAACCGGCGCGCCCTGGAACTCCTCGATCTACCCCCTGCCTTCATGGCGCGAAAGCCAACTTTCACGGCGGTGCGCAATCACCAGCTCGCGCACAACGAGTTCGCCCATTCCGACGAGGCCTTCCGCACCTGGGTGGCCACGGCGGGACTCGAGCCCAGGGAGCACACCTACGAGCGCGAGCGTCCGAACGGCACCGTTCTGGAGATCCGCACCGTGCCCCTGGCGGGCGGTGGTGCGGTGCGAACCTACACCGACATCACCGCCCGGCATGGCGCGGAGCGGGCCCGGCGTGAGAGCGAGGCCCGCTACAAGGTTCTCGCCGACAACGTCTCCGACCTGATCGTCCTCGGCCACGCCGACGGGCGCCGCTCCTACATCTCGCCCTCGGTGCACGCCATGCTCGGCTACGCGGTCGAGGAGGCGCACCGGATCAGGGTGCGCGACTGCCTTCACCCGGATGATCTGAACCGGGTGTCGGCGGCTGCAGCGAGCCTCTCCCGGGAGAGGCCGACCGCCTCGGTCGTGTTCCGCCTCAAGCACAAGGCGGGGCACTACGTCTGGGTCGAGGCCGCGTACAAGCGGATCGAGGACGCCGACGAGGTCACCATCGTCACCGCCATCCGGGACGTCACCCAGCGGGTCCGTCAGGAACGCCATCTGGAGCGGGCCAGGGTCGAGGCGGAGGCTGGCGCCCGGGCCAAGGCCGAGTTCCTGGCCAACATGAGCCACGAGCTCAGGACGCCGCTCACCGGCATGCTCGGCGTGCATGATCTCTTGGCCGGCGACGCCTCGCTGTCGGACGCCCAGCGGCACCTGGTCGGGCTGGCGCAGGAGGCCGGGCGCTCGCTCCTGGCCATCGTCAACGACATCCTGGACTTCTCCAAGATCGAAGCCGGCCAGATGGCGATCGAGAGCGTGCCTTTCTCTCTGCGGGCGCTCGTCGAGAGCTGTCGGGCCCTGGTCGCGGAGAGCGCCAAGGACAAGCCGCTCCGGCTGGTCACGGACATCGAGGGTGACGCGCCTGACCGGTTCGTCGGCGATCCGACCCGCTTGCGCCAGATCCTGCTCAACCTCGCCAGCAACGCCGTGAAGTTCACGCCGAGAGGTGAGATCACGATGCGGGTTGGCTTCGCGGCGAGCACCGGGCGAGTGCGGGTCGCGGTCACGGACACTGGCATCGGCATCCCGGCCGACAAGCTGCCCCTGCTGTTCGAGCGGTTCAGTCAAGCCGACGCTTCGACCACCCGTCGCTACGGCGGCACGGGCCTGGGTCTGGTGATCTGCAAGCGTCTCGTGGAACTCATGGGGGGCACGATCGGCGTGGAGAGCGTTCCTGGGCGAGGCTCGACCTTCTGGTTCGAACTGCCGCTGCCCTTGGCCGAGTCGGATCGACAGGGTCAGGCCGCGCCGCAAGTCCTCGCGGGTCCTGTTGCCCGCGGCCACCGGATCCTGGTTGCCGAGGACAACGAGATAAACCAGGAGGTGATCCGCGCCGTGCTGAGCCGCCGGGGCTACGAGGTCGTGCTTGTTGAGGACGGGGCTCAAGCCGTGGAGGCGATCAAGACAGGACCGGCCTTCGACATCGTGCTCATGGACGTGCAGATGCCGGTGCTCGACGGGCTTGGTGCAACGGCTGCGGTGCGGGCGTGGGAGCGTGCGCAGGGTCGGCCTCCGATGCCGATCGTGGCGCTCACGGCGAATGCCATGAACGAGGATGCAGAGCGGTGCCGGGCCGGTGGCATGGACGCCCACGTCGGCAAGCCGATCAAGTGGACGGAACTGTTCGATGTCATTGAGCAGCTGTGTTCCGCGCCCAATCGAGACACGCCACCTGCACCTCACTTGCAAATCGGAATGTAATGAAAACGACCGGACACTTCTGGCGAATTCGGCGGCTACGCCGCGAGGGCCTTGAAGCGTGAGGTGCGCGTAGCGGCCGCAGCGAGAATCAAGCGGCGAGGCGATCGTGCTCTTGAGCCATGTCGATGAACTTTACGCAAGAGTGAGCGTCGCTGGCGGGTCGATCGTGGAGGTGATCCGGTCAGTGAACCCGCTGACCAGAAAACTTGCGAATGGCAGCCGCTTCTCGGCGCAGGACGGGCCCGTCCTCGGTCATCTCGCGTCCCTCCGTCAGAGGGACTATGCCCCAGGCGTAGACATCGTCCGGGATGGCGAGCCACCGAATGTGCTGCGTCTGGAGCTGTCCGGCTGGGCGTGCCGCTACATGATGCTGGAGGACGGTCGACGCGCGACCGTCGCGTTCGTCCTTCCCGGGACCTCTGCGATCTGAACGTGCCAGTCCTGCGTCCGATGGACACTCCCTCGCGACGCTTGCCGCTGTGACCCTGGCAGAGATCCCTACCGACATCGACGGCGCAGCAACACGGGATCGCCCGCAAGTGCTCGAGGCGCTCTGGCGCGAGACGTTGGCGAGGGGGGGATATTCGGCGCGAATGGCTGCTATGCCTGGGGCAGCGGGTCGCCTCGGAGCGCATGGCCCACCTCTTCTGCGAGCTATTCGTGCGCTTACGCTCCGTTGGTCTCACGGACGGCTCAAGCTGCTCAATGCCACTGACCCAATTCGATCTCGGCGACGCGCTCGGGCTCACCAACATCCACGTGAACCGCACCCTGCGGAAAATGCGCGCACGAGGGCTGATTGTGCTGAGGAGTCGGACCCGCACAATCCCAAACTTCAAGGCGATTCAGCGCATCGCGCTATTCGGCCCTGACTACCTACACCTGAGCGGCGAGGACGCGATCGCCAGGACGAGACCGAGTACGGGTATTGCCGGGGCGCGGTAGGCTGATCATCGGGTCTCCTACTCTGCCCTCACGACTTCGGGGCTGGGAGGCAGAACCCGGGGCGGCCGGGCAACGTCCCGGACCTACAGAGACAGCGACGTCGAGAAGGCCTCGCCCGCGGCGGGGCCTTCTTCGCGTCAGAGCATGGCGAACAGGTCGAGCTGCACCGGGCCTTGATGCCGCCGCGGCCGGCCGCGCTTCCTCGACGGAGCCCACTCCGGGGGCGCCTGCCCCGGCCTGCCGTGCGGCACCGCTCCAACTGCTCGGCAACCGTTTGGTGGCGGGCGGCGTGCCGAGCTTTGGCGGGGGCGGGAAGCCCCGGCGCATCATGCTCGGCTCGCGCCGGTCCTCCGCCCCAAGCGCGACCGGCGCCATTTGGCCCGGGAAGCTTGCTGTTGCTGCGCGCTTCGTCATGTCTAAACTAAGAGGAAAAGCACAGCCGGAGAAGCGCCATGCAGACGCTGGTATACGGTATACAAAAGGACCGTGAAGGTTGGAGCGTTTGTGCTTCTCGGACGGGGAAACCAGTCCTGCTCGATGGGCAGCCTCAAACAGGACTCTCGCTTGAGGTTGCCTCGCAGCTCGCCGCATCGCTGGAGATCATGGATTTCCTGCGTGCCGAGCGCGCCACTTGGATGATCACCAACTGTGCGACGGTTCACTAGAGCATTTTCCGACGAAGTGGATGCCGGTTCGTCGCAGAAAATGCGGCAAGATCAAAGATCGAGAGCGGCACCCGGTTGCAACGTGATCGGGTGCCGCTCTACCCGCGACATCGACGGCGTCTGCAATCCCCGCCGGCGCCATTCCGCGCTCGGCTTCCTCAGCCCCGTCCAGTTCGAGAGGCGGCTCCTCAACCGCTCTCCACTTTCCCGAAGCAGGACCGTCTCTCTTGAGCCACCCTGATGTTTGATCCCAGAGTTTGATGCGGCCGCCGGCTTCGTGCGCTGGATCCACGGTGGTGAGATCATCGGCCCCGCCGCGTTCGAGGGCGTGGATGGGCTCGACGCTCCGGCGCTCGCGGACGCCGTCGAGAAGCGCCCTGCAACTCAAGTGCATGCAAGGTCATCAGGGACGTAGACCTTGTCAGAAAGAAGCATTCATTCGCAAGGTGGTCGCGGGGGAGCCGCGATTGCAGTTCCCCCGCAGGTCTTCAGACGAGGTGCCAGCCGCTATGAGCGGGATCAAGCGCAACGTGCGTGCTTCCACCCAGCGCCACATCGCCATCTACGTCTGTGGCTTTTACTTCAAAGTTAAAGCTGTCCTTCTCCGGCGTTTGGATGATCTCGGTGAAGAACGTGCCCACTCGGACACCGATGTTATCAGGGATGGACCCGTTCTTCGCTGCAGCGGGCGAGAAATCGAACTGGACGACAGCGTAATCAAAGTAGTCGTTCGCCCCCTGCAGGCCTGCGGTGCCAGTTGCTGTGCCATCATCGAACAGGTCGATGTTGTGCGCTTTGTTGTCCGTCAGCGTGAGCCCAGTCTTGTCGACCGCGCCGTTGGTGATGTGCTCCGAGGTCTTCCGCCAGCCTTCGTCCACAAGGCTGCCGTCGGTGCGATACAGCCAGTAGTGAATATTGACGTTAGGGATATTCCCGATGCCATAGACATCGAAGCTGAGATGCTTCAGGTGGTCGAGACCGCCTGTCTGATCCGGGTGCGTCGGCGCCAGGTAATCCACCCGGAACCCCTCATTGGGGTTGATCTGGGACGCTTGCCCTCCCTTGATACCGAAGCCGATGTTGTTGGTGTTGACGTCATCCGCGTCGGAGGCCGCGCCATTCTGCTTGGGGTCCAGGGCGGCGGTGTAATCAGCTTTCCAGACCGTCACGCCACCGACGACCGAACTCGTTGCCTTGATCGCCTTGCTCGGGTCGAAGATCAGACCGTCGATCTTGACCGAGCCGCCGTAGTCGCCGGTCAAGGTAGCCGTCACGGTCTCCGTGGGGGAGCCTGAAGGCAGCTTCTCGAAGGCAATCTTCTGCGGCAGGCCGTCCGGTGCATTCACAACACTGACGGTGTATCCCGTGTCCGTTACATCAAGTGAGTAAATCGGCTTGGTAAGGGGGTCGAGGCTCTTGACGTAGTCAACGTGAGTTGCACTCGTTTGATTTGCAAGGAGGCCCTCGTGCGACGATGCATCGAAGCTCGAGATCGTTACGCTCGTGCCAGGGACGTCGTTGTGGAAGTCAACTTTGAATGTGTCGTTGCCTTGGATGCCATTTCTATACTGCAAGATCATGTCATCGACGGCTTTGGTGCCGCCAGCCACCGTTGTCTCAATGAATTCTGGGGCCGCATCCTTGAAACCGATGTTGCCGCTCACGTCGATTTCTTGAGTCTTGGTGTCGCCGTCGCCATCCGTCGCCGTCGCAATGAGGTGCAGCGCATTGGCTGACAGCGTGGCGAGGGACGTGTTAACGGCGTGCTTGATCGCGATGCTCTGCGTCAGCGAGGCGTTTCCGGAGCTATCCAGCGCGAGGGTGAACACCGTGGTGCCGGCGGCGTCCGTCTCCTTGCCGGTGATGGTCTTTCCATCCGCCGACAGGGTCAGGAACACTTGCTTTCCGTTCACATCGGTGAGGCCGCTGTTCGTGCTCTTGATCGCGAATTTGTAGTCCAGAGAGCCCGCGCCGTCCGCACCGAAGGTCGGGGTGGCGAAGTAGTCGGCAAAGCTGCCTGTGAACGCTTGCTTCAGCTGAGCGTCATCGGCGGTCACCGAGCCTGTACCCGACTTCGTGGCGAGCGAGGGGCCGTCGTCGTTGAAGGTCATGAGGTCGGAGATTGAGATCGTCCGTGAGGCTGAGTCGTGATCTCCGTCCGTGATCGTCGCGGAGAGGCTGATGAGGCCCGCCGCCAGCGTCGCCCCATCGTTCGGGTCAAGCTTGTTGTTCTGGACCACCGATCGCGCATGCGTCAGCGTGACCTTGCCGCTCGCCAGGGTGACGGTGAAGACGACGTCGTTGTTGGCGTTGACGCCGTCGACTTCCGTGGCGCTGATGGTCCTCAGCGCCACACCCGACTGCGTGAGCGTATCGACCAGGCCGGTCGGGGTCCCGTCTGACGCTGCCGCTAGGCTGTAGGTGGTCGTGGCCCCGATCGAGTCGGCACCCGGCTTGCCGATGAACAGGCCGGTGATGTCCTGTTGCGAGGTGACCAGAGCCGAGTTCGGCGTTGAGCCCGTGCCGAGGCCGCTCTCATCCACGATGAACGACACCTTGGTGCCACTAAGCGCAATCGTCGGCTTGTCATCGGCGAAGGTCAGATTGACCGCCTCCGATGCCGCGGCTTTGTCGCCGTCCCCGTCCGTCGCCGCCGCGGTGACCTGGATCTTGCCAGTCAGCGATGCCGTATCCGAGTTCGCGTCGTGGTCGATCGCGGCCGCCTGGGTCAGGCTGACCTTGCCGGTCACGTCGACCGACACGGTGAACACGCTGCCCTTCGACGTGTAGCCGACGACGCTGCCGTTCTCCGTCTTGAGCTGGACGGCCTCACCGCCCGACATCAAGCCGCTGTCACCGGCCGAGCAGGTCAGGCTGTACGTGGTCGTGCCGTTGGAATCGGCCCCGTACTGGGCCGCGGCGAAGTCGCTCGCCGACACGGAAGGCGTGTTGAGCGCCGCGTCGCTGCTGGCCAGGGCCACCGCCGTCGCGCCTTGCTTCAGCGCGATGGACGGACCGTCGTCGCTGAAGGTCATGCTCGCCGACAGATCCGCGCCCGCCGCCTTCGCGTCGCCGTCCGCGTCAGTGATCGTGGCCGTGACCGTGATCAGCTGCGGGGTCAGCGTGACGGTGTCATTCGGGTTTGACGTGTCCCCATGCTTGACGGCGCGCAGCTGAGTGAGGGTGGCATCGCTGCCCGAGAGCGTGACCGTGAACACGACGTCGCCGTGCCCGTTCACGCCATCGACCTCCGTGCCGCTGACGGCTTTCAGCGTGACCTGCTCCCCGGTGAGCGTGTCCAGGAGGTTGGTCGCCGTGCCGGTGGTGGCCGTCAGAGCGTAGGTCGTAGTGCCCGCGCCGTCGGCTCCGTACTTGCCGTCGAACAGGGCCAGGATCGAGTGCTTGTCGCCGACGTTCAAGCTCGACTCATCCACCGCGAACGCAACCGTGCTGCCGGTCGCGGTGATCGAGGGCTTGCTGTCGGTGAATGACAGGTTCACGCCTTCCGAGGCGCTGGCCTTATCGCCGTCGGAATCGGTGACGGTGCATGTCACGGTGAGGGCACCGGTCAGATCAACCGCGTCGGCGGCCTGATCAACGGCCTTGAGTTGCGTCAGGGTGACCTTGCCACCAGCATCCACCGAGACGGTGAACACGTCCCCATCCGCGGTCGCGCCGTGGACGACCCCTGACCCGTCGATCGACAGCTTGATCGGCTTCGTGCCGCTGGTCAGGGCGGTGCTGCTGCCGCCGGTCAGCGCCAGCGCGAACGCCGTGCTGCCCGCACCATCGTTGCCGTAGGCGGTGATGAAGGCCGTCGCCTGGCTTGCCGCCCCGGCGCCGCCCAGGCTGTCATCGCTGGTGGTCAGGGTCACCGAGGGTGCGGCGGCCGTCGCGGTGGGCGTTGCGTCGCCGAATGCCAGGTTCAGGGCCGTCGTGGCTGCCGACGAGACGTCGCCGTCCGAGTCGGTCGCTGAGGACGAGAGCGAAATCGCACCGGTCAGCGATGCGGTGTCGGAGCCCACCTGGTGGTCGATGGTGGCTGACTGCTTGAGCGTAACCTGCCCTCCGCTGAACGAGACGCGGAAGACTTCGGTCGTGTCGGCCTTGCCGACCACGTCGGCGCCATCCGCCACGAGCGTGATCGCGGAGCCGTGGGACGTCAGACCCGTGGTGGCGGCATTGATGACGAGCGCCGAGTGGGTCGCACCCGCACCGTCGGCACCGTAAGCCGGCGTGATGGTCACCGCCTTCGTGTCCGTCCCGAGCGTCGCGTCACTGGTGCTCAGCGAGGCCGACGCATCGGCCGTGATCGTCGGCTTGTCATCGGCGAAGGTCAGATTGACCCCCTGCGACGCAGGAGCTGAGGTCGAGCCGTCACCGTCCGTCGCGACGGCGCTGATGCTGATCGCGCCGTTCAGGCTGGCCGTGTCGGAGCCCGCGGCATGGTCGATGGCCTTGAACTGCGTGAGCGTGACCTGACCTGACGGATCGACCGACACGGTGAACACGTTACCGTCCGAAGTCGCGCCATGGATCACGCCCCCGGCATCTTTCGACAGGCTGATCGCCTTGCCGGCCGACGTGAGACTCGTGCTGCCCGTGCCGATTAGGCTGTAGCTGACCGAGCCGGCTCCATCCGGTCCGTAGTCCGGCGTGAACGTGGCCGCCTTCACGTCGTGGCCCGAGGGCCCGAGATTCGCATCGCTGGTGGCGAGCGAGACTGGCCCTGAGCCGGTGATGGTCGGAGCACCGTCCGCGAATGACAGATTGATCTTGTCGCTGGCCGACGCCGCGTCGCCATCCCCGTCCTTCACGGTGGCCGTCAGGGAGATCGCCCCATTCAGGGTGCGCGCCGTCCCGCCGCTGTGGTCGAGCGCGGCCGACTGGACGAGTGTCAAGGCACCGCTGCCCGTCGAAGACACCGTGAACACCAGGACGCCGTCGCTGGTCTTGCCGACCACGTCGGCGCCGCTCATGGACAGGGTGATCGCTTTGCCGCCGGACGTCAGGCCGGTAGCAGCCGTGTTGATCGTAAGGGCATAGGTCGTAGTGCCGGCGCCGTCCGCGCCGTATCCGATGGTAAACGACGCGGTCCCCTGGCCGGCGATGCTGCTGCCGTCCGTGCTGGAGAGGCTCACGTCGGAGCCCGCGACCGCGGTCGGACCGTCGTCCTTGAAACTTATCTTGTCGGAGATCGAGACGGAGCCGGTCGCGTGGTCGCCGTCCTTGTCCGTAACCGTTTGGCTCACCTGAATCAGGCTGGCGGCCATCGCCACGGCGTCGTCGGGATCGCTGGTGCCCGGATGGTCGAGATGACCGCTCTCCGTGACCGTCACATCGCCGGTGCTGGAATTCACGCTGACGGAGAAGATGACCTTATTGTTGCTCGCCGTATAGCCTTCCACGACGCCGTTGGACAGGCGCAGCAGAACGTCCTCACCGCCGCTCTTCAAGCCGCTCTTGCCGGCCGTGGCACTTAGCGCGTAAGCGATCGTATCGGTCCCGTCGGGGCCGCCGCTCGCGGTGAACGCCGCCGCAACGCTGTGGTGATCACTGGAATTCGGGGTGCTTTCGTCCACGATCCAGGCGCCGACCTGCGTTGCGTCGGTCGTGACAGACGGCCCCCCGTCGAGAAAGTGAACATGCGAGCCGAGTTCGACGACCGTATTCTGGACCGTCGGCGGTGCTGTATAGATCAGGTGGCCAACATCGAACCCCTTGGAGCCGACATTTTCGACCGTAAGGCGGTCGAAGGTCCCGATCTTGTTCACGACTTCGACCGTCCAGTTCAGCTGAACGCCCTTCACGGTCACGGCCGAGGCCGAGCCGACGCCGGAGATCGTCAGGCCGTTCGCATTGGCGACATTGCCGCCCAGGTAGACGACATTGCCGCTCGCGTCCTTGACGCGAACCGCCTCGATCGTAACCACCGTGTCGTTCTTGCCAAGATCAGCGAAGAAATTGGTTGCATCATCATCCGGCGCATTCGCCTGGATCGCCGTCACCTTGACATCGGCCGTGGTGCCTCCGCCCTGGATCTGAGTGATCCCAAATCCAGCGTTGGTGATGTTGTGATTGTGGCTAGAGAAGGAACCCGTCGGGTCCGATCCTGCGCCGGCGACGCCGTTTCGCACGTAGTCGAGTCGGATGCCGGCCCCGTTGGGTGGTGCCGTGACCGATTGGCTGCCGACGCCAAAGCCGGTCGTGCTGATGTTCAACCGCTGGGACAGGTAGTCCTCATGGATGGTTGTGCTCGGGTCGTCGCTGTTGAACGCGGTCACCAGGACGCTAAGGTCCTGTGAGTTGGATGGCGGCGTGACGATGGCGTAAACGGGCGCGCCGGATGACGCTGTGCTGAAGGTCGTGTTCTCGTTAGTGACCGACTCGCTGGAGGCGACGAACAGCTTCTGTGTCAGCGCCTGGAAATCATTGGCGTCAATTTTGTCAACGCCCACGTTCGTGATCGCTGCGTATTGTGTGATCCAGAGTTGAGCTTTCGTGACGTAGCCGGTCGTCTGGTCAACCTGCTCGTCGAGCGCGATCGAGAAGGCAATGCCGCCATCTTTCGCCGAGGTCGCATCGGCACCGACGCGACCGACCACGATGTCGTCGTCGCCCGACACGGCGAACAAGAAAATCTTCTTTCCGTCGACGGTCGTGAGGCCGCTGTCGACACCGATGCTTGTGCTGAACTGTTGGACCGCGCCGCTCGACAGCGTGCCCGCCGACGAGAGCAGCAGATCCTTGGTGTTCGTCGCGATGTTGAACATGCCCTGGTCCACCGCCTTCTGGGGGGTGGACAGGGCTGCTGCGCCGGTCACCGCTTGAGCCGCCAAGTTGGCGTAAAGCGAGCCTAAGCCGGTATCATAGAACGTCACGGTGTTGCCCGCGTAGAGAAGCTCGTCCGCCGTCGAGAAGGAGCCCTCATCGACTTCCAGAATGCCGGACGTGAGCGAGATAGCCATGACTCGTACTCCCTTTTGGATTTATTTCTGAAGTCGGAAACAGCGCTGAGGCCGTTCAGCGCTCCCGCCACGCTTTGGTGATCTGATCAGTGAGCGGCTTGGTTAGGTACGACAGTACGGTGCGCTCGCCGGTCTGGATGAAGCTCTCCACCGGCATGCCGGGCACGAGGCGAACGGCGCCCAAGCGTGCCCTTTGGTCGTCGGGCACGCTGATGCGGGCTGTGTAGAAACTCGCCCCCGTCTTGGGATCGGTGGTCACGTCGGCCGAGACGCGCGTCACCTGGCCGTCGATTTCGGGCGTGGTGCGCTGGTTGAAGGCGGAGAAGCGCAGCACCGCTTTCTGGTCGAAACGCACGTTGTCGATGTCGTGGGGCTGGATCTTCACCTCGAGCGCCAGCCGGTCGGAGGAGGGGACGATCAGCATCGCGGGCTCGTTCGGGGTGACGAGGCCGCCGATCGTGTGCACCGTCATCTGGTGCACGATTCCGTCCTGCGGGGCGCGCAGCTCGACCCGCTTGAGCTGGTCCTCGGCCGCGACCCGCTTCTCAACGAGTTCCGACCACTTGCTGCGGATCTCGGCGAGCTCCTTGCCGACCTCGGTGCGCATGTCCTGGTCGATCTGCAGGATCTGCAGCTCGATCTCCGACATCTTGCCTCGTTGGGCCGCGGTCGAGGCGAGGAGCTGGCCGCGCTCGCCTTCGAGCCGGGTTGCGTCGCGCTCGAGCGCGTTGAGCCGCGGCAGCTGCACGAGGTTCTTGGCGTAGAGCTCGCGCACGCCCTTGAGCTCGCTCCCGATGAAGGCGATCTCGCGCTCCTTCGCGCTCGCCTGCTGGGTGAGCCCGCCGATCTCCTGCTGGAGTTGCGCGAGGCGCTCGCGCAGCTGCGCCTTCTGACCCTCCCGGGCGTTCACCCGCGAGGTGAACAGCTTCGTCTCGCCGTCGATCAGGCGGGCGGCCGTGGCGTCAGCCTTGGCGCGCTGCAGCAGGTCAGCCGGAAAGGTGATGCCTCCCGCTCCGTCGCGCTCCGCCTCGTTGCGGGCGCGCCGGGCGCTGAGCTCGTCGAGGGCCTTGAGCAGGATGTCGAGGCCCGCCCGGGTCTGCGTCTCATCGAGACGGATGAGGACGTCGCCCGCTTTGACAGGGTCGCCGTCTTGCACCAGGAGCTCGCCGACGACGCCGCCCGTCGGGTGCTGCACCTTCTTGACGTCCGATTCGACCACGAGCTGGCCCGGGGCGATCACCGCGCCCGAGATCTGCGTGAAGGTTGCCCAGCCGCCGACCCCGCCGACCAGGACGGTGCCGAGGAGGAGAGAGGCTCGGAGGTGCCGCCGGATCGAGGCGTCGGCGGTCGCCGGCGGGCGCACCAGAGGGATCCTGACGGGATCGAGGCTCGCGGCCATCACGCAGTCTCCCGCATTGTCTCGGGGAGTGGCACCGCCCGGGGCAGGTGAGGCTGGGCCGGGGCCTGCACTGGCGCGGCGACCGGCTGCAGCACGCGCTTCAACACCTCGTCCTTCGGGCCGAAGGCCTGGGCGCGGCCGTCGGTCATCATCAGGACCATGTCGACGGCGGCGAGCGCGCTGGGCCGGTGGGCCACCACCACGCAGATCCCGCCCCGCCGGCGCACGCCCAGAATCGCTTGCGTCAGCGCGTTCTCGCCCTCGGTGTCGAGGTTCGCGTTCGGCTCGTCGAGGACGACGAGGAAGGGATCGCGGTAGAGGGCGCGCGCGAGCCCTACCCGCTGGCGCTGTCCAGCCGAGAGACCAGCCCCGCCCTCGCCGATCGGGGTGTCGTAGCCCTCCGGCAGGCGCAGGATCAACTCGTGGACGCCCGCCGCCCGCGCCGCCGCGATGACGTGCTCGGGGGCGGCCTGCGGCTCGAAGCGGGCGATGTTCTCCGCGATCGTGCCGGCGAATAGCTCGACCTCCTGCGGCAGGAAGCCGATATGCCGGCCGAGCGCGGCGCTCGTCCATTGGTCAAGCGCGGCCCCATCGAGGCGCACCTTGCCCCGCAGCGGCGACCACACGCCCACGATCGCCCTCACCAGCGAGGACTTTCCCGAGGCCGAGGGGCCGATCACGCCGAGCCCATGGCCCGCCTCGAGGGCGAGCGAAACGTCCTGCACCACGACCCGCGGCGTGCCGGGCGGCGCGACGCTGACGCTCTCGACACTCAGCGCCTGCTGCGGCGCGGGGAGCCCGTGGGGCTCGCGCACCGCAGGGATCCGCTCGAACGCCGTGCCGAGGCGCTGCCAGGCCTGGCGCGCCTGCACGAAGCCCTTCCAGTTGGCGATGCCGAGCTCGACCGGCGCGAGGGCGCGCGAGACCAGGATCGAGCTCGCGATGATGATGCCGCCCGTGGCCAGGTTGTTCACGACGAGCCAGGCGCCGAGCGCCAACACGCCCGATTGCAGCGCGGCCCGGAACACCTTGGAGCCCGCGCCGAACCCGCCGGTGACGTCCGCCAAACGCCGCTGCTCGACGAGGTAGCCGTGGTTCGCCACGGCCCAGCGCGTCGCGAAGCGCTCCTGCATGCCCATGGCGGCGAGCACCTCGGCGTTGCGGCGACCGGCCTCGGCGAGCGCGTAGCGCTGCGAGGCGTGCGCCATCGCTTTCTTCGTGGAGCGGCGCGTCAGGCAATCCGTCGCCAGGGTCACACAGGCCAGGACGGCGCCCCCCGCAACGGCGGCAACGCCGACGAGCGGGTGGAACAGGAAGCAGATCGCCAGGTAGATCGGCATCCAGGGCAGGTCGAAGAACGCCCCTGGGCCCGAACCGGCGAGGAAACCCCGCAGCTGGTCGAGGTCGCGCATCGGCAGCAGGCCGTCGCTCGGGGCTGCCCCCTTGAGCGGCGCACGCACCATCAGGTCGAACACCCGATCCGAGAGCGACTCGTCCAGGCTCATCGCGATCCGGGTCAGGACGCGTGAGCGCAGGGTCTCGAGCATTCCTTGAAACACGTAGAGGACCAGGGCGAGCGTCATCAGCCCGACGAGCGTCGGCACGCTGCGGCTCGGAATGACGCGGTCGTAAATTTCGAGCATGAAGAACGAGCCGGTCAGGTAAAGGATGTTGACCAAACCGCTCATCAGAGCGACCCCTAACAGCGCGTACTTGCAGCGTGACAGCGCAGATGCCGGATCCATCTGGATGCTGCGTGCGGCTCCTGATGGTGAGCAGGCATTGTTAGCATCTGAACTCATGGATGCCTCTTTGTGGAATGAGCGCTCGACTGCTGTCCAATGTGCAGATCTTTAGCCAAAGTCTTGGGTTTGAAAACACCAAGTGGTACAGCTCGATTTCAGTATAAGTACGTTCTGCCCGAAGCGCTTTTGGTACACATGACCATCGTATATCTCAGCCAAACATGAGCGCACATCATCGGTTTTGATTATGCGGCAACGATTTTTTAACCGTGAAGAACTAGATCGAATGGATTAGGCTCGGCCGGGGAGCCGCTCGCGTCCGGCAATCCTGCTCGCGGGTGCGATGACGAACTCGGTGCGGCAGCTGCCGGGCAGGGGCCCGGATGCCTTCTCGTCGGGGACCGCAGCGGCCGTATTGGCCGGACGGCGCGTCCGCGACGGGGTCGCGCGGGTCTCGTCCCGTGGTCGGCGCGGGCGCGGGTGTGGCGGCCCTCCCGGCCAGATCATCGAAACGGTGGACATAGCCTCTGGCGCCGCTCTCGGCGTGTCGCCAAGCCTCCGGGTCGGGGTCGAAATGCCTCTGGGGCCGACGCCACGGCGGCGAGCTTCCGACAGGATCCGGCGTCGCCTCCGCTCGGGTCGAGCGGATGTCGAGCCCGGCCTCAGGCCGCCCTGTCCGACGGGCCCGCCCTCACGGGTCAGCCGAGCATGGCGACGCGGTTGAGGAAGGCCACGAGATCCGATTGCCGCGCCGTGCCGGTCTTGGCAAAGATCGACCGGAGCTGAACGCGAGCGGTGTTCACGCTCGTGCCGTTCTCCTCCGCGCAGGCCTCGAGCGTTCCGCCCTTCGCGAGTTGCAGCGCGAGCTTCGCCTCGGCGTTGGTTAAGGCGAACAGTTCCTGCAGCGTGGTCCCTTTCGGCCGCTGACGCTCCTCAAGGTCAATGATGACGAGAACGTGCGGCGAGGAGCTCTCTGCGCCCGCGGGCTGCTCGAAGGAGCAGAGCAGGCGACGTGTCCCGTCCTGGACGATCCAGGGGCGCCTGGGCATCGCGGCGGGTCTCGTCGGCTGACCGAGAAGCTGCCGCAACGCCCCGTTGCCTTCGTGGGGCGGCCGAAAGATCTCCTCATTCCCCACGGCCTCGTGTTTCAGGAGGACTGCTCCCAGAGCATTGCCCGCCGTCACATGACCAGATTCGTCGAGAAGGAATGCGCAGTAGCCGAGTCGTTGTAGGACGAGGAGGAGGGTCTCTCCCGACAACATTATGCAACCAAGAGATGAAAGCTTCACTAGTGATGAGCTTTGCATCAAATTTGCCGACATACAAGTGCGTATAAACTGCCTATCCCGGATGCGGTTTTAACTATAAGGCAATGCAGCAGGAGGCCGACCGATCCATCGCGGACCGTGCCCGACCATACATACATATGTATTCACCCGCCGAGCAGCTTCTCGGCCCAGGATTGGGACTCCTCAACACAGCTAAAAATGACACCTTCGTGATCGCACGGTCCGAATCCGACCTTCAGGAACCATCCCTCGTCGATGCCGAGATCCGGGTCGGCATGCACGCGCACCACGATCGCTGCCAGCACATCCCTGACCATGATCAGGCGTGCCTCCTCGTGGCCCTGTGGGCGCGCGACCTCGATCGGGACCGACATCAGTGGTTTGCTCACCTGAAGCCTGGGAGACGGCACGCGAATGCCGCGTCCGCTTCCGCAGCATAGAAACGCCAGGAGAAGGCCAGCATCATCCAAACGGATTATTCGGGCAAGAGTGCGGGTTTCCGCTGAGGATTTCCGGGCCGCGTCGGCGTTGAGGGTGATCATCGACCACCATGATGAGACGCGCGGCGGGTGCCTGGGCAGGAAGCGCCCTGCCGGCCTGGACATGTCGGGTGTTCGGCCCCTCGGCGCCCAATCGGAGTGCGCGCCCGGCGGGTCTCTCCCCAGGACAACCTTCGCGTGCGGGCGCCCCGGTTCTGGCGCCGGCCCCGGCACAGGTTTCAGCGCTTCATCTCCGTCCTCAACGGCCGCTTCGCCGAGGTCGCCCGGCCGCCTCGCCCGGTCCGGGTCCGGGCCCGGCTCAGCGGGCCGCCCGCCGGGCCGGATGCTGCGTGATCACGCCGTACCAGCCGAGCCCCGCATAGGTCTCGTAGCCCGGCGTGCGGTGGAAGGCGGTCACCGCGCCCCCGGCATCCTGGTCGAAACCGCCCGTGCGCTCGCGGGCGTCGAGGCGGAGCGTCTCCGTCAGCAGGCCGCGCCCGTCCGAGGCGGCCAGAACCCGCCCGCCGGCATCGACCAGCAGGACGCGCGTCCGCTCCCGGTCCTCGGGCGCGACGCGCACGCCCGCGACGATCGCCCGGGCCTGCGGCTCCCAGTCGAAGTGGATCGCCAGCACGCCGCGCGGCCGCCCGTCGGAGCGCCCGTCCGTCCGGATGCTGGCGCAGTAGGTCGCGGCCTGCGCGCCCTGGAGGAGCGGGCGCGTCGCCACCTCGGCCGCCACGTAGGTGTCGCCGTTCGGCAGGGCCGCCGCGCGCCGGAACCACTCCTCGTGGGCGACGCTCGCGCCGCGAATCGCGGGAAAGCGGTCGGGCCGGCCATTCGCCACGACCCGACCGGCCGCGTCGCAGACCCAGAGGTCGAGATAGACCGTGTAGGCCGAGAGGATCACGCCCAGCCGCTCCGTCGCGTAGGCGACCCGCTCCGGCGTCGGCTCCTCCGCGCAGGCCACGATCGCCGGATCGGTCGCCCACCAGCGCACGTCGCAGGTGCGCTCGTAGAGGTTGCGGTCGATCAGCTCGATGGCGTTCAGCGCCAGATCGACCAGGCGCTCGCCCTGGGCCGCGTCGGCGAGGTCCTTCATCATGCCCTGCAGGCCGGTGATGCGTCCGGCGAGCTCCGCGTCGAGCGCTCCGGCGATCGCCTCGATCTGCGCGCCGATCGCCCGCACCTCCTGCGCGACGACCGAGAAGCCCCGCCCCTGCTCGCCGGCCCGGGCCGCCTCGATCAGCGCGTTGAGGGCGAGGATCTTGACCTGCGCGGTGACCGCCTGGATGGCGCGCGTCTTGTCGGTCACGATCTGGCGGACGGACTCCGTCTCGCCCGCGACCTGCGTCAGGCTAACCCGGGCGGACTCGCCGGGTCGGATTTCCGTCGTCCTGGCCTTCATCGCGCCGCGCGCCCCTTGCTCGCATGTCGGGCAATATGATTGGGGCGGATTGCGAAAGCATTAAATCCTACAAAGATGCCGTAAGGACAGATGCTGCCTAAATATTGTGCTGAGACAGTTGGGGCGAGGCTCTTGGCTCTCGCCGGTACGACGGAAACCTTGCTGGATTTTGCGCGTCGAAGTTGAGTGCGCCAGATCGAGTTTCGTGCCGCGGGGCGGATGGTCGCTGGGCCGCGCGGATCGGATCGCACCGCGCGGCGTCGGGAGCGACTGCGCATGCAGCAGGACGGCGTGCGAGGAGCGACCGTCTCCCCCGGCGGCGTTGTCGGGGGCCGTCGGGCCCGTGAACAAGGGCCGTCGCGCGCCGCTCTCGGGCCCTCGGGCCCGACTGAGACCCGCAGGCCGTCAACAGGTTCGAGAGCCGGTCCTCGGGGCGGACCGCGCGCAACGCAGGCTGACCCCGATCAAGTGAACCCAAGCCGAGCCGGCAACCATCCGGCCGGCCGGTCCGTATGCGCTCGAGGGCGTCACCAGGGATTTAAGTCGTGACCGACGAACCGGCTGGCACGAGGTTCCAAGCGTCGCAAGGCATGCACGAAATGAACTAGAACTTAACCATAAAACCGGCTCAAGGTCGGATATGAAATCGCTTGTCAGGAGCGAAGACAGAAACTTTTTCTCATTATCAATTCGAATATAGATGGTTAACGGGGGCCTTGGATCCGAGTAACTGCTCTTATTCACTATAAATCAGACGACGTACGTACTCATACCGATACCCTTCGAATTTACAAAGCACGCCAGTTAAGACATTTTTCACCGATCAGCGACGCGCGGAGCGCAGCGCTTATCGTGAGCGTATTGAGTGTGGTGCTATGAGTGAAGTCATTCCAATAGCTATGTTTGCCGTTAGTTCATTGATCAATATCTCCTCACTCGACGATGCGTTCATCGATTTGATGGCATTCGGGATTTCGAGAAGGGGTCTCCCGAGCCTGTCCGGGAAGTCCGCTATCCCCCGCATCGCCGTGTTTGTTGCAAACTGGCATGAGGAGGACGTCCTCGGGCGGATGGTCGAAGGCAATCTCGCGCGGATTACCTGCCCCGACGTGAGCTTGTACCTTGGCGTTTACCCGAACGACACGGGTACTTTGCGCGTCGCCAGGGAACTCGAGTGCAAATACCCGAGTCGCGTCACCGTCATCGTCAATACGCTCAGCGGTCCGACCTCGAAGGGCCAGATGCTGAATGAAATGTTCCGACAGGTCTTCGAGCGCGAGGACTGCCCGGACATCGCCGTCCTGCATGACAGCGAGGATGTCATTGATCCGCGCACCTTTTCTATCTATGCCGAATATAGCAAAGATCACGACTTTATTCAGGTCCCCGTGTTCTCGCTCGATCGGGGCGAGGGGCTTCCCGTCGCGTCGACCTACATGGACGAATTCGCTGAAAGGCACACTCGCGAGATGATCGTGAGGAACGCGGTGGGTGCGGCCATCCCGTCGGCCGGGGTGGGCACCGCGATGACCAGGAAGCTGCTGCAGCACTTCCTAGCAACGCGGGGTCAGGTCCTCATGTCCGGGACGGTCACGGAAGACTACATCCTCGGCGTAGAAGCCAAGCGCGCAGGCTTCAGATCGGCTTTCGCGGCGGTTTCTGCCGACGATGAGCGCGGTCTGAACTACGTCGCAACACGGGAGTTTTTCCCAAAAAGCTTGTCGGCAAGTATAAAGCAGAAGACGCGCTGGGTATACGGCATAAACTTCGAAGCCACGCACAAGCTGGGCTGGAAGGGTGATGCTTGGGATAAGTACTTTTTTGTGCGTGACAGGAAGGGCGTTGTCACGAATTTGCTTCCACCTGTCTCGCTGATGATCTTACTCCTGATCGCAGGCGGCATCATCGATCTTTCTGGTGTACCTGAGTCTTTGGAGCCGTTTTTGTCGGCGTCTGTCACCGTGAACCTCGTTGCGCTGTTCACCCGTTATGTGGTCAGGGTCGCAGCTTGCCGCGAAGTTTACGGTACGTATGATCTGCTCGGCATCGCGTATCGTTGGCCGGTTGGACTCTATATCAACGCGGCAGCCGTCTTCCGCGCGTGGAAGACTTACATCGGTGAGTCGGAATTCGCGACCAAGCCGATCGGCTGGTCGAAAACGGCGCACGATCTTCCTGAGGATTTCGGGAAAGCCACTCGGTAAAAAAAATTAAAGGAAGAAGTACATGCGTATTCTGATCGCCTTTGGGACGCGTCCCGAGATCATCAAACTTGGACCGGTGTATCGGGCCCTTGTGGCGCAGCCTGGCATTCAGGTGGACGCATACTGGACCGGCCAGCACATTGAGCTGGCGGCCGGCCTGTTGCAGTTGTTCAACATCACCGTCAGGTACCATGGCGAAGCGGTGATGAGCGAACCCGGCCTGGCCGAGAAGTTCGGCTTGATGACGAACCAGATCGCCGCGGCGCTTCGAGCGACCCATTACGACTGGATCGTGGTCCAGGGTGACACGGCCACTGCTTCCGCCGCCGCGAGCGCTGGGTTCTTGTCCAGGGTACCCGTCGCCCATGTCGAGGCTGGTTTGCGCACCGGTGACCTCTCGTCACCCTGGCCCGAGGAGTACAACCGACGTGTCATCTCGGTGAGTTCCAGCCTGCATTTTTCGCCGACCGCGGAGAGTGCGGCGAATCTGCTCAGGGAAGGCGTTGATCCGAAGTCTGTGATCACGGTCGGGAACACGGTGGTGGACGCGCTTCTCTACGCTCGCGAGAATACCGCCCCGAACTACGCGCCGGTCGATTCGGGCATTGCCGGCATTCCGCTCAACAAGAAGCTGATTCTCGCGACGATGCATCGCCGCGAGAACATCGGTAGCCCGATGCGCGAGGTGCTTCGGGCGCTCCGCTCGCTGGCCGAGGACGGCGACAAGGTCGTCGCGCTGCCGGTTCACCTCAACCCCGAAGTGCGTCGCGAGGTTTTAGCAATTCTCGGTGGAATCGAGAATGTGTGTCTGCTCGCGCCGCTTCAGTATCTCGACTTCGTCCATCTCCTCAGCCGCGCGTGGCTGGTGATCAGCGATTCGGGAGGTGTGCAAGAGGAGGCGCCGACCTTCGGCCTGCCGATCCTCATTACCCGGACGACGACCGAGCGTCCGGAAGTGGTGGCGGCCGGCTTCGGAAGCCTCGTCGGGTCCGACCACGACGTCATCACGGCGATGGCCCGCGAACGCACGCGCGGAAGGACGCCTCACCGGCTGGGCGGGCCGAACCCGTTCGGTGACGGGCATGCATCGGTCCGGATCGCTGACGCGCTGATCGCGCGCACGCTCCGTCGGTCGGCTGCCGCCTGAGCTTGGGAGAGCAAGATGTCTGAACTCAAGGTGAGCCAGATGAGCTGGGGCAAGCTGTTCCGAGTTCTCGTGACCGGTACTGCGGTGATCGGCAGCGGAGCGATAGGCTTCTATTATTACTCAAGTGGCGTTCTGGTTCTGAATGCGGACGGTTTGGTCACGCGCGACCGAGTCTACGTGGCGACGCCCTATGATGCCCGCGTCCGTGAGGTCTTCGTGCGCCCGGGCGACACGGTCGTCGCCGGCCAGAAGATTGCTGTGGTCGACTCTCCCTCGATCTCGAAGACGCTCGCGGAATTCTCCATTGAGCGCGCGAAGATCTCCTCGCGCGTCGCTCAACTCGAGGCCCGCACGACGATCGTGGCCGCGATGGTCCCTGTCGCCCGTGCCGGCGCGAAGCAGGCCAACGAGTTCATGGCCGACTTGAACAAGGCTAAGAGTTCGGGTCTTGCCCTCAACCGCTCGCTGCATGAGGTCACCGCCGCATCATTCACCGCGACCGAGCGCCTGCTCACGATGATCTCCGAGAAGATCTCGCTCGATACGGAACTCGCGTCGAACCGGGCGGCGCTCGCCGAAATCACCAGTGCTTCCGACAACCTGCGCAGGGTCTACGCGGACGGCGTGCTCACCGCGCCGGTCTCCGGCGTCGTCGGAAGCGCGATCGCGAGCCCCGGCGAGGTCCTCACGCCAGGCTCGAATCGGCTGGCCTCGATCTACACCGGCACGAGTTTCGTGCTCGCCTACATGCCTGAAAGCTATCTCTTCGAAGCTGCCGAGGGCCAGTCGGTGCAGGTCTCCGCCCATCGCCAGAGTGTGTCGGGCCAGATCGCCCGCATCCTTCCGGTCACCGACGCGCTGCCCCCCGAGTTTCAGCCCCCGAACAGGGCGCGCGATCGCGGGCAGGTCGTCAAAATCTCATTGAACGATGCTGACCGCTTCGCGGTGGATCAGAAAATTCGCGTCTCAAGTTGCATCGTGACCGGATGTAAAGAGAGCTACGTCGAGCAGGCCAAGGCTCGCGTGATCCTGACATTCGGAAATTTGCTGTCCAGCCCAGCTCACGCTGAGCGGATTAAGCGAGAAGCATCAGTAAAGCCATGAAAGGACAATACATGTTGGGCGAAATATACGATCCTTTGAAAGATATATTTGATGAAAATCGAAGCCCGCGCCTCTATCAGACTGTGAATAGGTTCACGCCGGCGCGTCGGTGGCAGGATCGTGCGGCGCATTCCAGCCGCATCTGTGAGCGGGGCGCGGGATCGGACGCTGCGCCGCGTGCTCCCAAGGTCCGGCAAGGGCAGTGGCCGCAAATCGTTGAATGAGGCTTGCGGCCGAGCCAGCCGCCTCGAGGGCTGGATGGAAAGGTCGACCGCGATCCGTGAGGGCGGTTGAACTCCCGTGTGAGCGCTGTCGCGCCCTCATCACGATCGAGCGCCGGATGCCGACGGCCTTTCGACGCTTGATCCCGGGGTTCGATGGCGCGCTTCACATGGCCGGCGCGCAATCCGAGGCCACCGCACCGCTTCGCAAGGACCTCGTGAACCGCCGCAGGTTTCAGCGCGCAAGAATGTCGATGCGCATTTCTTGTCAGGCCGGCGAAGCGCTTTTCGCGCTCAAGTTGCCATGAATAACCTCAATTATCTTAGTGGCTTGCGCAATTGCCTCCTCCTTCAGTTCGCCAAATGTAATCCCATCCTCGTAAGATATATCAACAAGCATGGTCGTCGCGACTGTTGGGTGACCTTCGTCGTTTTCGACTGTAAATACTACCTCAGCGCGCCGGCGAGGGGCTTCTTTGTTCTGATTTTGAATGTTTGCGATTTGCACTGATGTTAGATAATAGGTCAAATCTCTCCTCCGAAGCTGAGCCTTTATTCTGAACGGATCGCAGGTGGCAACGGTAGAAGATTTATCTTTATGACTCAAGCGCGGCTGGTTGTTTGGATAGGGGAGCGCCTCAACCGGCAAGCGACTTGTGATCCGGCGGCACCGATGCGGCGGAGGGCCGGTCACGCGATGAGGGCGTGCCGGAGGAGGGAGCCCGAAGGCGTCTGCCGCGAACGCGACGGTTCACGCCTCGTCCATCTCCGCCCGCGCAACGACATCATGCAGACGCGCCTCGTGCCGAGTCCGTTGCCGGTCCCTCACCATCGTCTCCCCGCTTCGCCGGCCAGGCGGAATGCGTGATGTCGCAGGAATCCATCGGCAGCGTCCGGCTGAGGCCCTCAAGGAGCCTCAGAGGAAGCTTTGGGCACTTGCTTCGGCCCGACTCCGGCCGCACCGTCGTCGCGCGCGGTGCCGGGAGGCCGGCAGCCGTTATCCTAGAGCATTTTCCGACGAAGTGGATGCCGGTTCGTCGCAGAAAATGCGGCAAGATCAAAGACCTAGAGCAGTACCCGATTGCAACGTGACCGGGTGCTGCTCTAGGAACGGAGGCAGCGCCACTCCGCGTGGAGTACATGAGAACCGTTGCGCTTCTGAGACGTTCAGAACGTGCGTGCTGAATCGACACGGGCGGATCCAGCACGTCTGCGACGGAAGGTCTGACCATGAAAGTCTGCAAGGCTACAGGATCAGCTGCGTTGTTGATCGCGATTGCCATGAGTTCTTCGGCCATGCCGGCCTCGGCTCGAGGTCGAGGAGTTGCCGTCGTCCGCGCCACCTCCATGAGCCCGGTTTACGGTGACGTCATTTCGCCGTTCTGCTTGGGGCGCTGCCTGCGAGGGCTGCCACCCTGCTCCGTCGGAAGCCGCTGGTACGGTCCCTACGGGTATGTTTGCTACAAACCGGAGCCGCCGTTCCGCTGGTAGCAGCCCTGATGCAACGATGTCTTCGGTCTGAGTCGGTCCGGCCGATCGTTGGCGGCTCCCGCTTCGACGCTCGGCTCGCGCCGTGACAAGGATCTCGATCGGGCTGGTCTCAACGAGCAACCGCTGCGCGGGGGCGGGATCGGAAGGGAGCGTGAGCCCCCGAACTGCTGGCCGGCACCGGGCGCGACGCGCCGCCCGCGACGATCGCCCGGGCCTGCGGCTCCCGGTCGAGTGGATCGCCGGCACGCCGCGGAGCTGCCCTTCGGAGCACCCCTCCGCCCGGATGGGCCGGACGCGAGGTGACGCGCCGCCGCGCTACGGGATCGGGATCGCCTCGCGGTCGCGCATGACGTCGGTCATCGGTGACGCCCGGACCACCCGGCCCCCCTCCAGCACGATCGCGCTGTCGCATCGCGAGAGCGTGCTCATGCGGTGGCTCACGACGAGCATCGTGCAGGACCGGCGCGACGACGCGAGGAGATCCATGATCGTCCTCTCCGACAGGCCGTCGACCGCGCTCGTCGCCTCATCCAGGATCAGCAATCTGGGCTTGCGGACGATGGCGCGTGCGAGGCCGATCCTCTGCCGCTGGCCTCCCGACAGGTTGAGTCCCCTGCTGCCGACATTCGTCGCGTAGCCCAGCGGCAGGGACCGGACGAAGGCGTCGGCGTCCGCCACTCGCGCGGCCTCCTCGATCTCGGCCTGGCCGACATGCGGGGCGCCGTAGGCGATGTTCTCGGCGATCGTCCCCTCGATGATCTCGGTGTCCTGTCCGGCGATGCCGATCAGATTCAGCCATTCCGAACGATCGAGCCGGTCCAATGAGGTCCCGTCCACCAGAATCTCACCCGATGTGGGCTCGAGCAGGCCGCACAGGAGATTGATGATCGTTGACTTCCCTGAGCCGGACGGTCCGATCAGCGCCGTCGATGAGCCGGCGCGGATGACGAAAGAGGCACTGTCGATCGTTCGGATCTCGGAGGAACTGTGATACCGGAAGCTCACGTCGGCGAAACGGATATCCCTGTCGAAGCTGGGCTTGACCTGGCCCAGCGATCGCGGCGCAGCCTTGCGCGTCACCGCCAGGAGCCACTCCACCTCCTGCACGGCGCCGGAGGTCTGTGAGATCTTGGCGCGGGCGGCCTCGAACGTGGCGAGGTGCGGCTGCGTGCGTTGGAGCAGGACCAGAAACGTCGCGAGGACCGGCAGGGGAACGTCGGCCGCGACCCGGACGGTGCCGGCCAGCAGGAGGACCAGCACGCAGGTCCGCAGGCTCTCGCTCAGGGGTTGGATCAGCGCCGATTTCCGCTCCATCGCGAAGATGAGCGCCCGAACCTTCTCGGACGCGTCGCGGAAGCGGGCCTCCTCCCGCGCCTCCTGCCCGAAGATGCGGATCGGGCGCATGGCCAGGACGCTGATCATCATCGCGCTCGCCAGCGACTCGTTCTCCGCCGACATCTGGCTGCTGAGGTCGTTCACCCGACGGGTGATCCGGGCGATCGCGTGCCGGATGGCCAGGACGCCCAGTCCGACCGCCAATCCCAGCCGCCACTCGCTCCAGAGCAGGAAGATCCCGAACAGGATGAGGGACGCGGCGCTGGACAGGGCCTGGAAGAAGGCCCGTATGGCCTCCGACGCCCGCCACGATTCATTGGCCAGGATGTTGATGATCCGGCCCGGCGGCTCGACCAGGAAGAAGCCGTACTCCACCGTGAGAAGCTGGTGCGCGAGAGCGACGCGCACGTCGTGGCTGGCCCGACCATCCACGAACGAGATCAGGAGCGTGTTGAGGAACGCGACCGCGTTCTTCAGGATGACGAGACCCGCGATCCCTGCGCAGATGTAAACGAGGCGTGTATTCGCCGGCAAATCCGCCCCGAACTGCATCAGCACGCGGAACGGGCCGGACGAGGCCACCGACTCGCTCGACGTCAAGCTCACGACCAGGGGCGCGATCAGGCCGACCCCGATGCCCTCGAGTCCCGTGGAGATGAGGCCGAGAACCGTGACGGCTGGAACCGACCACAGATAGCGGCGCGCGATGTTGACGAGCGGGCGATGCTTATCGAATAAAAACATGCAAATCTTCGATCGGTCGCGACGAATGGATCTTGAACGGAGGCATGGGCGGATCCGACGCCGCGGCTCGGGTCGTTCCCCTCATCATGCCGGTACCCGATCACGCGGGCTTCCGAAGTGACGCTCCAAGACGCCTCGCGCGGCGGGCGCGGCGCGGGGCGTCGCGAACGCGCGGACCGGCGGCGCAACAGCGATGAGGGCGGGCCGCCGTTCCACGATCAGCCGCGGGGTGCCCGGGCCGGCGACGACCGGCGCCGTCCGCGCGTCGCGACGCGCGCCGATGCAGAGCGGGCCTCTCAGGATGAAGGGAAGCAAGGATCTCATGGAGGCGCCGATTACCACCCCGTCGAATGAGAAGTCGATCCAGCTCATCGCCGGGAGCGACGTCACGGTCGTCATCACCACCTACAACCACGCCCACTTCTTGGGCGAGGCACTGGCGAGCGTCGCCGCGCAGACCAGGGTGCCGGAGGAGGTGATCGTCGTCGACGACGGGTCGAGCGACGATCCGGCCGCGATCGTGGCCCGGTGGCCGGGGGTGCGGCTCATCCGTCAGCCCAATCAGGGCCTCTCCTCCGCCCGCAACACCGGGCTCGCGCAGGCCCGCACGACCTACATCCTGTTCCTGGACGCCGACGACATGCTGCGCCCCGCCGCGATCGCGCAGGGCCTCGCCGCGTTCGCCCGCTCGCCGGGCGTCGCCTTCGTGTACGGTGCCCACGAGAGGGTGGACCGCGATGGGAATCCCCTCGGAGGAGCCGTCTACCACGCGATGGCCGGTGATCCCGTCGCCGCGCTGCTGCACCACAACATCGTCGGCATGCACGCGACGGTCCTGTACCGCCGCGACATCCTCTCGGCCGCGGGCGGTTTCGACACCCGGCTGAGGCGATGCGAGGATTACGACGTCTACCTGCGCCTCGCGCAGGCCCACGCGATCGCGTCGCACCCGACGGTCGTCGCCCGCTATCGGTGGCACGACAGCAACATGTCCTACGACTTCCGCGCGATGCGGGACGCGGCCCTCGCCGTCCACGCGCGGTACCGGCCCGCGGCGGAGGCCGACTCGCTGCGCAGGGAGACCTGGTCCGAGGGGCGCCGCTTCTGGCGCCGGTACTACGCGGGCGAGGCGCTGCGGGCCGGCGGACGCATCTCGCCGCGCGGCGTGGCGGCCGCCGCGCGTCTCGACCCGCTGTGGACCGCGGGCGAGCTGGCGCGCCGGGCGGCGATCCGGCTCGGCGGTGCCGTCTCCCGCCGCGCGGGCTATCGGCTGCGCCGCCGCCTCGTCGGTCGCGCCTCGCCCCCGGTCGGCCGGGTTGATTGGGGTGATTTCGGAACGCCCTGGCCGGTGAGCGAGGATTTCGGCTGGGATCGCGGGCTCCCGGTGGACAGGTTCTACATCGAGCGATTTCTGGAGGGGGCGGCCGCCGACATCCGCGGCCGCGTGCTCGAGATCGGCGACGACGCCTACTCACGGCGCTTCGGCGGCGCGCGGGTCGAGCGGCAGGACATCCTCCACGTCGAGGCCGGCAATCCCAGGGCGACGCTCATCGGCGACATCAGCCGGGCGGGCACGCTGCCGCAGGCCGCCTTCGATTGCATCGTCCTCACCCAGACGCTGCACCTCATCTTCGACATGGCGAGCGCCCTGCGCCAGCTGCACGGCGCCCTCAGGCCCGGCGGCGTGCTCCTGCTGACCGTGCCCGGCATCAGCCCGATCGACCGCGGCGAGTGGTCCGGGACCTGGTTCTGGTCCCTGACCCCCGCCGCGCTGACGCGCCTCCTCGACGAGGTGTTCGGCGCCGGCGCGGCGACGGTCCGGAGCCACGGCAACGTCTACGCCGCGACGGCCTTCCTCCAGGGGCTCGCCCTCTCGGAGGTGGATCCGACGAAGCTCGACGTCGCGGACGCATCCTACCCGGTGATCGTGGCCGCCCGGGCGGCGCGGAGGCCGTGAGGTGAGGGGCGTGGGCTTCCTCAAGCGCCAGCTGCGCAGGGCCTGGCCGTTCGGCTCGGGACCGCGTCCGGTGATCCTCATGTATCACCGGGTCGCCGAGCTCGACTCCGATCCCTGGCAACTCGCGGTCTCCCCGCGCCATTTCGAGGCGCATCTGGAGCATCTCCGGCGCTCCCGGACCCCCATGGACCTCGCCGCCTTCGTCGCCGCGCTCACCGCCGGCACCCTCCCGCGCGACGCGGTGGCGCTCACCTTCGACGACGGCTACGTCGACAACCTGCGCCAGGCCGAGCCCAGGCTCGCGGCGGCCGGGATCCCGGCGACCCTCTTCCTGACGACCGCCGCGATCGGGCGTCCCGAGCCGTTCTGGTGGGACGAGCTCGCCCACCTGATCCTCGACCGCTCCGCCCCGGCCGACCTCTCGGTCGGGATCGCGGACGGGCGATACCGCCTGCAATTCGGCGAACCCGACCGGCTCGACCGCGACCGGCGGAGGTGGCGCGCGTGGGAGAGTCCCCGGACGGCGCGGGAGGCGGCCTACCAGGCCCTCTGGCGCGTGATCCGCGACGCCTCGCGTCCCGAGCGCGAGGGCGCGATGGCGACGCTGCGACGGGCTCTGGGGGGAGCGGGGGCGGCCTGCGAGGAGGAGAGGGCGATGACGCCGGACGAGGTCCGCGGGATGGCGCGGCGCGGCGTCCTCACCATCGGAGGCCACACGCTCAGTCACCCGGCGCTGCCGACGCTCACGCCCGCCGAGCAGCGATGGGAAATCGCGGAGGGCAAGCGCGCCGCGGAGGAGATGAGCGGGCAGCGCGTCGACGGCTTCGCCTACCCGTACGGCGCGATGGACGCCTCCGCTCAGGCCGCCGTGGCCGCGTGCGGCTTCGCGTGGGCATGCTCGACCGTCGCGACGGCGGTGGAGCCCGCAGACTTTCAGCGCTACGCCCTGCCCAGGATCGCCGCACCGAATGCCGGCAAGGCAGTGCTCGCGCGGGCGCTCGGAGATGGATGACAGGCCTCGCCCAGTCCAGGCCGACACATGGTCAGCTCTCGGCGCCGCCGACACCGAGCGCGGCCCGTTCGGGCGAGGCTTCAACCTCGGAATTGCCGGCCGATTTGCTTCATCCGACCACGCAATGTATACGAGACGTGAATGTATCGTCTCGGGGGCGAGTGCGCCCGTTCGGATTGCCGGTATATCGCATAGATCGTGCACTATAAGGCGATTCCGTGCTGTATGGATGTGGCATGAGCGTGAATTCAAGTTCGTGTAACTGCCACACTTTGGTCACCGTGGTTATTCCAGCGTACAACGCCGAGAAGACGATCGACGCTACATTGGTGAGTGTCAGGTCACAGAGCCATCGTGATTTGGAGATCCTGGTCGTTGATGACGGCTCGACGGATCGCACGACCGCGATCGTGGCGCGTCACGCGGCGCTCGACGCACGGATACGGTTGATCAGGCAGGCGAACGGAGGGGTTGCGCGGGCGCGGAACGAGGGGATCGCGCAGGCCCGGGGCGCCTTCGTCGCTCCCGTCGACGCGGACGATCTCTGTTCGCCGGACCGCATCGCGAAGCAGCTGGTCGCGATCGAGGCGGCCGGCGCCGATGCGGCGCTCGCCTATACGTGGTCGGCCCAGATCGACGAGCGGGGCATCATCATCGTCGCCGACTGGAAACCAGCTCACGAGGGAAGGGTCTACGAGGCGCTGTGCACGATGAATTTCATCGGCAACGGAAGCGCCACCCTGATGCGGACCGCCGCCGTTCGTGAGGTGGGGGGCTACGACGCGAGCTTGCGAGACCGAGGTGCCCAAGGATGCGAGGATTGGGCCCTCTACCTGGCAATCTCCAGAAAGTACAACTTCGCGCTGGTTCCCGAGTTTCTGACCGGATACAGGCAAGCCTCCGACAACATGTCAAGCAATCACAGGAGGATGTACAAATCGTTCCTCCTTGTCGCCCGGGACCACCTCAGACGTGATGCTGGTTCCGCGGCGCTCCTGAGGGAAGCAAACGTTAATGTTCTTTCCTGGCTGCTATCTCTTGCCCTACGAGACAGAAAGTTCTTGACGGCCGCGGAGTTTGCTTTTTCTCTCCTGATGAGATCCCCGATCGCGGTTGTGCGATCTTTCAGACATTATAGGGTGGTTTACGGAGGATTTAAGGGTCACGGTCGAAACAAAGATCGAAAACTCCCCACGAGCCCTCTCATCGGTCAATTCTTCAAGGTGGGCGCAGCGGATACCTGCTCGATCGAGCCGGGCAGCTGATCCGGGATCCGCTTCATCAAGGCGGGTCCCGTATCACGAGCCCGCGCGGCGCCTGAGCGAAGCCCGAATCCGCCATCCCGAAGGGATCAAGCGGATCACCAGCCCGCGCGGCGCCTGAGCGAAGCCCAAATCCGCCATCCCGAAGAGATCAAGCGGATTTGGTATGACACCACATTCGCGCTTGCTTCGCTTCCGTGACGGCCTCCCGGAGCGGAGTCTCCCGGGAGACACCGGCCGGACCGGCCTGCGAGGCGGCGGGAGCGGCCCGGCCCCGCCGGGAGCCGCTACTGCCCCGCGCCCGCTTTGCGCTACACAGCGCGGAAACGACGCGAAGCCCGGGAGGAGACATGACAGCGAGCGAGGGCGAGGCTCCGGTTGATTTCGGGACCTACGACCACATCGTGGTGGGGGCGGGCTCGGCGGGCTGCGTGCTCGCCAACCGCCTGTCGGCGGATCCGCGCCGCTCGGTCCTGGTCCTGGAGGCGGGCGGGCGCGACAACTGGATCTGGTTCCACATCCCGGCCGGCTACCTGTTCGCCATCGGCAACAAGCGGGCGGACTGGCTCTTCACCACCGAGGCGGAGGCGGGGCTCAACGGGCGCCAGCTCGCCTATCCGCGCGGCAAGGTCATCGGCGGCTCCTCGGCCATCAACGCCATGATCTACATGCGCGGCCAGGCGGCCGATTACGACGGCTGGCGCCAGCTCGGCCTCAGCGGCTGGGGCTGGGACGACGTCCTGCCCTTCTTCCTTAAGCACGAGGACCACATCGCGCCGCCCAACGCCTTCCACCGCTCGGGCGGCGAGTGGCGCGTCGAGCCGCCCCGCATCCGCTGGGCGGTGCTCGACGCGATCCGGGACGCCGCCGAGGCGGCCGGCATCCGCAAGATCCCGGACTTCAACACCGGCGACAACGAGGGCTCGTCCTACTTCCAGGTCAACCAGCGCCGGGGCCGGCGCTGGAGCGCCGCGCGGGGCTTCCTCAAGCCCGCCCTCGGCCGGCCGAACCTGCGGCTGGAGACCGGGATCCACGTCGAGCGGGTGCTGATCGAGGAGGGCCGCGCGGCGGGCGTGGTCTTCGCGCGGCCGGACGGACGGCGCGCCCTCGCCCGGGCGCGCGGCGAGGTGGTGCTCTCGGCCGGCGCCGTGGCCTCGCCCAAGCTCCTCGAACTCTCGGGCATCGGCGACGGCGCGCGGCTGCGGGATCTCGGCATCGGCCTCGTCCACCACGCCCCCGGGGTCGGCGAGAATCTGCAGGACCACCTGCAGATCCGCCCGGTCTACAAGGTGACCGGCGTGCCGACCCTCAACCTGACCTACGCGAACCTGTTCAAGCGGGCCTGGATGGGGATCGAGTACGCCCTGTTCCGGACCGGGCCGCTCACCATGGCGCCGAGCCAGGTCGGGGTCTTCGCCAAGTCCTCGCCGGACTACGCCACCGCCAACCTCGAATTCCACTTCCAGCCGCTCTCCCTCGACAAGTGGGGCGAGGGGCTGCACCCGTTCGGGGCCTTTACGGCGAGCGTGTGCAACCTGCGCCCGTCGAGCCGCGGCAGCGTCCACGCGGCGAGCCCCGACCCGGCCGCGCCGCCCGCGATCCGGCCGAACTACCTCTCGACGGACGAGGATCGGCGCGTCGCGGTCGACGCGCTCAAGCTCACCCGCCGCATCGTCGCGCAGCCGCCCCTCGCCCGCTACCGGCCCGAGGAGTACCGGCCGGGCCCCGAGGTGACGAGCGACGAGGGGCTGCTGCGCGCCGCCGGGGACCTCGGCACCACGATCTTCCATCCGGTCGGCACCGCCCGGATGGGGCCGGACCACGAGCCCGGCGCGGTGCTCGACGCGCGGATGCGGGTGCGGGGGGTGCGGGGCTTGCGCGTCGTCGACGCCTCGGCGATGCCGCGCATCACCTCCGGCAACACCAACTCGCCCACCATCATGATGGCCGAGAAGGGGGCCGCGATGATCCTGGAGGATGCCCGCGGCGCCTGACCGGGCCTACTCGGCCTCGTCCGCGGGCTCCAGGTCCGGGGAATCCGGCTCCAGGGCGTCCGGGTCCGCGGCCGGCCGGGGCGCGATCAGGGTGACCGGACCGGCGAGCGGCGCGGCCCGCATCGACAGCGCCGGGCGCGGCGCGGCGCCCGGCGCGGTGGGCAGGAGCGCGGCACCGGTCGCGACCATCCCGGCGAGCGCCCGCAGGTCCTGCGGCTGGCTCGCGTCGCGGGCGACCGCCTCGGCCTCCCGGGCGAGGCGCGCGTTGCAGGCCCGGGACGGCAGGCCTCCGTCCGGCGTGCAGGCATCGTGGCGGGCGCAGGCGAGGTCGAGCGCGTCGACCGGCAGGAGCGGGGCATTGTTGCCCGGGCCGCAGTAATTGCCGTGGAAGAGGAGGGCCGGCTCCCGGCCGGACAGGGGCGGCTGCGCCGCGGCGGACGTCGCGACGCCGATCGCGAGCAGCAGGGGAAGAGCAAGTCGTCGCATGAGGGGATCTCCCGGTTCCTAGCCGTCCGGCGCCGCGTGATCGGCCGACGCGGCGCCCGCCCCGGCCTGCGGGGACGGTGGGGGGAATGGGCGCTCGGGACGGCGGTTCCGCCGCGGCGACCGGGCGCCGCACGGCACAGCTCCCCGGGAACAACGGGTGCGGCCGGGATTTTTCGCCTGCCGGGCCGGCGCGTGGCGGTCCCGCATCCGGGGGGAGGGCGCGATGGATGAGCTGAGGGCCGCGGCCGGCGCGCTTTCCCTGGAGGAGCGGCCGCTGCGCGTGCTGGTGATCGCCGGCTCGGCCCGCGGCTCGACGGCTGCCCGGGTCTCGACGGCAAGGCGCGCTTCCTGATGCACCGCCTGCTCGGTCAGCTGCCGCCCGACTGGCAGGCGGACCACGTCGATCTCGGCAACGAGCACGGCAAGCCCAAGATCCAGGGCTGCAACGGCTGCGTCGGCTCCGCGATGGCGCTCTGCGTCTGGCCCTGCAACTGCTACGCCCCGGGCAGCGACCACCAGCCGGACCTGCTCTGGAACGAGAACCTCTACGCGCGCCTCGCCCGGGCCGACGCCTGGGCGATCATCGGGCCGGTCTGGTGGTACGGCCCCACCACGAACCTCAAGGCGCTGTTCGACCGCCTCGTCTGCGCGAGCGGCGGCAACCCGCGCCCGGACCTGATCGACAAGAAGAGCACCGCGAAGGCGCAGGCGCTGGAGCGCTCGCCGCTCTGGCGCGAGCTCAGCCGCAACCACCTGGAGGGGCGCAGCGCCGCCTTCTTCTGCTACGGCAACGAGGGCGGCGACGAGCTCGACGCCGACGGCCGCCCCCGGATCCTGCGGCACAAGGCGTGGTTCGATCCGGCGACCCAGCCCTACCAGGGCGAGGAGCGGCTGGCCTATCAGGGCCTCGTCTGGCAGTGCCGCTACAGCGGGATCGAGGTGCCGGACGCGCTCTGGCGCCACGCGACGGTGGGCCGGGGCAGGGCCTACGCGGACGACCAGGCCGACGACATGGCTCGCGAGCCCGACGCGATGGCCTGCTTCGACGCCTGGGCGGCGGCGTTCATCCGGCACGTCGCCGGGAAGGGCCGGGTCCCCGGCACCGCGGAGGCGGAGCGCAGCGCGCGGCCGACGACGCTCTGAGGCACGGCCGCGCCCGCGGCGGGGCCGGCCGGTCGTCCGCGGCGCGTCGCACGGGATCCGGTTGATCCAAGCGGATCCCGTATCAGAGCGGCCGCACCCGCGCGCGGGGATCGTGCCGGGCGAGCCGGCCCAGCAGGTACTCGACCTCGGCCCGCGCGGCCGGGCCGAGCCCGCCCGCGGGCTTGCGCTGCGCGTCCGAGGCGATCAGCCCGCGCCGCGCCATCACGTACTTGCGCACGGCGAGGCCGATCCCGGGCTGCTGCTCGTAGCGCAGGAGCGGCAGGTGCGCGTCGAACAGGTCGTGGGCGCGGTCGCGCTCGCCCGCCTTCGACAGCCGCACCACGTCGACCAGCATGTCGGGGAAGGCGTAGCCGGTCATGGCGCCGTCGGCGCCGCGCTCGCACTCGAAGTCGAGGAACAGGCCGCCATTGCCGCACAGGATCGAGATGGGCCGCATCGCGCCCTCCGCCTCGAAGGCCCGCAGCGCCGAGATCTTCTCGAGCCCGGGCCAATCCTCGTGCTTGAGCATGACGCAGGACGGGTTCTCGGTGACGATCCGGCGGATGATCCCGGGCGTCATCACCACCGAGAAGGTGAGGGGGTAATCCTGGATCACGAAGGGCACGTCGGGCCCGATCGCCTCGACGGCTTGGCGATAATAGGCCGCGATCTGGTCGTCGGTGCGCAGCGTGCTGGGGGGGGCGATCATCACGCCCGCCGCCCCGGCCTCCATGGCGCCGCGGGCGAGCGAGGCCATCGCGGCGAAGCCCGGCGCCGAGACGCCGACGATCACCGGCAGGCCGCGGGCGCGCCGGATGAAGCGGGTGGCGACCGCGAGCCCCTCGGCGTGGTCGAGCTTGGGCGCCTCGCCCATCACGCCGAGCACGGTCAGGCCCGTCGCGCCGCATCCCACGTAGAAGTCGGTCAGCCCGTCGATCGAGGCGACGTCGATGCTGCCGTCCGGGTGAAACGGGGTCGGGGCGATCGGGTAGACACCCTGCGCGGACGGCGTGAGCGACATGCTTCCTCTCCTGGCGGCCTGCCCGGGACGATACGGACTTGCGCCGGCGGAAATACCCGTGTTCTCCCGTGTTCGGGAACAGGAAAATCCGGCGCGTGAACACCCGCTTCCTCGCCACGCTCTGCGCCATCGCCGAGGCGGGATCGCTGGCCGGCGCGGCGCGCGCCCTCGGCCTGGCGAGCGCCACGGTGGCCGAGCAGGTTCAGGCGCTGGAGCGGGAGCTCGGCGTCCGGCTGGTGGGGCGCCAGGGCCGGGCCGTCACCCTCACGGACGAGGGGCGCGCGGTGGTCGCCGCGGGGCGGGACATCCTGGCGCGGGTGGCGGACCTGGCCCAGGTCGCGCAGCTCGGCCGGCTGCGCGGCGGCCTGCGGGTCGGGGCCGTGTCGACCGCGCTGATCTCGATCCTGCCGCCGGCCCTGAAGCTTATGGCGGAGCGCAGCCCCGAGATCGCCCTCCACATCGCACCGGGCACCTCCTCGCAGCTCGCGCGCATGCTGGAGGCGGGCGAGATCGATTGCGCCCTCACCGTCCAGCCGCGCTTCGCGCTCGCGAAGGGCTGGGGATGGCTGCCGGTGCGGCGGGAGCCGCTGACGCTGGTCAGCCCGGTCGGCCTCCGCCGCGACACGACGGACGCGTATCTCTCGGCGGCGCCGCTGATCCGCATGGATCGCCGCTCGCCGACCGGCGCCATCGTCACCGACTACCTGAACAGCCGCCGGATCGTGCCGAACGAGCTGTTCGAGCTGGACGCGCCGGACACCATCACCATCCTGGTCTCGCTCGGGCTCGGCATCGCGCTGCTCCCGGATTACGGCTTCCGGTCGAGCGACGATCGCCCGATCCGCAAGATCCCCATCGCGGATCGCGCCTTCGTCCGGTCGATCGGCATCCTGCACCGCCGGGGCGCGCGGATCGCGCTGATCGACGCGCTGCACGCCGCCTTGTGCGATTCCTGCGCGCGTCCGGGCTGAGCGGACGGAGCGCGCCCCGCGGGTCGCCGGCGCCGCCCTCATCCGCATTGCGAAGCGCTCCGTCGGGTTGCGTATCAGAGGGGCGCGGGGCGATCCCGTTCGGGTCTCGTTGCCGATCATTCTCGCCGCCGAACCGGCGACCGCGTCGGCGAATGAGGCTCAGGAGGCCGGCCCCTGGGCCTTCTGGTGGTAGTAGGCGTATTCCACCGTGAAGATGTGGGCGCGCACCTCGCGCGCCGCCGTCTCGCCGTCGCGGGCGCGCAGGGAGGCGGCGATGCGCTCGTGCTCGGCGAGGGACTTCGCCAGCCGGCCGGAGGACTGGAACTGCGCCCGCCGGAAGGGCGCCACGCGGCGGCGCACCGCCCGGGTCTGCTCCATCAGGAAGCCGTTGTGGCTCGCCCGATAGATCAGGTCGTGGAAGCGGTCGTTGGCCTCGCGGTACTCCTCGATCGCGTCGGCGGCGACCGCCGCCTCGCAGAGGCGGCGCGCCCGCTCCAGCTCCGCGCCCTCCTCGGCGGTCATGGCCTGGGCGGCGAGGCGGCAGCAGAGGGCCTCCAGCTCCGCCATCACGAAGAACATCTCGGCGAGCGCCGCCGGGGCGATCGTGCTCACCAGGGCCCCGCGGCGCGGGCGGGAGGTGGCGAAGCCCTCCACTTCGAGCTGCCGCAGGGCCTCGCGCACCGGGGTGCGCGAGACGCCGAACAGGGCCGCCAGCTCCGCCTCGTCGAGCGGCGTGCCGGGCGCGCGCAGGCCCCGGACGATCTCGTCCGCGAGCCGGCGGCGGATCTCCTCGGCGCGGGTCGGGCCGAGGCTGCGCTCAGGGTCGGCGGTGCGGCTCATCGCCAAGCCGTCGCATCGGTCCCCGGACCTGTCAACGCGCACGCAAGGATGCGCTCGCGCCCGCATTCCCGCTTGCGCCAGGCGGGTCCTTGCGCCAAGCGGCCCCTTGCGCCAAGCGGCCCCTTGCGCCAGGCGGGTCCTTGCGCGAGGCGGCCCCTTGCGCGAGGCGGGCGGCTCGGGCCAGGTGGGCGGGCGAGGCAGGGCGGGCGAGGTGAACGGGCGGACCGCGCCACCGCCCCGACGCCGCGCCGGTGCCCGGCGGGCCGGGAGCGCGGCGGAGACCTCGCCGGGGAGGAACGCATGAGCGAGATCGCGGTGATCGGGGCCGGCCTGATGGGGCACGGCATCGCGCTGGTCCTGGCCCTCGGCGGGCACGGGGTGCGCCTGACCGACAGCCGGGCCGAGGCCCTGGAGCGGGTGCCGGGCCTGATGGGCTCGGCCCTCGCCACCTTGCGGGAGGCGCAGGCCGTCGCGGCGGAGTGGACGCCCGAGCGGCTGGAGGCGGCCGTGCGCCTGTCGCCGGACCTCGCCGGGACGGTGGCAGGGGCGGACCTCGTCATCGAGGCGATCACCGAGAACCCGGAGGCCAAGCGGGCGCTCTTCGCCGAACTCGACCGGCTCTGCGCCCCCGGCACGATCCTGGCCAGCAACACGAGCTACCTCGACGTCTTCCCGCTGATCCCGGAGGCCCGGCAGGCGCGGGCCCTCGTCGCGCATTGGTACACGCCGCCCTACATCGTCGACCTCGTCGACGTGGTACCGGGGCCGCGGACCGATCCGGCCGTGGTCGAGACGATGCGCGAGCTCGTCCTCGGCCTCGGCCAGGTCCCGATCGTCCTCAAGCGCTTCGTGCCGGGCTACGTCGCCAACCGTATCCAGTCGGCGATCTCGGCGGAGGTCTACCACCTCCTCGACGAGGGGCTCGCCTCGCCGCGGGACATCGACGACGCGATCATCCACGGGCTGGCCCTGCGCATCCCGGTCCTCGGCCACCTCGCCAAGGCCGACTTCACTGGGATCGAGCTCCTGCGCCACGCGCTGGCCAATGCGAGCTACAGCCCGCCCCCGGCCCGCACCGCCTCGCCGGCCCTCGACGCGCTGGCGGCGGAGGGGCGCACGGGCGTGATGGCGGGGCACGGCTTCTTCGACTGGGGCGGGCGCGACCCGGCCGAGCTGTTTCGCGACCGCGACCGGCGGCTGCTCGCCCTGAAGCGGGCGATGCGCGAGATCGGGCGGATGGAGGGGCGCTGACCCGGTCGATTCCCGGGCGGGCGGCGCTATAACGGGGCCGTTTCCCCTCCTCACCCGGCGGAAAGCGGCCCTCCATGTTCGACTTCCCCGTCCTCATCGGCGATATCGGCGGCACCAACGCGCGCTTCGCGCTGGTGCCGCGGCCGGGAGCCGCGCCCCTGCCGCTCGATCACGTGCAGACCGGGGCCTTCCCGGACCCGAGCGCGGCGATCCGGCACGCCCTCGCCAAGGGCGGGGCGGCACCGCGCTCGGCGATCCTCGCCATCGCGGGGCGGGTCGACGGCCCGGCGGTGCCGCTCACCAACGCCGCCTGGGTGATCGAGGGCGAGCGGATCGGCCGCGATTTCGGCCTCGGCGCCTGCGTCCTCGTCAACGACTACGTGCCGGTCGCGGCCGGGGCCGCCGCGCTCGACCCGCTCGACGGCGACGGGGCCGCGCTCTCCGCGGTCGGGCCGGCCCTGGCACCGGGGCGCGGCAGCCGCCTCGTGCTCGGGCCGGGGACCGGCTTCGGCGCCGCCGCGCTCGTGCCTTTCGGCGAACAGCTGGCGATCGTGTCGACGGAGGCGGGCCACACCGATTTCGGCCCGAGCGACGCCGCCGAGGCGGCCCTCTGGCCGGCCCTGGAGCGGATCGAGGGGCGCATCACCGTCGAGGCGCTGCTCTCCGGCCCCGGCCTGTGCCGCCTCTACGCCGCCGTGAGCGGCGGGCGGGCGCTCGCCCCCGAGGCCGTGACCGCGCGCGGGCTGTCCGGCGAGGATCCGGCCGCCGCTGAGACCCTCGCGCTGTTCGCCAAGCTGCTCGGGCGGCTGTGCGGCGACCTCGCGCTCACCTTCCTGGCGACCGGGGGCGTCTATATCGGCGGGGGCATCGCGCCGCGCCTCCTGCCGGTGCTGCGGCGGGGCGCTTTCCGGCAGGCCTTCGTGCACAAGCCGCCCTTCGTGGCGATGATGGAGCGGATTCCGACCTGCGTGATCACGATCGCGGATCCGGCCTTCACCGGGCTGGCGGCGCTCGCCTCCAGGCCGGAGCGCTTCGCCTATGACGGGCAGGTCTGGCGGGCGCCCGCTCAGTAGCCCTTCCAGAGGCCCGGCGTCGCCAGCTCGACGAGGTGGCCGTCCGGGTCGCGGAAGTAGAGGCTGGTGCCGCCCCGCGGCCAGTGCGTCCGCCCCTCGACCGCGATGCCGGCCTCGGCGAGGTGGGCCTCCCAGGCGCCCAGGGCCTCGGCCGGGATCGCGAGGGCGAGGTGAAGCGGTCCCTGCCCGTCATGGGGCGGGATGGTGCCGCCGGGCGTCTCGATCGGGTGGAGGGAGCCCCCGCGGGGGAAGAGCAGCAGCACGCCCCGCCCGGCCACGTCGAAGGCCCGCATGCGGTGGTCGCTGTGGATGCAGGGCAGGCCCATCGGCCCGCCCCAGAAGGCGGCGGCCCGCTCCAGGTCGTCGACGTAGAGCACGGTCTCGAGGACGCCCGCGACCTCCGGCATCGTCCTTCCCTCCAGGGAGGCCGGAGGGAGGCTCCCTCCGGCCGGGATGCGGGGGCCGGGCCCCCGCACGTCACGCCGCGGCCGGGTTCACGGCCTCCTCGGCGAGTTCCGAGAGCACCTCGTCGGTGTTCTCCTCCTCGACCAGGGTCTCCTTGAGCAGGCTCTCGGCCTCGGCGAGGCCGAGCTGGCGCGCCCAGGCGATCAGGGTGCCGTAGCGGGTGATCTCGTAATGCTCCACGGCCTGGGCGGCGGCGATCAGGCCGGCATCGAGGGCGCCGCTGCCGCCGAATTCCTGCATCACCTCCTCGCCCTCGGCGATGATGCCCTGGATGGCCTTGCAGGTCACGCCCTCGGGCTTCTCGCCGAGGCTGCGGAAGACCTGGTCGAGGCGCTTCACCTGCTCGCGCGTCTCCTGGAGATGGACCCCGAAGGCCCCGCGCAGGGCGTCGGTCTGGGCCGCCTCGGCCATCTTCGGGAGCGCCTTCAGGATGGCGTTCTCGGCGAAGTAGGTGTCCTTGAGCTGGTGCAGGAACAGCGTCCTGAGGTCTTTCCCGGCCATCATGGTACTCCCGATCGGTATCACGCACCCCGAAAACCCAGGCCTGCCGCGATCGTTCCGGGCGCGGCGCCCGCCGCCGTCTTGACCGCGCCGCCGCGGCCGGGCGTCGTAGGGCGATCCCCCGCCGGTCCCGAGTGCCGCCATGCCGTCCTTGCCCGATCCCGAGACGATCCTGACCCTGCTGCGGCGGGCGACCGAGACGGTGCGCCACGCGACGGCGCGCGCGGAGGCGGCCGAGGCGCGGGCGCGGCGCATCGCCGGGCAGGTGCGGCCCCTGGTGGAGCGGGTGGAGAGGGTTCTGCGCGAGGCGGCCGACCGGGAGGCGGCGGCCCGGCGCGAGGCGGCGGAGGCGCGGGCGCGCTGCGGGGCTGCGGAGGCGCTGCTCGCCGCGGAGCGCGAGCGGGTGCGCCGGCTGGAGGCCCGCCTCGCGGAGTCGCAGGCGCGGATCGCCCGGGCGCGGCGGATCCTCGCGGAGGCGAGTTCGGGTCAGGAGGGGCCGGGCGTGTCGGCGCCGGGCGAGGCGGACGTCCGCGGCGTGCCGAACGGCTTTGCCGGCGATCCTGCCTCGCTGCACTGACCGCGCGCCCGGCCCGGGGCGACCGACAAGGAAGAAGCCCGGCCTGTGGGCCGGGCTTCGGGTTCGAACGGGGCAGGTTCGGCCGGGGCAGGTTCGGCTGGGGCAAGTCCGGCCGGGGCAAGTCCGGCCGGTGACCGAGCCGAGGCTCAGTAGGTGCCGAACTTGTAGTTCAGGCCGGCGCGCACCACCGCGAACTCGGTGTCGCGACGCACCAGGCCGCTGCCCGGGACCAGCACCACGCCGGGGCTGGTCACGGTGATCAGGGTGCCGGCGTTGTTGACCGCGAAGGCGCCGTTGAGGCCGTTGCCGCGGTCGAGGTTCACGTAGAGACCTTCGACCTTCAGGGTCACCGCGTTCGACTTGAAGAAGTTCAGGAACGAGTCGGTGGGCAGGGCGTACTCGACGCCGCCGCCGACCGTCCAGCCGGTCTGGAAGTCGTCGCGGTTGGGCAGGCCGAAGCTGGTGCCGCCGCCGCCGCCGTAGGCGAAGCCGCCGGTGGCGTAGACGAGGGTGCGGTCGAAGGCGTAGCCGAGCCGGCCGCGCACCGTGCCGAAGTAGTCCAGACCCGACAGGCCGTTCGGGTTGAAGACCTGCTGGGCGGCCAGCCCGGTCACCGCCGGGTTGTTGGTGACGAGGCTGAAGCGGTTCCGCTCACGGCCGAAATCGGCGTACTGGGCGTCCGCCTCGATGCCGATCACGACGCCGGCGCCCGGCGTGAACTGGTAGTTGTAGCCGACCTGACCGCCGCCGACGAAGCCGTCGTTGTTGTCGCGGTTGCGGAAGCCGAGGACCGCGGTCGTGCCGGGGGGCACGAGGCCGGTCGCGGCGTTCACGCCGATCAGGGTCGAGTTGTTGTTGTCGCTGGTGCCGAACCCGTAGCCAGCGTTGAAACCGGCGTAGAAGCCCGTCCAGGTGAAGACCGGCACCGGCGTGAAGACCGGCGGCGGCGCCGCGCGACGCGGCAGGTCAGCCGCCATGGCCGAGCCGGCAATAACAACACCCGCGAGGGCGGTGGCGCTCTTGAGAAGCGACTTCATGGTTCTGGTCCTCTCTACGATGCCCCGGCGCCGTTGCGGCCGCAGCCGAACGTTCTCCCGAAGCAGTGCCTCGACATATCCCGGCAGCCTTGTGAAAGCTGTGTCCTGGCGACAACGCTGGTGAGGTTCACCGCGGCCTTGTCGGCGTTTCGCCGCCCGGACTCCCTTGGCTCCTTACCCCGACAACGCGCCCGTATGGCCAAGGTTCACGCGCCCACAAAAATTTTTCGCTGCGCCTAGACCCGAATGCTTCCCGCCGGCGGAATGCCCGCTATGGCACCAGCGCAATGGCCGAGACGAGGCGGCCGTAATCGGGCTCGGCCCGGTGCGTGGTGCGCCGGTAGCTGAAGAACCGGTCCGGATCCGCGTAGGTGCAGAGGCCGAGATCGGCCACGGTGCCGATCCCGGCGGCGCGCAGGCGCGCGGCGATGTAGGCGGGCAGGTCGAAGAGGTGGTGGCCGGCGCGGCCCGGGCTCGGGGCGAAGAAATCCGCGTGGGCGGGCCCGGCCTGCGCGAAGCGGGCGTGGAATTCCGGGCCGACCTCGTAATTCTCGCGGCCGATCGTGGGGCCGAGCACCGCGACGATGCGGCCGCGCTCGGCGCCGAGGCGCTCCATGGCGGCGAGCGTCGCCTCGATGATCCCCGTGAAGGCGCCCTTCCAGCCCGCATGGGCGGCGCCGACGACGCGGTTCTCGGGATCGGCGAACAGGATCGGCCCGCAATCCGCCGTGAGGATGCCCAGCGCGAGGCCCGGGACCCGGGTCGCCATGCCGTCCGCCCGCGGGCGGTCGGGGAAGGGGGCCTCCACGGTGACGCATTCGGCCGAGTGGATCTGGTAGAGGCTGACCAGGGCGTCCGGCGCGACGCCGAGGCGCTCGGTCATCCGGCGCCGGTTCTCGGCGACCGCGCCCGGGTCGTCGCCCGAGCCGAGCCCGCCGTTCAGGCTGGCGTAGAGCCCGCCCGAGACCCCGCCCTCGCGCGTGAAGAAGCCGTGGCGGAGACCGGGGAGCGCGCTCAGCGCGGGAGCTTCCAGGAGCATGGCGACGCCTCTCGGGCCTGGGCACCATCCGCCGCGACGCGCACCGGTGCGGTGGCAGGGATGATGCGGAAACGAGGATCGAAGCAGGAGAGCAGCACGCGCTCCTGCTCAACGGGACAGGGTCGAGCGGGGCAGGGCGGGCAGGCCCGCCATCCCCGCATCAGAGACGCCCAAAACCTTGAAGAGCCGACCCATCCCGGTCGGCGCGGGATCGGTCAGCCGCGCCGCGGCCTCGGCGACGGCCCGCGCCTGATCGGGCGTCGCGCGGGCGGCGAGGCGCTCGGCCCGCTGGGCGAGGCCGAGGGCGAGGAGGAAGTCGCGCTGGGGCACCGGGCCGTGCAGCGCGGCGCCCGCCTCCCGGGCGGCGCGGGCGAGGGCGCCGAAATCGACCGGCACGGTCAGGTCGGTCTCGCCGGGCGCGTCGAGGATCCCGACCGCGCGGTGGCGGGAGACCGCCTGCAGGGTGTCGGTGAGGCCGAGCGTCGCCTCGCCGTAATCGATGGCGAGCAGCGCGCCCCCCTGGCGGGCGAGCCGGCCCGCGATCGCCCGCATGGCGGCGAGCGCCGCGGAGGGGAGGGTCAGCACCGCGCCCTCGGGCGCGGCGGCGGCGATCTCCGGCGTCGGGTCGGGGTCGAGCCCCACGACGAGGCCCCCGCCCTCCGGGTCGAGGCCGATCCGGCGCTCGTGCCACGCGCCGGCGCCGCGCGCGAACTGGCGCACCGGCAGCGCGTCGAAGAACTCGTTGGCGAGGACGATTGCGGGGCCCTCCGGCACGTCCTCGATCCGCGCGTGCCACGCGGCCTCCCGGCCGATCGCGGCGAGGCGCGCCGCCTGCGCGGCCCGCAGGACCGGGCTCGTCTCGACGAGGTGGAGATCGAGGGCCTCGGCGAAGGGCGGCAGCGCCGCGCGGATCGCCCGCAGCGCGTCGGCGATCAGCGTGCCGCGTCCGGGGCCGAGTTCCACCACGCGGCAGGGCGAGGGCCGGCCCATCCCGTGCCAGACCTCCGCCGCCCACAGGCCGAGGAGCTCGCCGAAGATCTGGCTGATCTCCGGGGCGGTGGTGAAGTCGCCGGCCGCGCCGAGCGGGTCCCGGGTCGTGTAGTAGCCGTGGAGCGGGTGGCCGAGGCAGAGCGCCATGTAGCGCTCGACCGGGATCGGGCCGTTCTGGGCGATCAGCGCCCGCAATTCCGCGAGGAGCGGGGTCCCGCTCACGCGGACCGCGCCTCGGCGGGCTCGTCGGCGAGGTGCGCGCGCGGGGCCGTCGCGCCCCGCAGGGCCCGCACCACCACGACGATCCCGATGATCAGCATCGGGATGCAGAGCAGCATCCCCATGGTGATGCCACCCCCGAGGGCCGAGACCTCGGTCCCGAACAGGAAGCCGAGCTGCGGGTCGGGCTCGCGGAAGAACTCGCAGGCCGTCCGGGCGAGCGCGTAGCCGATGACGAAGAGGCCGCCGAGCAGGCCCGGGCGGCGGAAGCCGACGCGCCGCACCGCCAGCGCCATCAGCGCGAAGAGCAGGAGGCCCTCGGCCCCGGCCTCGTAGAGCTGGCTCGGGTGGCGCGGCAGCGGCCCGCCGCTCGGGAACACCACCGCGTAGGGGAAGTCGGGCGCGGGCCGGCCCCAGAGCTCGCCGTTCACGAAATTGGCGATGCGGCCGAAGAACAGGCCGATCGGCACCACCACGGCGGCGAGGTCGAGGATCGCGTAGGCGCTCAGCGCCCGCGCCCGGGCGAAGAGGACGATGGCGAGGACCGCGCCCAGGAAGCCGCCGTGGAACGACATCCCGCCGCGCCAGATCGCCAGGATCTCGGACGGGTGGGCCAGATAGGCGCCGAGATTGTAGAACAGCACGTAGCCGATCCGCCCGCCGAGCACGACGCCGAGCGCCACCCAGACGATCAGGTCGTCGATGTCGGCGCCGCTGGGGCGGCGCACCGGCCCCCAGAGCGCGGCGGCCGCGACCAGCCTCTTGGCGTAGAACCAGCCGCCGAGCAGGCCCGCGATGTAGGCGAGCGCGTACCACTTGATCGCGATCGGCCCGATCGCGATGGCGACCGGGTTGATCGCCGGGAAGGGAATGGCGAGGAGCGGCGGCATCGGGCCGGAGAGGTGAACCGGGCCGGGCGCCGCGTCAACCCGCAACGCCGCCGCGGCGAACGCCAACGCGGCGAACGCCGCCGCGGCGGCTTCGCGCTCCGGGCGCTCAGGCCGGCCCCGGCGCCTCGGCGGCGGCATTGCCGTCGAGGAAGAGCCGGTAGGCCGGGTTGTCGCTCTCGTCGTGGAACGGGTAGCCGAGCTCGTCGAGCGCCTCGAGGAAGCGCGGCCTGTCCGCCTCCGGCACCTGGATCCCGGCCAGCACCCGCCCGTAATCGGCGCCGTGGTTGCGGTAGTGGAACAGGGAGATGTTCCAGGCGTGGCCGAGGCTGTCGAGGAACCTGAGCAGGGCGCCCGGCCGCTCCGGGAACTCGAAGCGGAACAGGCGCTCGTCGGCGAGGCCCGGCACCCGGCCGCCCACCATGTAGCGGACGTGCACCTTGGCCATCTCGTTGTCGCTGAGATCGAGGATCGGGTAGCCGAGCGCCGTGAGGCCCTCGATCAGCGCCCGCTTCTCGCCCGGCTGGCCCTGCAGCTGCACGCCGACGAAGATGTGCGCGTCCGCCCCCTCCGCGTAGCGGTAGTTGAACTCGGTGATCGCCCGCGCGCCGAGCGCCTGGATGAAGGCCCGGTAGCTGCCGCGCCGCTCCGGGATGGTGACGGCGAGCAGCACCTCCCGGCGCTCGCCGAGTTCGGCCCGCTCGGCGATGTGGCGCAGGCGGTCGAAGTTCAGGTTCGCGCCGCTGTTGACGGCGACGAGCGCGCCGCCGCCGGTCCCGTGCTCCGCCGCCCAGGCCTTGAGGCCCGCCACCGCGAGCGCCCCCGAGGGCTCGCAGATGGCGCGGGTGTCGTCGAACACGTCCTTGACCGCCGCGCAGATCGCGTCGGTGTCGACGGTCACGACCCCGTCGAGATGCTCGCGGCAGAGCCGGAAGGTCTCGGCCCCCGCCTGGCGCACCGCGACGCCGTCCGCGAACAGGCCGACCGCGTTGAGCACCACCCGCTCCCCCGCCGCGAGGGCGGCGGCCATGCTGGCCGCGTCCTCCGGCTCGACGCCGATGACCTTGGTCTCGGGGCGCAGGAACTTGACCACCGTGGCGATCCCGGCCGCGAGCCCGCCGCCGCCGACCGGCACGAAGATCGCCGCGATCGGCCCCGAATGCTGCTGCAGGATCTCCAGGCCGATCGTGCCCTGGCCGGCGATCACCTCGGGATCGTCGTAGGGGTGGATGAAGGTCAGGCCCCGGTCCGCCTCCAGCGTCTTGGCATGCGCGTAGGCCTCGTCGAAGGCGTCGCCGTGCAGCACGGCGTGGCCGCCGCGCGCCCGCACCGCCTCGACCTTGATGGCCGGGGTCGTGCGCGGCATCACGATCGTGGCCGCGACGCCGAGCTTGGCGGCGGCGAGCGCCACCCCCTGCGCGTGGTTGCCGGCCGAGGCGCAGATCACCCCGCGGTCGAGGACCTCGCGCGGCAGGCCCGCCATCTTGTTGTAGGCGCCCCGCAGCTTGAAGGAGAAGACCGGCTGCAGGTCCTCGCGCTTGAGCAGGACCGGCGCCCCGAGGCGCCCGGCGAGGCGCTGCATCGGATCGAGCGGGCTCTTGATCGCCACGTCGTAGACGCGGGCGGTGAGGATCTTCCTGATGTAGTCGTGCACGGGGCGCGGTCCGGATGGCGGGAGGGCTGGCGCCTTCCGCAGAGGCGGCCCCATAGCGGGTTTCGGCCCGCGATGCGAGCGCGGCCGTGGCGGATCAGGCGACGGCGCGCGAGCTCCACTTGGCCGAGATCCACTTGGCCACGAGCGGCCCCGTGATGATCACGACGAGGAGTCGCAGCGTCTGCACGGCGAGGACGAAGGAGACGTCCGCCTTCGAGCCGACCGCGATGATGGCGACGGAATCGAGCCCGCCCGGGCTGGTGGCCAGGAAGGCGGTCAGCAGGTCGATCGGGAGCAGGAAGGTCAGGCCGAAGGCCCAGAGCCCGCAGAGCGCGATCAGCCCGAGCGTCGCCGCGAGCACGCCCGGCAGCGCCGAGACCGTCGCCCGCACGGTGGCGCGGGTGAAGCGCAGGCCCACCGTCCAGCCCACCGCCGCGTAGGCGAGGGCGAGCAGCCAGTCGGGCAGGCTCATGCTGGCGAGCCCGCCGGCGTGGAGCGTCGCCCCGATCACCAGGGGGCCGATCATCGCGCCGGAGGGGATGTTGAGGCGCCGCCCCAGCCAGGAGCCGAGCGCCGCCACGGCGAGCGTCACCAGGACGGCGAGGGGCTCCGGCGCCCCGACCGGTTCCGGCAGGGCGGCGGGCGCGGCGTGGCCGACGAGGAACCGCGCCACGATCGAGGCCGAGAGGGCCACGCAGGCGACGCGCACGTACTGCATGAAGGCGACGAGGCGCGGATCGGCCCCGTACTCCTCGGCCATCGCCACCATGGCGGCGGCGGCGCCCGGCGAGGAGCCCCAGGCGGCCGTGGTGCCGGGCAGGAGCCGAATCCGGGTGAGGACCCAGCCCACCGCCGCGCTCGCCAGCACGGTGACGCCGACGACGGCGAGCATCAGGAGCCCGTCCGCCATCAGGGTCTGCACGATCGAGGCGTTGACCGCGTGGGCCACGAGGCAGCCGATCAGCGCCTGCGCGGCCAGGAAGGCGGCCTTCGGCACCCGGATGGCGGCGCCCGAGACGCCGAAGCCGATCGCGGCGAGCATCGGCCCGAGGAGCAGGGCCGCCGGGAAGCCCGCCGCCGACAGCAGCGCCGAGAGGGCCGCCGAGGCGGCGACGAGTCCGACCCATTGCGGAGCCGCGACGGCGGTGGAGCGGCGGAGGTCGAGATCGGCGGGCTTCATCGAAGGCTTCGGTTGCGCGGCCGCGCGCCGCGCGGGCGAATGCGTTAGGGCGTGTGACGGGCCTCGCTAGCCGCGAATCGTGGCCCTGTCATGCCGGGGCGAGCCGCTCCGGCCGATCGCAAGGAAGGGTTGCGGCGGGCGCATGGGCCCGGAAGAACCCGGCGAGGCGCGCGAGACCCTCGCCGCGCGGGTCGCTCGCCCGCCAGGCGAGGGCGATCACCCGCGAGGGACCCTCCTCGCCGAAGCGGCGGCAGACCGTGAGGCCGCTCGGATCCGGTCCGCTGGGCGCGGCGAGGGCGGGAAGCAGCGTGTAGCCGCCCCCGGCCGCCACCATCGAGCGCAGGGTCTCCAGGCTGGTGGCGTGGCGCCCGGCGGAGGGCCCGGCCCCGCAGGCCGCCACGGTCTGGTCGCGCAGGCAATTGCCCTCGTCGAGGAGGAGCAGGTCCGGCCCGGCGAGGTCGGCGGCCTTCGGCGGATCCCCTGCCGCGAAGGCGTGGTCGGCCGGGCAGGCGAGCAGGAACGGCTCGCGGAACAGCGGCGCCACGGTGAGCCCGGCCTCGGCAATCGGCAGGGAGATCAGGGCCGCGTCGAGCCGCCCCTCGCGCAGGCCCTCCAGGATCCCGGCCGTGCGCCCCTCGCTCAGCGCCAGGGCGAGGAGCGGGAAGTCCTGCCGCAGCGGGCGCAGCACCAGCGGGAACAGGTAGGGGCCGAGGGTCTGGATCGCCGCCAGCACGAGACGGCCCGACAGGGGCGCGCCGCCTCCCTCGCGGGCGAGCAGGAGCAGGCGGCGCGCCTCCGCCAGCACCGCCCGGGCCTGGCGCACCACGGCTTGGCCGGTGGGGGTGAGCAGCACGCGGCGGTTGGTGCGCTCGAAGATCACGACGCCGAGCGCCTGTTCGAGCTTGCGCACCTGCACGCTCAGGGTCGGCTGGCTCACCGCGCAGCGCTCGGCCGCGCGGCCGAAATGGTGTTCCTCAGCGACCGCGACGACGTATTCGAGGTCGCGGAGGGACAGGCCGGCGAGATTCATAGGCTGTGTCTATCGCAAGCTTCGCAACGATGCATTGGCCGGCAGGTCACGCGGGGGTCATAAGGGCGAGCGAGAACGGTTCCAAGGGTGGTTGGGTCCACGCGTGGTTGGGGCGAGCGCCCGGCGACCCTATGTCTGACGTCCTCGCGCGGTGGTGGTGCCCCGGGCACCCCGCGCCGCGCTGTTCGATGCGAGAGGAGGCTCCATGAGCGATCAACGCCCGATCCTGACGACCCGCCAGGGTCACCCGGTCCGCGACAACCAGAGCCTGCGCACGGTCGGCGAGCGGGGACCCGCGACCCTCGAGAACTACCAGTTCATCGAGAAGATCACGCATTTCGACCGCGAGCGGATCCCCGAGCGGGTCGTGCATGCCCGGGGCGCCGGCGCCCACGGCTACTTCGAGGCCTACGGCAAGATCGGCGACGAGCCGGCCTCCAAGTACACCCGCGCCCGCGTCCTCAACGAGACCGGCGTGAAGACCCCGGTCTTCGTGCGCTTCTCGACCGTGGCCGGCGCCAAGGAGAGCCCCGAGACCGAGCGCGATCCGCGCGGCTTCGCGGTGAAGTTCAAGACCCTGGACGGCAACTGGGACCTCGTCGGCAACAATCTCAAGGTCTTCTTCATCCGGGACGCCGTGAAGTTCCCGGACATGATCCACGCCTTCAAGCCCGATCCGGTGACGAACCGCCAGGAGGCGTGGCGCTTCTTCGACTTCGTGGCGCAGCACCCCGAGTCGATCCACATGGTGACCTGGCTGAAGTCGCCCTGGGGCATCCCCGCGAATTACCGCGAGATGGAGGGCTCCGGCGTCAACACCTACAAGCTGGTGAACGACCGGGGCGAGGCGGTCCTCTGCAAGTTCCACTGGATCCCCAAGCAGGGCGTGCGCAACCTGACCTCGGCCCAGGCCTCCGCGATCCAGGCGAAGGACGTCGGTCACGCCACCCGCGACCTCTACGACAACATCCAGGCCGGCAACTTCCCCGAATGGGAATTCGCCGTGCAGATCATGCCGGACGGGCCCAACGAGCAGCTCTCGTTCGATCCGCTCGACGACACGAAGCGCTGGCCCGAGGACCAGTTCCCGCTGCTCACGTGCGGGCGGATGGTGCTCGACCGGGTGCCGGACAACTTCTTCGCCGAGGTCGAGCAGGCGGCCTTCGGGACGGGCGTGCTGGTCGACGGCATCGACTTCTCGGACGACAAGATGCTGCAGGGCCGGACCCTGTCCTACTCGGACACGCAGCGCTACCGCGTCGGCCCGAACTACCTGCAGCTGCCGATCAACGCGCCGCATCCCGACGTGAAGGTGTTCTCGAACCAGCGCGACGGCCAGATGACCTACGCGGTCGACGGCACCGGGCCGAACAAGCACATCAACTACGAGCCGAGCACGCTGGCCGAGGGCGTTCGCGAGGCGCCGAAGCCCGCCAGGGACTACCACCAGCCGGTGACCGGCCATCTCGGCCGCTACCAGACGAGCCGGACCGAGGACGACTACGCCCAGGCCGGGGCGCGCTACCGCTCCTTCGAGGCGTGGGAGCGCGAGGACCTGATCGCCAACCTCGTGGCCGACATGAAGCAGTGCCCCGAGCCGATCCAGCTGCGGATGGTCTGGCACTTCTGGCACGCGGACGAGGATTACGGCCGGCGCGTGGCCGAGGGGGCCGGCATCGACCTCGAGAAGGCCAAGGCCCTGCCGCCGCTTCCGGGCCGCGCCGCCCCTCACAAGCGGCTCGCGACCGAGACCTACACGGACGGCTCGCCGTCGCACAAGGTCGCGGCCGAGTAACCCGGCGCCCCGCGCCGCTCAGCATCATTCCGCCGGCCGGTCCCGGCCGGTGCCGACGCGGTCACCGATTCGGCGGCGAACCGAAGGACCGCGTCGGCGAGACATGATGCGACACCAAGGGACCAACCAGACTTGCCCGATGCAATTCCGCTGAGGGCCCGCCCGGACGCACCCCGTCCGGGCGGGTTTCCGTTCGGCGCGGACCGGTCAGCGATGCGTCTCGGGCGGCCCGAACGACATCGGGATCTGGCCCTCGATCAGGGCGATGGCGGAGAGGGTGAGGCCGAGTGCCGCGGCGTACAGGAGGGGAAAGACGTCGCGGTGGCCGGACCCCGTCGCCATGACCAGCCCGGCGAAGGGGATGCTCTGCAGGGCGAGCGCGGCGGCGATGCTCATCGGAACCTCCTCTGTGCGGGACGACGGACGTGGTTGCGCTTTCGGCTTGCGTGGCGGTGGTGGTCGAGGCGGGGACGAGCCTCCCGCCAGGGAGCGCCCGACCGAACGGACGGGGCCGCCCCGGGGCGGCCCGCACGATAGACCCCTCGGAGGCCGCCCCGGACGTCCGGGGCGGCGCGGGCCTCAATGGGCGGCCTCGGGCAGCACGACCCCGTTGGCGGCGTGGTGGCGCCTGAGCATCGGGCGCAGCACCGCGAGCGCCAGCGTCGCGGCGATCAGGTCCAGGATCGCCACTGTGTACAGCACCGTCGCCCAGGTCCCGGTCGCCTGCATCAGCAGGTTGCCCACCGGCACCAGCAGCGCGGCCAGACCCTTGGCGCAGTACAGCACCCCGTAGATCTTCCCGATGTGCTTCGACCCGAACGTGTCCGCCGCCGTCGCGCTGAACAGGCTGTAGACCTCCCCCCAGGCCAGGAACACGATCCCGCTCAGGATCACGAACGCCCACGGGTTCGAGCCGAAATACCCCAGCGCCACGATGCCGAGCCCCTCCAGCGAGAACGCGATGAACATCGTCTTCTCGCGCCCGATCCGGTCCGAGATCCAGCCGAAGAACGGCCGCGAGATCCCGTTCATGATCCGGTCCAGCATCAGCGCGAAGGGCAGCGCCGCCATGGTCACGAAGTACAGGTTGACCTGGAAGTTCTTGACGCCGAGATCCTGCGCGATCACCCCGAGCTGGGCCACCGCCATCAGCCCGCCGGTCACCGTGCAGGTGAACATCAGCAGCATCACCCAGAACACCGGGGTGCGCAGGGCCTCCGGCAGGGTGTAGTCGCGCCGGCTCTGCAGCACGCTCGCCGAGTAGGTGACCTCGCTCCGGCCCGGGGCGCGCAGGCCGACCGAGGCCAGGATGATCAGGGCGCCCTGGATCAGGCCGAAGACGAAGAAGGCCTGCTGGAAGCCGCCCTCGGCGATCATGCTGGCGATGGGCAGGATGGTGAGGGCCGAGCCGGCGCCGTAGCCGCCCGCGGTGAGGCCGACGGCCAGGCCGCGCCGGTCGGGGAACCACTTGAGGGCGTTGGCGATGCAGGTGGCGTAGACGCAGCCGACGCCGATGCCGCCGACCACGGCGCCGAGGTAGTAGCCGCTGAGGGACGTGGCGTAGGAGTTGATGATCCAGGCCAGGCCGGTGAAGAGGCCGCCGGCCATGACGACGCGGCTGGGCCCGTAGCGGTCGATGAAGTGGCCCTCGACCGGGGTGAGCCAGGTCTGGGTGACCACGAAGAGGGTGAAGGCGACCTGGATGGCGGCGCGGTCCCAGCCGAAGGTCTTCTGGATCTCGGGGACGAACAGGGTCCAGGCGTACTGGATGTTGGCGGCGGCGACCATGCAGATCACCCCGAGGGTCAGCTGGAGCCAGCGGCCCGCGATCGCGGGGGCCTGGGCCCGGGTGGCGGCAACGGACGTCATGGGGCGGAGTCCTCCCTCCTGTGTCGGGCGCCCCGGTTCCGGGCGGCGCGCGACGGTCATTGGCGTGTGAGGTGTCGGGCGCGGGCCCGAATCGGGCCGCGCGACGGCCCGCGCGGCCCCGGCCGGCGGCCGGGGCGCGTGTCGCGCTGAGCCAGATCTCGGTGAGCCAGGTCTCGGTGAGCCAAGTCTCGGTGAATCACGGCTCGGCGAACCGCGTCTCGGCGAGCGATGGCGCGGCGAGTGGAGGCGGGGCGGGGCCCGCGCCGGACTCAGTCGGGCGGCAGGTCGGGGGCGGCGCATGGGTCGTTCCTCAGTTCTTCGTTGTGTTGGCCGTCGATCCCGGTGCGGCGGAACCTTGCCCCACCGCGCGCCGTCGGGCCGACGGCGACGCGGAACTGGGATGGTTGCTTCTAAGGTCGACTGTATACCAATAACAATGTGCTCACGCCTTCCCGGCTTTGTCAACGTCGCCCGCGAGACGGGTGCGAAGGGTTGCTGCGTGAGCGCGCATCAAATCTTGATCGTGGCCCGGGATTACTGAAGCAGCGAGTTCGTTGCGCGCCGTCATCGGGATTAAGCGGGCGCCGCGCGCGTGGGGCAGCGCTGCCCCCTCGCGGCGGTCGGCTCCGCCGCGCGCGGGCGCATGTCCGAGGAGGTCGCCGCCGATGCGCAAGCAAGTGGCTCAGCAGGATTGCTCCGTGCGATCCTGCCTGGACTGGGTGGACCGAATCGGGAGGACAGGATGCGGGGCCGGATCGACGGCGGCTCGCCCTTCGAGAAGGCCTACGGCTATTCCCGCGCCGTGGTCGAGGGCGGCTTCGTGTTCGTGTCGGGGACGACGGGCTACGACTACGCCGCCATGACCATGCCGGAGGACGCCGCCGCGCAGGCCGAGGCCTGCTGGCGCACGATCGCGGCGGTGCTGGAGCAGGCCGGCGCCTCCCTGGAACGGGTGGTGCGGGCGACCTACTACGTCACCGACCGGGCCGAGGCCGAGGCGGTGCTGGCGGTGTGCGGACGGGTGATGGGCGCGGTGCGGCCCGCCGCGACGCTGGTCGTGGTGGCGGGCCTGCTGCGGCCGGAGATGAAGGTCGAGATCGAGGTGACGGCGCTGCTCCCCTGAGCGGTCGCCCCGCCGCCCCGGCCGATCCGCCCGTCGCCGCCCCCCCGGCGGCGCCGGAGGGGCAGTCCGGCGGCGCGTCGTCGCAGCCCGATGGCGCCGCCGCGGGCGACCGCGACCCGCCGGATCAGGCCGCCCGGGCCTCCGCGCGGCCGTAGAAGCGCTCGCCCGTCTCCGCCATGGCGAGCAGGTTCGCCGGGGGCGCGAAGCGGGCGCCGTGCTTGGCCTCGAGGCGGCGGCACAGCTCCACGAAGCGGCGGGCGCCCATGCCGTCGATGTAGGAGAGCACCCCGCCCGTGAAGGGCGCGAAGCCGAAGCCGAGGATCGAGCCGACATCCGCCTCGCGGGGATCCGTCACCACGCCCTCGCCGTAGACCCGGGCCGCCTCGACCGCCTGGGCGACGAGGAGCCGGTGCTTCAGTTCCTGGAAGTCGACCGCGTCGGGATCCTGGCGCGTCCCGGCGAGCGCCGCGAGGCCCGGCCAGAGCCGCTTCGGCCCGTTCTCCGGGTAATCGTAGAAGCCCTTGCGGTTCTTGCGCCCGAGCCGTCCCTCGCCCTCGACGAGGGCGACGAGCAGGCGCTCCTGGAGCGGGTTCACGGCGCCCTCGCCGGCCTGGGCCTTGGTGGCCTTCAGGATCTTGAGGCCGAGATCGACGCCGACCTCGTCATTGAGGGAGAGGGGACCGACCGGCATGCCGGCCTGCCGCCCGGCATTCTCGATCATGGCGGCCGGCACCCCCTCGGCGAGCATCAGGTGGCCTTCGAGGATGTAGGCGCCCACGCAGCGGTTGGCGAAGAAGCCGCGCGCGTCGTTGACCACGATCGGCGTCTTGCGGATCGCCCGCACGTAGTCGAGGGCGGCGGCGAGCGCCCGCTCGCCGCTCTGCCGCCCCTTGATGATCTCGACCAGCAGCATCTTCTCGACCGGCGAGAAGAAGTGGATGCCGATGAACTGGTCGGGCCGGGCGGAGCCGTCGGCGAGGCCGCTGATCGGCAGCGTCGAGGTGTTGGAGGCGAAGATCGTCTCGGGGCGGATCGACGCCTCGACCTTGGCGATGACCTCGGCCTTGACCTTCGGGTCCTCGAACACCGCCTCGATCACGAGGTCGCAGTCGGACAGGGCGGCGTAGTCGGCGGTGGCGGTGATGCGGGCGAGCAGCGCGTCGCGGTCGGCGGTCTTGGCGCGGCCCTTCATGATCTGGTCGGAGACGAGCTTGTGCGAGTAGGCCTTGCCCTTCTCGGCCGCCTCCGCGCTCTGGTCGATCAGCACGACCTCGATCCCGGCCTGCGCCGTCACGTAGGCGATGCCCGCGCCCATGAAGCCCGCGCCGACGACCCCGACCCGCTTGAGGCTGACCGGGCCGATCGCGGCCGGGCGCCGGGCGCCCTTGTTGAGCTCGCCCATCGAGACGAAGAGCGAGCGGATCATCGCCGCGGCTTCCGGCGAGCGCAGGATCTTGGCGAAGTAGCGGCTCTCGACCTTGAGCGCGAGGTCCATCGGCAGCTGCAGGCCCTCGTAGACCGATTGCAGGATCGCCTTCGCGGCCGGGTAATTGTCGTGGGTCTCGCGGCGGTAGATGGCGTTGGCGGGCGGCCAGGTCATCATCCCGGCCGGCGAGTAGACCTTGCCGGAGGGGGCCTTGAACTTCGGCTGGTCCCAGGGGGCGAGCGCCGCGCCGCCGCCCCGGATCCAGGCCTTGGCCTCCGCGACGACGGAATCGCGCTTGGCCACCGCGTGGACGAGGCCCATGTTGCGGGCCATGAGCGGCCGGATCTGGTCGCCCTTGAACAGCATCTGCAGGGCGTCGCCGGTCTGCATCAGGCGGGCGACGCGCTGAGTGCCGCCGGCCCCGGGGAACAGCCCGACCTTGATCTCCGGCAGGCCGACCCGGGTCTTGTCGTCGTCCGAGACGACGCGGTGATGGCAGGCGAGCGCGAGCTCGAAGGCGCCGCCCAGGCAGGTGCCGTGGATCGCCGCCGCGAAGGGCTTCCCGCAGGTCTCGAGCTTCCGGTAGAGCAGCGAGAGGCGGCGGGTCTCCTCGAAGAAGAAGCGCATCGCCTCCTCCTCGCCGCGCTCCCGGCTGAGCCGGGCGTATTCGGCGCCCAGCCCCTGCAGCATCGTGAGGTCGGCCCCGCCCGAGAAGGCCTCCTTGCCCGAGGTGATGACGCAGCCCTTGACGGCGGCGTCGCCCGCGACCGCGTCGATGATCCGGTCGAGTTCGGCCATCACCTCGGGGGTGATCACGTTCATGGAGCGGCCGGGGCTGTCCCAGGTCGCGAGCGCGATGCCGTCTTGATCGGTCTCGAAGCGGAAATGCGTGAGGTCCATCGGGGCGTCCTCTTCTCGGGATCCCGGGTGCGGCCTCCCGCGGCGGCGGGCCGCGGGAGGCGCCCCGGTCAGGGCTTCTGCGGGGCCGGGCCGGCGCCCGGCTGCGGCTGCTGCGTCGACAGGGTCGCGAGCGTCAGCATGTTCATCATCCGGGTCACCGCATCCTTGGTGATGCTGGAGACCAGGGAGTTCGGGTCGGCGTTGAGGGCCTGGAACTTCTGGTAGGTCGGGTCGTCGTAGATCCTGGTCAGCTGCTTCAGCTCGTCGTCGCCGAACTTCTGGGCGTATTCCTTGGCGAGGTCGTCGACGAGCTTGGCGCGCTCCTGCTCGAAGCCCTTGTCGAGTTCGGGCCGGAGCTTGTCGGCCTGCTCCTTGCTGAGCGAGGCGAGCGAGCGCTCCTCGGCCTGCTTGAAGGCGAGGCCGAGATTCCGCGCCACCGTCCGCTCGACGATGCTGCGGGCGAGGTCGGTGCGCTCCTCGGCGCGGGCCGCCGGGGCCGCGAGGGCGAGGGCGAGGGCGAGGAGCGGGAGGGTTCGGGTCATGAGCGTTTCCTGATGAGGCGCCTTGAGGCCGGGGACCGAAGGCCCGGCCGCGGCGCCAGCGTCAAGCACCCCCTTGGGACACGATGCCGTGTCCGGCACCCGGCGCTGGGCAGAACGGCACGGCGCGAGTCGGCTCGGTCTCCCGGTCTCCCATCGCGTTCGCCGCCGAACCGGCCATCGCTGCGGCGAATGACGCTCAGACCCGCTCGATGATCGTGGCGGTGCCCATGCCGGCGCCGATGCAGAGCGTCACCAGGGCGGTCGCCTTGCCGGTCCGCTCCAGTTCGTCCAGCACGGTGCCGAGGATCATGGCGCCGGTCGCCCCGAGCGGGTGGCCCATCGCGATGGCGCCGCCGTTGACGTTGACCTTGTCCGGGTCGAGGTCGAAGGCCTGCTGGAAGCGCAGCACCACCGAGGCGAAGGCCTCGTTGATCTCGACGAGGTCGATGTCGTCGAGGCTCATCCGGGCGCGCGCCAGCACCTTGCGGGTCACGTCGATCGGGCCGGTGAGCATCAGCGCCGGGTCCGACCCGATATTGGCGAAGGCCCGGATCCGGGCCCGGGGGGTGAGGCCCGCGGCCGCGCCGGCCTCCTTCGAGCCGACCAGCACCGCGGCGGCGCCGTCGACGATGCCGGAGGAATTGCCCGGGTGGTGGACGTGGTTCAGGGCCTCGACGTCGGGATGGGCCGCGACCGCCACCGCCTCGAAGCCGCCCATCTGCGCCATCTGGGCGAAGGAGGGCTTGAGCGCCCCGAGCGTCTGCATGTCGGTGCCCGGCCGCATGTGCTCGTCGCGGTCGAGGATGGTCAGGCCGTTGACGTCCCTGACCGGCACCACGGCCTTGGCGAAGCGGCCCTCCTCCCAGGAGCGGGCGGCGCGCCGCTGCGATTCCACCGCGTAGGCGTCGCAGGCGTCGCGGGAGAAGCCGTACTTGGTGGCGATCAGGTCGGCCGAGACGCCCTGGGGCATGAAGTAGGACTTGACGGCGATCGAGGGATCGACCGGCCAGGCGCCGCCCGAGGCGCCGAGGCCGATGCGGCTCATCGACTCGACCCCGCCGCCGACCGCGAGGTCGTGCTGGCCGCTCATCACCTGGGCGGCGGCGAAGTTCACCGCGTCGAGGCCCGAGGCGCAGAAGCGGTTGATCTGCACGCCCGGCACCTGCTCGCCGTAATCGGCGACGAGGGCGGCCGCGCGGGCGATGTCGCCGCCCGCCTCGCCGACCGGGTCGACGCAGCCGAGCACCACGTCGTCCACCGCGGCCCTGTCGAGGCCGTTGCGGTCCTTGAGGGCGCGCAACGCCGTCTCGGCGAGGCGCAGCGCCGTCACCTCGTGGAGCGCGCCGTCGGGCTTGCCGCGGCCGCGCGGCGTGCGGACATGGTCGTAGATGTAGGCGTCGGGCATGGGGCTTCTTCCGAGTGGGGGCTTCTTCCCAGGATGGCGCGGGCCGTCCGGGGCGGGCCGGGCGGCGGGGGAGATCGGCGGGCCGGGGCGGCCCGGATCAGGCGCGGTCGGCCTCGCCCCGCGCCCCGGGGGCGGCGCGGCGGCGGGCGAGGGCGCCGAACCCGGCGGCGGCCGTGCGCGTCGGGCCGTCGCGCCGCGTCCCGAGACCGTCCGAGCGGATCGCCCGCCCAGGCTCCGGCACGCGGGTCCCGGGTTCGGGCGTCGCGGCGCGCCGGGCCGCCGGCAGCCTAGAACATCTCCGCCGGCACCGCCATGACGGCCTCGGCGCCGGCCGAGATGCGGGCGAGCCGCGTGGCGGTCTCGGGCAGGAGGCGCTCCATGTAGAAGCGGCCGGTCGCGAGCTTGGCGTCCATGCGCGTCCCGACGCCGTTGCCCTCCCGCTTGCGGGCGGCGGCCGCCTTGGCGATGCGCGCCCACATGTAGCCGAGGGCGACGAGCCCCATCAGGTGCATGTAGTCGGTGGCGGCGGCGCCCGCGTTGTCGGGCTTGGCCATGGCGTTCTGCATCAGCCACATCGTCGCCTTCTGGAGGTCGCCGAGGGCCTTGGCGAGGGGCGCCGTGTAGGTCTTCAGGGTCTCGTCGGCGCCGTTCTCCTTGCAGAAGCCCTCGACCTCCTGGAGGAAGCGCATCATCGCGCGGCCGCCGTCGCGCGGCAGCTTGCGGCCGACGAGGTCCATGGCCTGGATGCCGTTGGCGCCCTCGTAGATCTGGGCGATGCGGGCGTCGCGCACGAATTGCGACATGCCCCATTCCTCGATGTAGCCGTGCCCGCCGAACATCTGCTGGGCATCGACCGCGTTGGCGAAGCCCCGGTCGGTCAGCACGCCCTTCACCACCGGCGTCATCAGGCCCATGTGGTCGTCGGCGGCCTGCCGCTCGGCGGCGTCGCCCGAGCGGTGCGCCACGTCCGCCTGCAGGGCGGTCCAGAGCACCAGGGCCCGGCCCGCCTCGTTGAAGGCCCGGATCGACAGCAGGGTGCGGCGCACGTCCGGGTGGACGATGATCGGGTCGGCGGGCTTGTCCGGGGCCTTGGCGCCGGTGAGGGCGCGGCCCTGGAGCCGCTCCTTGGCGTAGGCGACGGCGTTCTGGTAGGCGACCTCGGACAGGGCGAGGCCCTGGATGCCGACCGCGAGCCGGGCCTCGTTCATCATCACGAACATGGCGTTGAGGCCGCGATTGGCCTCGCCGACCAGCCAGCCCTTGGCGCCGTCGTAGTTCATCACGCAGGTGGCGTTGGCGTGGATGCCCATCTTGTGCTCGATCGAGCCGCAGGACACGCCGTTGCGCGCGCCGAGCGAGCCGTCCCCGTTCACCAGCAGCTTGGGCACCACGAAGAGCGAGATGCCCTTGGTGCCGGCCGGCGCGCCCTCGATGCGGGCGAGGACGAGGTGGATGATGTTCTCCGAGAGGTCGTGCTCGCCGGCCGAGATGAAGATCTTGGTGCCGGTGAGGCTGTAGGAGCCGTCGGGGTTCGGCACCGCGCGGGTCTTGAGCAGGCCGAGATCCGTGCCGCAATGCGGCTCGGTCAGGTTCATGGTCCCGGTCCAGGACCCCTCGATCATCCGGGGCAGGTAGGTCCGCTTCTGCGCGTCGGTGCCGTGGACGAGCAGGGCCGCCATCGCGCCCTGGGTCAGGCCCGGATACATCCCGAAGGCGATGTTGGCCGAGGAGATGAATTCCTGGACCACGCTGTTGAGGGTCGCGGGCAGGCCCTGGCCGCCGTACTCGGACGGCATCGAGAGCCCGTTCCAGCCCCCGCCCGCATAGGCTTCGTAGGCCTCCTTGAAGCCCTTGGGCGTCGTCACGCGGCCGTCCGGGTGGCGGGTGCAGCCCTCGGCATCGCCCGGGAGGTTGAGGGGGGCCAGCACCTCCTCGCAGAGCTTCGCGCCCTCGTTGAGGATCGCCTCCACCACGTCCGGCGTCGCGTCCGAGAAACCCGGCAGGTTGCTGTAGCGCTCGAACCCGAACACGTCGTTGAGGAGGAACAGGACGTCCTCCACGGGCGCCTTGTAGCTCGGCATGGACCCTCTCCCGCGATCCCCCGCGGCTGTCCCGCCGCAAGATAGTTCACATGTAAACTATCTCGGCGCGGAACGGAAGGGGGAGGGGCGGAGGATTGCGGCGGCGCCTGGATGCGCCCGCTCCGCGCAGGCCCGCCTCCGGGCGGCGCCCCGCACCCCGCGCCGCGCGGGCGAGCGATGAGCGCGGGGCCCCGCGACGCCGTCGCCGAGGCCGCGCGCGGGCCGCAGCGCTTGATCGCAGCCGGCCGATGCCGCATCCGGGCGAGCCCCTTCGCCCGGACGGGGTCCGCGACGGGACGCGCGACGGTCGTCCCTCTCCGGTGCCGGCAGCCATGACGCGCCGTTCCGCCTCCGCGCAGCTGATGCCCCTCGACGAGGCGCGGGCCCTCCTGCTCGCCGGCCTCGCGCCGGTGCCGCCCGAGGCCGTGCCGGTCCACGACGCCGTCGGAGCCCCGCTCGCCCGCGACCTCCCGGCGCCGGAGGGCCGCCCCGCGCGCCGCCTCGCCCTGCGCGACGGCTACGCGGTCGAGGCGGCCGCGATCACCGGCGCCGCGCCCCAGGCCCCGGTGCGGCTCCCGCGCGGCCTCGCCTGGATCGAGGCCGGCGAGATCCTGCCGGAGGGGAGCGACACGGTCCTGCCGCCCGAATCCGTCCTGGAGGGCGAGGCCGTGGCGGACGCGGCCCCGGGCGAGGGCGCGCGCCCCGCCGGGGGAGACATCCCGGCCGGCCATCTGCTGGGACGGGCGGGCGAGCGCGCGACCGCGCTGCAGGCGCTCGCCCTGGCCTCGGCCGGCTTCGCCGAGGTGCCCGTGCGCCGCCCGGCCGTCCTCCTCCTGGTCACCGGGGCGGAGACGCCCGACCTGCTCTCGCCCCTCCTCGCCTCCCTCCTCGCCCGCGAGGGCGCCCGGGTGGTTCGCGCCGCGCGCCTGCCGGACGACCCGGGCGCGGTGGCGGCGGCGCTGACGGACAGCGCCGCGGCGGCGCTGCCGGAGGGCGCCGCGGCGACCTTCCTCGTCGGCGGCAGCGGCCCCGGCCGGAGCGACCGCAGCGCCGAGGGGCTGGCGCGGGCGGGCGCCGTCGCGGCGCACGGGATCGCCCTGCGGCCGGGCGAGACGGCCGGGTTCGGCGCGGTCGCCGGCCGGCCCGTCCTGCTGCTGCCGGGCCGGCCGGAGGCCGCGCTGGCGCTCCACCTCGCCCTCGGCCGGCCCCTCCTCGCGGCCCTGGCCGGGACGGTCCCGCCCGCCCCCGCCCCCGCGCCGCTCCGCCGCAAGATCGCCTCCGCGATCGGGCTGTCCGAGGTGGTGTTCGTGCGGCGATCCGCCGAGGGTGCCGAACCGCTCGGCGGCGCCGATATCCCCCTCGCCCGCCTCGCGCGGGCGGACGGTGCCGTGCTGGTGCCGCCCGCGCGGGAGGGCTATGCCAAGGACACGGTCGTCGAGGTCCTGCCCCTGTGAGTGACGCGTTGCCCCCCGATGACTTCTCCGCCCGCCTCGCCCGCGCGGCCCGCCAGGAGCAGTTCCTGAGCGTCGCCTCGCGGGAGGAGGCGCTGGCGCGGTTCCGGGCGGCGGTGCCGCACCTGCCGCTCGGCCCCGAGACCGTGCCGCTCGGCGCCGCCCTCGGCCGCGCCCTGGCGGAGGACGTCGCCTCGCCCATCGACGTGCCGGCCTTCGACCGCGCCCTCGTGGACGGGTTCGCCGTCCGCGCCGCCGACACCGAGGGGGCGAGCGAGGGCGCGCCGCGGCGCCTGCGCCTCAACCGCGAGATCCTGGCCTGCGGCGTCGCCCCGACCCTCGCGGTGGCGGCCGGGACGGCGACGCCGATCGCCACCGGCGGCGTTCTCCCGCGCGGCGCCGACGCCGTGCTGATGGTCGAGGCCACCGACTACGTCGAGGAGGGCGCGCCGGCGATCGAGGTCGTGCGCGCCGCGGCGCCGGGCCAGTTCGTCGGCTACGCCGGCGCCGACATGGCCCGGGGCGAGACCGTGCTGCGCCGGGGCACGCCGGTGACCGCCCGCGAGATCGGCATGCTGGCGGCCTGCGGCCTCGCCGCGGTCGCGGTGGTGCGCCGGCCCCGCGTCGCCGTGATCTCGACCGGGGACGAACTCGTCGCCCCGGGCGAGGCGCTGCGGCCCGCCGCCATCTACGATTCCAACGGCGCCATCGTGGCCGCCGCGGTGGCCGAGAACGGCGGCGAGGCCGTGCCGGGCGGCATCGTGCCCGACGACGAGGCCCTGCTGGAGCAGGCCCTGCGCCGGAGCCTCGCGGAATCCGACCTCGTGGTCCTGTCGGGTGGCACCTCCAAGGGGGCGGGGGACGTCTCCCACCGCATCCTGTCGCGCCTCGGTGCGCCGGGGATCCTGGTCCACGGCGTCGCCCTCAAGCCCGGCAAGCCCCTCTGCCTCGCGGCTGTCGGGACGAAGGCCGTGGTGGTGCTGCCGGGCTTCCCGACCTCGGCGATGTTCACCTTCCACGACGCGGTGGTGCCGCTGATCCGGGCCCTGGCCGGCCTGCCGCCCCGGGAGGAGAGCCGGGTCGAGGCCCTGCTGCCCCAGCGCCTCGCCTCGGAACTCGGCCGCACCGAGTTCGTGATGGCCTCCCTCGCCCGGGGCGCGCAGGGGCTCGTAGCCCTGCCCCTCGGCAAGGGCTCGGGCACGGTCACGGCCTTCTCGCAGGCGGACGGGTTCTTCGCGGTGCCGGCGGCCCGCTCCGGCCTGGAGGCCGGCGAGACGGTGGCGGTGACGCGCCTGGGCGCCGGTCTGCGGCCGCCCGACCTCACCCTGGTCGGCAGCCACTGCCTCGGCCTCGACCGCCTCGTCGGGCGCCTCGCCGAGCGCGGCGTGCGGGCGCGGACGATCTTCGTCGGCTCGTCGGGGGGGCTGGCGGCGCTCAGGCGCCGGGAATGCGACCTCGCGAGCCTCCACCTGCTCGACCCGGAGACGGGGCGCTACAACGCGCCCTTCCTGGAGCCGGGCCTGGTGCTGGCGCCGGGCTGGCGGCGCCTGCAGGGCGTGGTCTTCCGCGCCGGGGATCCGCGCGCCGGGGATCCGCGCGCCGGGGATCCGCGCGCCGGAGAGCCGCGCCCAGGAGAGCCGCGCCCAGGAGAGCCGCGCCCCGAGGGCGGCCGCGCGGCCGAGGCGGTGCGGCGCTTCCTCGCCGACCCGGAGGCCGTGATGGTCAACCGCAACACCGGCGCGGGCACCCGGGTGCTGATCGAGGGGCTGCTCGGCGGCGCCCGCCCGCCCGGCTACTGGAACCAGCCCCGCTCGCACAACGCGGTCGCGGCCGCGGTGGCGCAGGGGCGGGCCGATTGGGGCGTCGCCATCGCCACGGTGGCGCGGGCCTACGGCCTCGGCTTCCTGCCGCTCACCGAGGAGCATTACGACTTCGCCTACCGGGCCGACCGGCGCGACGACCCGGCCGTCGCGGCCTTCCTGGCCCTGCTCACCGCCCCCGAAACGCGGGCCGACCTGCACGACCTCGGCTTCGCGCCCGCGGAGGCGCGCTGACATGCGGGTGATCGGGCTCGCCGGCTGGAGCGGCGCCGGGAAGACGACCCTGCTGCGGCGCCTGATCCCGGCGCTGACCGGGCGGGGCCTGCGCGTGGCGACGCTCAAGCACGCGCACCACGCCTTCGACGTCGATCGGCCGGGCAAGGATTCCTACCTGCACCGCGAGGCGGGGGCGGGCGAGGTGATCGTCTCCTCGGCGCGGCGCTGGGTGCAGATCCACGAGGTCGGGCCGGGGAGGGAGGCGAGCCTCGCCGAACTCCTCGGGCGGCTCAGCCCCTGCGACCTCGCCCTCGTGGAGGGGTTCAAGCGCGAGGCGCATCCCAAGCTCGAAGTCTTCCGGGCCGCCAACGGCCGGCCGCCGCTGCACCCGGAGGATCCGCGCATCGTCGCGGTGGCGAGCGACGTCCCGTTCCCGGGGGCGGGCGTGCCGGTGCTGCCCCTCGACGCGGTCGAGGCGATCGCCGACGCGGTGCTGGCGCGGGCCGAGCCGCTCCCGACGGTTCTCGAGAGGCTCGCGGGCCATGGCGCAACTGAGTGACGATTGCTTCGCCTTCGGCGGCCCGCTGCTCACGGTGGACGAGGCGGCGGCCCTGATCGCCGCCCGGCTGCCGGTGGTGGCCGGGATCGAGAGCGTCCCGCTCCTCGACGCGGACGGGCGCGTCGCGGCGCAGGACCTGCGCGCCCTCTGCGACCTGCCGCCCTTCGCCAACGCGGCGGTGGACGGCTACGCGGTCCGCTTCGCCGACCTCGCGGCGGAGGGCGAGACGCTGCTGCCGGTGCGCGGGCGGGTGGCGGCCGGGGGCGCCGCCGGGAGCGCGACGGCGGGGGAGGCGGTGCGGATCTTCACCGGCGCCCCGATGCCGGAGGGCGCCGACACGGTCTTCATGCAGGAGGATGTCCGCGTCGAGGGCGACCGGGTCCGGCTCCCGCCCGGGCTGAGGCGCGGCGCCAATGCCCGGCCCGCGGGCGAGGATGCCGGGAGGGGCGCGCTGGTGGTCCCGGCCGGGCGGCGCCTCGCCCCGCCGGACCTCGCCCTCGCGGCCGCGACCGGGCACGCGGCGATCCCGGTGCGGCGCCGCCTGCGCGTCGCCCTGTTCTCGACCGGTGACGAGCTCGCCGAGCCGGGCGCCGCCCTCCGCCCCGGGGCGATCCACGATTCGAACCGCGTCCTGCTCGGGGCCCTGCTGCGGCGCCTCGGCGTCGCGGTCTCGGATCTCGGCATCCTGCGCGACGAGCCCGCCTCCCTGCGCGCGCGCCTCGCCGCGGCGGCCGGCGACCACGACCTCATCCTGACCTCGGGCGGCGTCTCGACCGGCGAGGAGGACCACGTCAAGGCGGCGGTGGAGGCGGTGGGCCGGCTGGTGTTCTGGCGCCTCGCCATCAAGCCCGGCCGGCCGGTGGCGATGGGGCTGATCGGCGACACCCCCTTCGTGGGCCTGCCGGGCAACCCGGTCGCGGTCTACGTGACGCTGCTCTTCGTGGTCCGCCCGCTGCTGCTGCGCCTCGCGGGGGCGTCCTGCCCGCCGCCGCCCTCGCAGCCGGCCCGGGCCGCCTTCCCCTATCGCAAGAAGACCGGACGCCGGGAATTCGTCCGCGTCTCGCTGCGGCGGGCGCAGGACGGCACGGTCGAGGCCGTGAAGTTCCCCCGGGACGGGGCCGGGGTGCTGACCTCGCTCACCGGCAGCGACGGGCTCGCGGCCCTGCCCGAGGACGCGACCGGGCTGGAGGTGGGGGAGCGGGTCGAGGTGTTCCTGCACCCGCTCCTGTGGTGAGCCGTGGCACCGGGCCTTGAGCACCGGGCCTTGAGCGCCGGGCCGTCGCGGTCACGCTCCGTCGCCCGCATCAGCGCCAGCAACCAGGCTCGACGCGGATGCGGCCTTCGGGTGGCGAGGGGGCGGCGGACCGCCCCCGCCTGCACCTACTTGCCGCCGCCGAGGCTGTGCACGTAGACCGCGAGCGACTTGATCGTCGCGGTGTCGAGCCGGCCCTCCCAGGTCGGCATCACGCCCTTGCGGCCGTTGGTGATCGTGGCGATGACCTGCTCGGGCGCCGAGCCGTAGAGCCAGACCGCGTCGGTCAAGTCGGGAGCGCCGAGTTCGGGGTTCCCCTTCGCCTGGTCGCCGTGGCAGGCGGCGCAGTTCTGCGCGAAGACCTCCGCCCCCTTCTGCAGGCTGAGGGCCGGGTTGAAGGCCTTGCCGGAGAGGGACAGGACGTAGTTGGCGACGGTCTCGACCTCGTCGCGCTTGAGCACGCCGTCGCGCCCGAAGGCCGGCATGTCACCCTGGCGGGCGTCGGCGTGGCCCGAGCGGATGCCGACCCGGATCGTCTGCGCGATCGCGTCGAGGCTGCCGCCCCAGAGCCAGTCGTCGTCCTGCAGGTTCGGGTAGCCGACCCGGCCCGTCGCCGCCGTGCCGTGGCAGCCGGCGCAATTGTCGCCGAAGGCCGCCTTGCCGGTGGCGAGCGCCAGGGAGAGCAGGGCCGGATCGGCCTTGATCTCGCCGAGCGCGGCCGAGGCGAGCCGGTCCTGGCCGAGGGCGGTGCGGGCCGCCTTGGCGCGGTCCACCTCGGCCAGCACCTCGGCGCGGCTCGAGTAGCCGAGGATCCCGCCCGTGTGGCTGGCGATCAGCGGCCAGGCCGGGTAGGCGATCCAGTAGCCGAAGGCCCACACGATCGTGGCGTAGAGGGTCAGCAGCCACCAGCGCGGCAGCGGGTTGTTGTACTCGCGGATCCCGTCCCATTCGTGGCCCGTGGTGTCGGGCTCGGCCGGCAGGCCGGCGGGCGGGTGGGCGGTGTCGGCCACGGGAGTCACTCCTCGTCCAGGGGAAGGCGGGCGGCGGCGTCGAAGCGCGCCCGGTTGCGCGGCCACAGCGCGTAGAGGGTCACTCCCGCGAACAGGCCGACGAAGTACAGCAGGCCGCTCGTCTGAGCGAAGCGCGAGGCGATATCGTAGGTCACGGCGTCACCTCAGGTTCTTCTTGTCGTCGTAGAGCTTGAAATCGACCATCGTGCCGAGCACCTGCAGGTAGGCGACGAGGGCGTCGAGTTCGGTGACGTGGCGGCGGTCGCCGGGCACGTGCAGGGCCGCGCCCGGGTAGCGCGCCTGCAGGCCGGCCGCGTCCGCGCCCTCCGGGTCGAGCTGGGCGCGCAGGTCGCCCTGGGCCCGGGTGATCATCTCGGACGTGTAGGGCACGCCGATATGGGCGTTCGCCGTCAGGTCGTCGGCGACCGCCGCCGTGTCCAGGGGCCGTTCCAGGAAGGCGTAGGCGGGCATGATCGAGCCCGGCACCACCGCCCGCGGGTCGCGCAGGTGCTCCCGGTGCCAATCGTCCGAGTACTTGCCCCCGACCCGGGCGAGGTCGGGCCCGGTGCGCTTCGAGCCCCACTGGAACGGGTGGTCGTACATGCTCTCGGCGGCGAGCGAGAAGTGCCCGTAGCGCTCGACCTCGTCGCGCATCGGCCGGATCATCTGGCTGTGGCAGAGGTAGCAGCCCTCGCGCACGTAGATGTTGCGGCCGGCAAGTTCGAGCGGCGTGTAGGGCCGCACGCCCTCCACCACCTCGATCGTGCTCTTCAGGTAGAAGAGCGGGACGATTTCGATCAGGCCGCCGATCGCGACCACGATCAGGATGCCGATGATGAGCAGGATGGAGTTCTTCTCGAAGAATTCGTGCCTCTTCCAGAGGCCGGCTTCCGCGGTGGCCATCGCCATGGTCTTTCTGTGACGGGGAGGGGAGGCCCGCCGCGGGGGCGGGCCCGTGAGCTCACTCGGCCGGGACGAGGGTGGCGCCGGGCGCGGGGCGGGTGGCCTGCGCCTCGCGGCCCAGGATCGTCATGGCGAGGTTGTAGGCCATGATCAGCGAGCCGATCAGGAACAGCACGCCGCCGAGCGCCCGCACCAGGTAGTAGGGCTGCATCGCCTCGACCGTCTCGACGAAGGAGTATTCGAGGAAGCCGAAGCTGTTGTAGGCGCGCCACATCAGGCCCTGCATGATCCCGGCGACCCACATCGAGCTGATGTACAGGACGATGCCGAGGGTCGAGACCCAGAAGTGCCACTCGACGAGGCGCAGGGAGTAGACCTCGCGGCGGTTCCAGAGCCAGGGCACGAGGCAGTAGAGGGCGCCGAAGGAGACGTAGGCGACCCAGCCGAGCGCGCCGGAATGGACGTGACCGATGGTCCAGTCGGTGTAGTGGCTGAGCGCGTTGACGGCCTTCACCGACATCATCGGGCCCTCGAAGGTCGCCATGCCGTAGAAGGCGAGGGAGACCACCATCAGGCGCAGGATCGGGTCGGTGCGCAGCTTGTCCCAGGCCCCCGAGAGGGTCATCAGGCCGTTGATCATCCCGCCCCAGGACGGCATCCACAGCATGATCGAGAAGGTCATGCCCAGAGTCTGAGCCCAGTCGGGCAGGGCGGTGTAGTGCAGGTGGTGCGGCCCGGCCCAGATGTACATGAAGATCAGGGCCCAGAAGTGGATGATCGAGAGCCGATAGGAGTAGATCGGCCGCTCCGCCCGCTTCGGGACGAAATAGTACATGATGGCGAGGAAGCCGGCGGTGAGGAAGAAGCCGACCGCGTTGTGGCCGTACCACCACTGGATCAGCGCGTCCTGCACGCCCGAGAAGATCGGGTAGGACTTCGAGCCGAACACCGTCACCGGCAGCGCGAGGTTGTTCACGATGTGGAGCATCGCGATCGTGACGATGAAGGCGAGGTAGAACCAGTTCGCCACGAAGATGTGGGGCTCCTTGCGCTTCCAGATCGTGGCCAGGAAGACCAGGAGGTAGACGACCCAGACGATGGTGAGCCAGAGGTCGGCGTACCACTCGGGCTCGGCGTATTCCTTCGACTGGGTCACGCCCATCAGGTAGCCGGTGCCGGCGATGACGATGAACAGGTTGTAGCCGAGCACCACGAACCAGGGCGCGAGGTCGCCCGCCAGCCGGACCCGGCAGGTGCGCTGCACCACGTAGAGCGAGGTCGCGATCAGCACGTTGCCGCCGAAGGCGAAGATCACCGCCGAGGTGTGCAGCGGGCGCAGGCGCCCGAAGGTGGTGAATTCGAGCCCCAGGTTGAGCGAGGGCGCCCAGAGCTGGAAGGCGATGATGCAGCCGACCAGGAAGCCGGCGATGCCCCAGCCCATCGAGGCGATCGCCGCGAACTTGACCGGGCCGAGATTGTAGTTGGGCTTGCCGGCGATCTCCTGCGGCACCGGCTCCGGGTCGCGGGCCGCGTAGCGGCGCAGGATCGCCACGATGCCGGCCGCGGAGGCGGCCGCGAAGATCACCGCGTGGGCGCCGAAGGGCGCGTCGACGGCCTTGGCCGCCGCGATGAGGCTGAGGACGAAGCCGAGACCGAGGGCCGCGCACAGGCCGGCCTCGCCCTCTGTCATGTATTTGCTGGATCGGGCTGACGCCATGGCTCGCTCGCAGGAAGGCGGGGGATCCCGCGCTGACGAGCGCTTATCCGGCGGGCTCACCCCACCAACCTTGATGTGGATCAAGCCTCCGCCGGCGTGATGCGCGGCCGGCCGGCCTTTGCGCTGGATCAACGCGGAGGCGCGCCCGGGGAGGCAGGATCGCCCTGGTCCCAACCGGCCGTCCCATCGGCAGGGATCCATCGGCAGGGATCCATCGGCAGGGATCCATCGGGGAGAGGTGCGATGACTTACGCCAGCATCATGGTCTCGCTCGATCTCGGCGCCGCCGCCCAGGCCCGCGCGCAGCTCGCCGCGGACCTCGCGGGCCGGTTCGAGGCCCGCCTGATCGGCGTCGCCGCCCGGCAGGTGCCCGACCCGGTCACCGCCACCGACATCGCCGAGGCCGAGCGGATCTACGAGGCCGAGAAGGACCGCGTGCTCGACGAGATCGGGCTGGCGCGCGACGTCTTCGAGCGGGCGGCCGGCGGCTACGCGGAGGCGTCCTGGCGGGCCGCCCTCGCTCCGGCGCTGCCCTACCTCGCCCTGCAGGCGCGGGCCGCCGACCTCCTGGTCGTGGGCCGCCACGGTGCCGAGGACGGCGATCACGGCCCCCTCGGCGTGGCGCCCGGGCCGCTCCTGATGGAGGCGGGCCGCCCCGTCCTGGTCGTGCCGCCGGGCCCGACCCGGCTGCGGGCCGATCGGGCGGTCGTGGCCTGGAAGGACGCCCCGGAGGCCCGCCGGGCGGTGAGCGCCGCCCTGCCGCTGCTCGCCCGGGCGAGCGAGGTGCTGGTGCTGGGCGTCGAGCCGGAGGTCGAGGCCAAGGGGCTCGCCGACGTCGCGGATTTCCTGGTCCGGCACGGCGTGAAGGCGTCCTCCCGGCTGATCCCCGAATCGGGGATCCGCCCCGGCGAGGCGCTCCTCGCCAACGCCGCCGCCTTCCGGGCCGACCTCCTGGTGATGGGCGCCTACGGCCACAGCCGCCTGCGCGAGTGGCTGTTCGGCGGGGCCACCCGCACCATCCTGCAGACCACCACGACCTGCTGCCTGATGAGCCATTGAGCCGCAGGGCCGGCGGGCGGCCCGCCCGCCGGCCCTGCGACGAAGCGGCCGCTCGCGCGTTTCCCTCGCCCACCGGAGGGAGCCCGCCATGCCGAATGCCGAGAGAAGTCCCGCCGAGGAAGCGCGCCTCGTCGCCGAGGCCTACGCCGCCGAGACGCGTCCGCCGCTCACCGACAGCCTGCGGCAGGACCTCGCCGCCCGCCTTGCCCGGGCATGGCCCGAGGGCGTCGGCGCCGTGAACGCCGCCCTCGACGCGTTCGAGGAGAGCCTCGACGCCGTGGCGGGCCCGCGCCTCGCCGCCTTCGATGCCGGGAGCGGCCGCGTCACCATGGAGCAGCGCTCGGAAGCCGGCCGCCCCCTGCGCGCCTTCGGCGGCCAGTAGGGCCGCCGAAGGCGCGCAGGGGGCGGCTTGGACTTTCGTGGGGGGTGGCCGCTCCTGACGGACGCGCCCGCGATCCTTATGCTCCCGCGCTCCACGAGGGTCGGTTCGTCGCGTCGGGCGCGGCGATCGGCTCCCGGCGCGCCGGGAGCCCCGCCTCACGATCCGCGACACAGCCCGGCGAAGATCACAGCGCGAGCGCCCCCGTGCGGTACCTTGTATTTTGTATGCCAGCTGGTACGGTGACCCCATGAGCCAGCACGATGTGTCGCGCGTCAAGCGCTTCGAACACCCCGGACGCGGTCGCGAGCGGGCGAGGCCGGTGCCGAAGGGGCGCCAGGTCGATCCCCGGGCGAAGGCCGAGATCGCCGCGCTCCTCGGCGAGGCGCCGCGCCGCCGCGACCTCCTCATCGAGCACCTGCACCTCGTCCAGGACACCTACGGGCAGATCAGCGCCCCCCACCTCGCGGCGCTCGCCGACGAGATGGGGCTCGCCTTCGCGGAGGTGTTCGAGACCGCGACCTTCTACGCCCATTTCGACGTGGTGAAGGAGGGCGAGGCGGCGATCCCGGCGCTGACCGTGCGGGTCTGCGACAGCCTCACCTGCGCGATGCACGGCGCCGAGGAGCTCCTCGCCGCGCTCCAGGCGGAGATCGGCGCGCAGGTGCGCGTGGTGCGCGCGCCCTGCGTCGGCCTGTGCGACCACGCCCCGGCCGCCGAGGTCGGGCACAATTTCCTGCACCGGGCCACGGTCGAGACTGTGCGGGCGGCGGTCGCGGCCGGCGACACGCACGCGCATCTTCCCGACACGATCGATTTCGACGCCTACCGGGACGCGGGCGGCTACCGGACCCTGGAGCGCCTGCGCGCCGGCGATCTCTCGGTCGAGGACGTGCTCAAGGTCCTCGACGACGGCTCGCTGCGGGGCCTCGGCGGGGCGGGCTTCCCGACCGGTCGCAAGTGGCGCTCGGTGCGCGGCGAGCCCGGCCCGCGCCTGATGGCGGTGAACGGCGACGAGGGCGAGCCCGGCACCTTCAAGGACCAGCTCTACCTCAACACCGACCCGCACCGCTTCCTCGAAGGCACCCTGATCGGCGCCCACGTGGTCGAGGCCGAGGACGTCTACCTCTACATCCGCGACGAGTACCCGATCGCCCGCCAGATCCTGGCGCGGGAGATCGCCAAGCTGCCGCCGGGCGGGCCGCGCCTGCACCTGCGGCGCGGGGCCGGAGCCTATATCTGCGGCGAGGAATCCTCGCTGATCGAGTCGATCGAGGGCAAGCGCGGCCTGCCGCGCCACAAGCCCCCGTACCCGTTCCAGGTCGGCCTGTTCGGGCGCCCGACGCTGATCAACAACGTCGAGACGCTGTACTGGATTCGCGACCTGATCGAGCGCGGCCCGGATTGGTGGAAGAGCCACGGCCGCAACGGCCGCACGGGCCTGCGCTCCTACTCGGTGTCGGGCCGGGTGAGGGAGCCGGGCGTGAAGCTCGCGCCGGCCGGGGTCACCATCCGCGAGTTGATCGAGGAATTCTGCGGCGGCATGGCCGAGGGCCACCGCTTCGCGGCCTACCTGCCGGGCGGCGCCTCGGGCGGCATCCTGCCGGCCGCGATGGACGACATCCCGCTCGATTTCGGGACCCTCGAGAAGTACGGCTGCTTCATCGGCTCGGCCGCCGTGGTGGTGCTCTCCGACAAGGACGACATCCGCGGTGCGGCCCTCAACCTGATGCGGTTCTTCGAGGACGAGTCCTGCGGCCAATGCACGCCCTGCCGGGTCGGCACCCAGAAGGCCCGCATGCTGATGGAGAGCGGGGTCTGGGACACCGACCTCCTCGGCGAGTTGTCGCAATGCATGCGCGACGCCTCGATCTGCGGCCTCGGCCAAGCGGCCTCGAATCCGCTCACCAGCGTCATCAAGTATTTCCCGGACCTCTTCCCGACCCCGCGGCCCATGGCGGCCGAGTAGGGCGGGACGGGCCGGAAGCGGAAGCGACACCATGAGCAGCGGCACCCAGAACAGCAACCCGGCCGGCGGCGACCCGCTCGCGACCCGGCCCTCCGCGCCCCAGGATGCCGGCGGCACCGGCGGCACGCCCCAGGGCGGCGGCTCCTACTCGCAGGGCACGAAGGCCGGCGGGCAGGCCGGGCCCGCCCCGAGCGGGACCCTGTCGCTGCGCGACCTGCCGGCGGGCATCCCCGGCGTCGTGTTCGAGCTCGACGGCGAGCAGGTCGAGGCGCGCCCGGGCGAGACCCTGTGGGCGGTCGCCCAGCGGCTCGGCACCCACATCCCGCACCTCTGCCACAAGCCCGCCCCGGGCTACCGGCCGGACGGCAATTGCCGCGCCTGCATGGTCGAGATCGAGGGGGAGCGCGTGCTCGCGGCCTCGTGCAAGCGCACGCCGGCCGTCGGCATGAAGGTCAAGACCCAGACCGACCGGGCCGTGAAGGCCCGCGCCATGGTGATGGAGCTCCTCGTCGCCGATCAGCCGGAGCGCGCGACCTCGCACGATCCGGACTCGCACTTCTGGTCGCAGGCCGACCACGTCGGCGTGAGCGAGAGCCGCTTCCCGGCCGAGGAGCGCTGGGCGACCGACGCGAGCCACCCGGCGATGCGGGTGAACCTCGACGCCTGCATCCAGTGCAACCTCTGCGTCCGGGCCTGCCGCGAAGTCCAGGTCAACGACGTGATCGGCATGGCCTACCGCAACGCGGACGCCAAGGTCGTGTTCGACTTCGACGACCCGATGGGCTCCTCGACCTGCGTCGCCTGCGGCGAGTGCGTCCAGGCCTGCCCGACCGGCGCCCTGATGCCGGCCGCCTACCTGAACGATGCGCAGCAGCGCGAGGTCTATCCCGACCGCTCGGTCGACTCGCTCTGCCCCTATTGCGGCGTCGGCTGCCAGGTCTCCTACAAGGTCAAGGACGACCGCATCGTCTACGCGGAGGGCAAGGACGGCCCGGCCAACCACAACCGGCTCTGCGTGAAGGGCCGCTTCGGCTTCGACTACGTCCACCACCCCCACCGGCTGACCAAGCCCCTGATTCGCCTCGACAACGTCGCCAAGGACGCCAACGACCAGGTCGATCCGGCCAATCCCTGGACCCATTTCCGCGAGGCGAGCTGGGAGGAGGCCCTCGCGCGCGCGGCCGGCGGCCTGAGGCGCGTGCGCGACAGCCACGGACGCCACGCGCTGGCGGGCTTCGGCTCGGCCAAGGGCTCGAACGAGGAAGCCTACCTGTTCCAGAAGCTGGTGCGGCTCGGCTTCGGCACCAACAACGTCGACCATTGCACCCGGCTCTGCCACGCCTCCTCGGTGGCCGCGCTGATGGAGGGGCTGAATTCGGGCGCCGTCTCGGCCCCGTTCTCGGCGGCGCTCGACGCCGAGGTGATCGTCGTCATCGGCGCGAACCCGACCGTGAACCACCCGGTCGCCGCCACCTTCATCAAGAACGCCGTCAAGGAGCGCGGCGCCAAGCTGATCATCATGGACCCGCGCCGGCAGGTCCTGTCGCGCCACGCCTATCGCCACCTCGCCTTCAAGCCGGGCACCGACGTGGCCATGCTGAACGCGATGCTGAACGTGATCGTCGAGGAGGGGCTCACCGATCAGCAGTACATCGCCGGCTACACCGAGAACTTCGACGCGCTGAAGGACCGCATCCGCGAGTTCACGCCCGAGAAGATGGCGAAGGTGTGCGGCATCCCGGCCGAGACCCTGCGCGAGGTGGCCCGGCTCTACGCCCGCTCGAAGGCCTCGATCATCTTCTGGGGCATGGGCGTGAGCCAGCACGTGCACGGCACGGACAATTCCCGCTGCCTGATCGCGCTCGCCCTCACCACCGGCCAGATCGGCCGGCCCGGCACCGGCCTGCACCCCCTGCGCGGCCAGAACAACGTCCAGGGCGCCTCCGATGCCGGCCTGATCCCGATGGTCTATCCGGACTACCAATCCGTCGAGAAGGCGGCGGTGCGGGAATTGTTCGAGGACTTCTGGGGCCAGTCCCTCGATCCCAAGCAGGGTCTCACCGTGGTGGAGATCATGCGGGCGATCCACGCCGGCAGCATCCGCGGCATGTACGTCGAGGGTGAGAACCCGGCGATGTCGGATCCCGACCTCAACCACGCCCGGCAGGCGCTGGCGATGCTCGACCACCTCGTCGTGCAGGACCTCTTCCTGACCGAGACCGCCTTCCACGCCGATGTGGTGCTGCCGGCCTCGGCCTTCGCCGAGAAGGCCGGCACCTTCACCAATACCGATCGCCGCGTGCAGATGGCCCGCCCGGTCGTGCCGCCCCCGGGCGACGCGCGCCAGGATTGGTGGATCATCCAGGAGATGGCCCGGCGCCTCGGCCTGGCCTGGGATTATGGCGGCCCGGCCGACATCTTCACCGAGATGGCCCGGGTGATGCCCTCGCTCAAGAACATCACCTGGGAGCGGGTGGAGCGCGAGGGCGCCGTCACCTACCCGGTCGACGCGCCGGACGAGCCCGGCCACGAGATCATCTTCTACGCCGGGTTCCCGACCGAGAGCGGGCGCGCCAAGATCGTTCCGGCCGCGGTGACGCCGCCCGACGAGGTGCCGGACACCGAGTTCCCGATGGTCCTCTCGACCGGCCGCGTGCTGGAGCACTGGCACACGGGCTCGATGACCCGCCGCGCCGGGGTGCTCGACGCGATCGAGCCCGAGGCGGTGGCCTTCATGGCGCCGCGCGAACTCGGCCGGCTCGGCCTCGTGCCGGGCGACCGGATGCGCCTCGAGACCCGCCGCGGCGCCGTCGAGGTGAAGGTGCGCTCCGACCGCGACGTGCCGGAGGGGATGGTGTTCATGCCCTTCTGCTACGCCGAGGCCGCCGCGAACCTGCTCACCAACCCGGCGCTCGACCCGATGGGCAAGATCCCGGAGTTCAAGTTCTGCGCCGCCCGGGTGGTGCCCGTCGTTCCGGCCTCGATCGCGGCCGAGTAGGGGCGGGCTCCCGGCCCGGCGCCGCCGCTTCACGCGCGAGGCAGATCCCGGCGCGGGGCCGTTCGGCACCCGCGCCGCTTCGCGTCCGCGGGCGGGGAATCCGGCCGGCCCGCCGCCCGTCGATCCATTTCCGGCATCAATCCATGCCGACTCTGAGTTGGCCCGAGATGAATGCGCTCGCTATGACTCTCTCAACCACGGGCTGGGCCGAGGCCTGAGCCGAGGCGAGCCGCCGGATCCGCGCCAGCGCCTGCTGGCCCGTCGCCGCGGCCGGCGCGCCGCGAGAGGGAGGATCCGATGCCGGCGGACGCCAAGACGAGTCCGGGAGTCAAGACGAGTCCGGGAACCAAGACGAGTCCGGGACTCGCGGGGGACCTGCCCCGCACGATCCGGCTCCACCCGGACGACAACGTCGCGATCGTGGTGAACGCCTTCGGGCTGCCGGCCGGCACCGCACTTCCGGACGGGCTCACCCTGCGCGAATTCGTGCCGCAGGGCCACAAGGTGGCCCTCGCCGACATCCCCGAGGGCGCCCCGGTGCGCCGCTACGGCGAGGTGATCGGCACCGCCCTGCGGGACATCTCCCGCGGCGCCTGGGTCGAGGAGAGCCGGGTGCGGACGCCGCCCGCGCCGGCCCTCGACGCCCTCGCGCTCGCCACCCGGGTCCCGGCGCCCCTCCCGCCCCTCGACGGCTACACGTTCGAGGGCTACCGCAACCCGGACGGCTCGGTCGGCACGCGCAACATCCTGGCCATCTCGACCAGCGTGCAATGCGTCGCCGGCACCCTCGACGTCGCCGTCCGGCGCATCCGCGAGGAGTTGCTGCCGCGCTACCCGAACGTCGACGACGTGGTCGGGCTGACCCACGCCTATGGCTGCGGCGTCGCCATCAACGCGCCCGAGGCCGTGATCCCGATCCGCACCCTGCAGAGCCTCGCCCAGAACCCGAATTTCGGTGGCGAGGTGATGGTGGTGGGCCTCGGCTGCGAGAAGCTCGTCTCCGAGCGGCTGCTGCCGGACGGGCAGGGCGAGGGCGTGGTGCGGCTCCAGGACGAGCGCCACCAGGGCTTCGGCATGATGCTGGAGAGCATCATGGCGATGGCGCGGGCGCGGCTGGAGGTGCTGAACCGCCGCCGCCGCGAGACCTGCCCGGCCTCGGACCTCGTCGTCGGGCTGCAATGCGGCGGCAGCGACGCCTTCTCGGGCGTCACCGCCAACCCGGCGCTCGGCTATTGCGCCGACCTGCTGGTGCGCTGCGGGGCGACCGTGATGTTCTCGGAAGTCACCGAGGTGCGCGACGCCATCCACCTCCTCACCCCGCGGGCCGAGACCGAGGAGGTGGCCCGCGCGCTGATCCGCGAGATGGCGTGGTACGACGCCTACCTCGCCCGCGGGCAGGCCGACCGCAGCGCCAATCCCTCGCCCGGCAACAAGAAGGGCGGGCTCAACACCATCGTCGAGAAGGCCCTCGGCTCGGTGGCGAAGTCGGGCACGAGCGCGATTCGCGGCGTGCTCGCGCCGGGCGAGCGGGTGCGCCGGAAGGGCCTGATCTTCGCCGCGACCCCGGCGAGCGACTTCGTCTGCGGCACGCTGCAGCTCGCCTCCGGCATGACCCTGCAGGTCTTCTCCACGGGGCGGGGCACCCCCTACGGGCTGGCCGAGGCGCCGGTGATCAAGGTGGCGACCCGCACGGAGCTCGCCGAGCGCTGGTCGGACCTGATCGACCTCGATGCCGGCCGGATCGCCACCGGCGAGGCGACGATCGAGGAGATGGGCTGGGAGCTCTTCCGCCTGATCCTCGACGTGGCGAGCGGGCGCACCAAGCCCTGGTCGGACCGCTGGGGCCTCTACAACGACCTCACCCTCTTCAACCCGGCGCCCGTCACCTGACGCCATCGGGACCTCCGGGGCGATCCGGCCCCGGCAACGACGCGATAACCGACAATCGGGAGGAAACCATGGATCTGGCCGACCGCGAACTCGAGGCGAGGACGATCCGCAAGGTGGCGTGGCGCCTCCTGCCGCTCATCGTCATCATCTACCTCATCGCCTACATCGACCGCACCAACGTCAGCTTCGCGGCGACCGGCGGCATGTCGCAGGCACTGGGGCTCTCGGCGAAGGATTTCGGCTTCGGGGCCGGCATCTTCTTCCTCGGCTACTTCGTCTTCGAGGTGCCGAGCAACCTGCTCCTGGAGAAGGCCGGGGCGCGGCGCTGGATCGCCCGCATCATGATCTCCTGGGGCCTCGTGGCGGGCGCGATGGCCTTCGTGACCGGGCCGACCAGCTTCGTGGTGATGCGCTTCCTCCTCGGCGTCGCCGAGGCCGGGTTCTTCCCGGGCGTGATCCTCTACTTCACCTACTGGTTCCCGAAGGCCTATCGCAGCCGCGTGCTGGCCTCGCTCTACCTGGCGGTTCCGGTCTCGAACGCCGTGACGGCGGCGCTCTCGGGCGTGCTCCTGCGCCTCGACGGGGCGCTCGGGCTGGCGGGCTGGCAGTGGCTCTTCCTGGTCGAGGCGGCCCCGGCCGTGCTCCTCGCCTTCGTGGTGCTGCGCTGGCTCACCGACTCGCCCGCCGTCGCCGACTGGCTCGCGCCCGACGAGAAGGCGTGGCTGTGCGGCGCGATCGAGCGGGAGCGGCAGGACCTGCTGCGCCAGGAGCAGGGCCACATGAGCCTGCGCCGCGCCTTCTCGGACCTGCGCGTGCTCTCGCTCGCCCTGATGTACTTCACCATCGTCACGGCGACCTACGGGATCACCTACTTCCTGCCGCAGATCGTGAAGGGCCTCGGCGGCTCCGACCTGGAGGTCGGCCTCGTCAGCGCCGCGCCCTACGTGGTCGGCACGATCGGGCTCCTCGTCTGGAGCTGGTCCTCGGACCGGATGCGCGAGCGCAAGTGGCACTACATCGTCGCCTGCCTGCTCGGGGCGGGGGGGCTGGCCGCGGCGGGCCTCTACGGCAACACCCTGATGGCGGTGGTGGCGATCGCGGTGGCGACGATCGGGCTCTACGGCTGCAAGCCGGCCTTCTGGACCATGCCGAGCGAGTTCCTGACCGGCACCGCCGCCGCGGGCGGCATCGCGATGATCAACTCGATCGGCAATCTCGGCGGCTTCGTCGGCCCCTTCGTGGTCGGCTGGATCAAGGACGCGACCGGCGGCTTCGGGGCGGCGCTCGGCTTCCTCACCGCCTGCGCGGTGCTCTCGGCCCTCCTCGCCCTGCTCACGGCGCCGGGCCGGGTGCGGACCGCCGCCAAGGTCGCGGCGCTCCCGACCTGACGTCGCGCGGGCGCCCCGCCCGGGGCGCCGCGCCCGCCAGGGCCCATCACCGGCACGGGCCATCACCGGCACGGGCCATCACCGGGAGGAACGAGGATGCCGCACGGGACCGACACGATCCGCCGGATCAGGCTGCACGCGGTGACCCTGCCGCTCGCCAGCCCGATCAGCGACGCCAAGGTGCTCACCGGGCGCCAGAGGCCGATGACCGAGATCGCCATCCTGGTCTGCGAGATCGAGGCCGGGGACGGGTCGGGCGGCCTCGGCTTCAGCTACGTGAAGCGGGCCGGCGGCCCGGGGCAGTTCGCCCATGCCCGCGAGATCGCGCCCGCCCTGCTCGGGGAGGATCCGAGCGACATCGCCAAGGCCTGGGACCGCCTGGCCTGGGCGGGAGCCTCGGCCGGCCGCGGCGGCCTCGCGGTCCAGGCGATCGGCGCCTTCGACGTCGCCCTCTGGGACCTGAAGGCGAGGCGGGCCGGCCTCTCGCTCGCCAAGCTCCTCGGGGCGCACCGCGATTCGGTGCGCTGCTACAACACGTCGGGCGGCTTCCTGCACACGCCCCTCGACGAGCTGCTGGTCAATGCCGAGCGCTCCCGCGCCCGCGGGATCGGCGGCATCAAGCTCAAGGTTGGGCAGCCGGACGGGGCCCTCGACGTGAAGCGGGTCGCCGCCGTGCGGGAGCGCCTCGGCGACGAGGTCCCGCTGATGGTCGATGCCAACCAGCAATGGGATCGGCCGACCGCCCTGCGCATGGGCCGGATCTTCGAGGCCTTCAACCTCGTCTGGATCGAGGAGCCCCTCGACTGCCTGGACGCGGCCGGCCACGCGGCGCTCGCCGCCGCCCTCGACACGCCGATCGCCACCGGCGAGATGCTGACGAGCGTCGCCGAGCACTGGGACTTCATCCGCCAGAACGGCGCCGACTACCTGATGCCGGACGCGCCGCGGGTCGGCGGCATCACGCCCTTCCTCAAGGTGGCGGCGCTGGCGGAATTCGCCGGCCTCACCGTCGCGCCGCACTTCGCCATGGAGTTGCACATCCACCTCGCCGCCGCGCTCCAGCGCGAGCCCTGGGTGGAGCATTTCGAGTGGCTCGAACCGCTCTTCAACGAGCGGCTGGCCCTCGAGGGCGGCCGGATGATCGTGCCGACCCGGCCCGGGCTCGGCCTCACCCTGAGCGATCAGGCCCGCGCCTGGACCCGCGAGACCGCGGAATTCGTCGCGCCGGCCTGAGCCCGCGGCGCCCGCCGCGATGGGTCCGATCCGCCACCGCACCGGCCCCGCCCTCAGGGCGCCCGCCGGGCGAACCGCCGGCGCGATGTCGTGAAAAAGAATGCGCCGGCGTTAACCAGGCCTTCACACCAGCGCGCGAGCGGGGCGCGCCGTTAAGGTCCGGGTAGGGACGACGGGTGTCTGATCATGCCAGCATGAACACCTGGGGACTCTCGATGTTCGAGATCCGGTCCTTGGCGGCGCCGAGCGCGCCTGCCCCGATCGAGGCGGACCCTCCGCCGCGCCGCCCGACCGGCGGGCGCGAGCCCGAATCCGCGCCGCTCGACGACGCCGTCACCCTCGACCTGAGCCCGGAGGCGAAGCGCGCCCTCGCGGAAGCCCCGCCCGAGCCGTCGCCCGATGCCGGCCGCTCCGAGGTGCGCTACCGCCGCGACGTCGAGACCCAGCAGATGGTGTTCCAGGTGCTCGACCCGAATTCCGGCTCGGTGCTCGACCAGCTCCCCTCCGAATCGGCCCTGCGCGCCAAGACCTACGCGCGCGAGTCGGAGGCCGCGCAGGCCGCCCCGATCGGCACCACCGTCGCGCGCACGGCCTGACGGCGCCCGGCTTCAGGCCAGCGCCATCAGGAAGCGCTCGATCAGCTCCAGCGCCCGCTCGGTCATCGCCAGGGGGTAGCGGATGAAGACGTGGCAGCCGCCGGTATAGACCGCCGTGTAGCCCCCGTTATTGGCCGCGGCCCAGCGCATCGACATGAACAGCGTGTCGTCGAGGAGCGGGTCGCGGGTCCCGACCGAGAACAGGGCGGGGGGCAGGCCCTTGAGATCGGCGTAGAGCGGCGAGACCTCGGGCGAGCGCCGGGCGACCCCCTCGGGCACGAAGCCGTCCGCGAAGCGGCGCACGTCGCGGGAATTGAGGACGAGCCGCTCCTCGCCCCAGTTGCGGGCGCTCGCGGTGACGCCGAGGTCGAACAGGCCGGAGAACAGGTTCGCGCCCCGGAACGCCTTCGGGAGCCGGTGGCGGTCGCGCAGGCGCAGGAGCGTCATCACCGAGAGGTGGGCTCCGACCGATTCGCCGCCGATGGTCAGCGCCTCGACGCCGAACAGGCGCCGCCCCTCGCCGTGCAGCCACAGCGCCGCCGCCGCGCAATCGTCGAGCGGGGCCGGGTAGGGGTGCTCGGGCGCGAGCCGGTACTCGACCGAGATGCAGACGAAGCCGCAGCGGTCGGCGATGCGCTCCAGCCAGGGGTCCTGCTCGTCGGCCGCGCCCCAGATCCAGCCGCCGCCGTGAATGTGCAGGTAGGCGCCGCGCGGCTTGCGCACCGGGCGAATCACCCTGAGGGCGATCGGGCCGCCCGGGCCCGGGATGGTCAGCGTCTCGGCCCGCGGGCTCTGCGGCATCGCCGGGAAGGCGGCGCTGCCCTGTCGTCGCCGGGCCCGCACCTCGGCGACGGGCAGCGACCAGGGATCCGGGGCGCTCGCCTGCGCGGCCATGATCTCCCGGTTGAGCCGCTCCGCATCCGGGTCGGCCTTGGCGGGATCGAAGAGCGCGTGGTCGATCATGCTGCGAACCCGTGACCGCCCGCTGCGGCGGACGTCTCCCTCGTGAATCGATGGCGCGCCCTCCTGGTGTGGGGCTTGACGCTCGCCATCTTTACGACGCGCCGCGGAGCGACGTAACGCGTCCGTTGCAGATTTGCGGGGACGTGTGTGCGGCAGGCCGCAGCTTTCCGTTCGATCCCCTTCCGCGAGGCCCCGATGAGCGATCCGCGTTTCACCATTCCGCCCGGGCGGCCGCACGATCCGCGCGGCGGCCAGGATCCGCGCGGGGCCTATGACGGGTCCGGCGCGCATCGGGCCGGCTCGGACCTGCGGCGCTTCCTGGGCGGCTCGCCCGCCGCCGTCCTCGTCCGGCTCGTCTTCCTGTCGCTCCTGGTCGGCGCCGGCATGGCGATGATCGGGATCACCCCCCGGGCGCTCTACGTCCACGCCTACGACACGCTGCGCACGCTCATCGACCTCGGCCTGTCGACCTTCCACGACGCCGGGACCTGGCTGATCGCCGGCGCCGTCGTGGTCGTGCCGCTCTGGCTGCTGTCGCGGCTGCTCGCGGGCGGGCGCTAGGCGCATGGACGCGTCCGCAGCCCCGGCGGTGACGAACCGCCGCGTCCTCGCCCTCGCCCTGCCGATGACCCTCGCCAATGTCACGACGCCGCTCCTCGGCGTCGTCGGCGCGGCGGCGATCGGGCGGCTGGGCGATGCCGCGCTCCTCGGGGCGCTCGCCCTCGGGGCCGTCCTGTTCGACTACCTGTTCTGGACCTTCGGCTCGCTGCGCATGGCCACCGCCGGGCTCACCGCCCAGGCCGCCGGGGCGGGCGACGCGGCCGAGATCGACCGGGCCCTGGCGCGGGCGCTGGCGGTCGGGGGCGGCGTGGGCCTGCTGCTCGTCGCCCTGCAGCGGCCGCTCGGCGAGGCGGCCTTCGCGCTCGCCGGCGCGAGCCCGGCGGTCACCGCGGCCCTCGCGACCTATTTCGGCATCCGCATCGTCGCGGCGCCGTTCACGCTCATGAACTACGCCGTGCTGGGCTCGACCCTGGGACGCGGGCGCACCGATCTCGGCCTCGCCCTCCAGGTCGCCATGAACGTCGCGAACATCGCGCTCACGATCCTGCTCGTGCTCGGCCTCGGCCTCGGGGTCGCGGGGGCGGCCCTGGCGGCGGTCCTGGCCGAGGCCCTGGGCTTCCTCCTCGGCCTCTTGGTGCTGCGCCGCCTCGGCTCCCGGCCCTGGCGGATCCCCCGCGCGGAGGTGCTGGAGCGGACCTCCCTGCTGCGCATGCTCGCGGTCAACGGCGACGTGATGGTGCGCACCCTGGCCGTGATCGCGGCCTTCGGCTCCTTCTCGGCGCTCGGGGCGCGGGCGGGCGACCTCACCCTCGCGGCGAATGCCGTGCTGCAGAACCTGTTCCTCGTCGGCAGCTTCTTCCTCGACGGCTTCGCCACCGCGGCGGAGGTGCTGTGCGGGCAGGCGCTCGGCGCCCGCCGGGAGGGCGCCTTCCGGCGCGCCGTCCGCTACGCGCTCGGCTGGTGCCTCGGCTTCGGCCTCGCGGTCTCGCTGCTGTTCCTGGCGACGGGCGGCGCCTTCATCGACGCGATCAGCACCAATCCCGAGGTGCGCGCCCTCGCGCGCCTCTACCTGCCCTTCGCGGCCCTGACGCCCGTCGTGGCCGCGGCGGCCTTCGCCTTCGACGGGATCTATATCGGGGCGACCTGGACCCGGCCGATGCGCAACCTGATGGTCGCGGCGCTCGCCGCCTACCTGGCGGTGCTGGGGGGCGTGCAGGGCCTCGGCAATACCGGCCTGTGGCTCGCGCTCCTGGCCTTCCTGGCCGCCCGCGGCATCGGCCAGGGCCTGCTCTACCCGAGGCTCGCCCGGGCCGCCTTCGGGCCGGCCCCCGCCGGCGCGGCCCCCGCCGGCCCCGCGCAGGTGCCCGCGCAGGTGCCCGCGGCGTGAGCCGCGGCCCGGGCGGCCGCCTCCGGCCGGCCGCGGGCGGGCCGCGACGCGGCCCCGGTCAGGCGCTGCGCGCGAGTTCGGCCGCGTCGCGGCCGACCCACGCGGCGAGCGGCCGGCCCTGGTCGGCGAGGCGCGCGGCGAGCCCGCGCTTGATCGTCCCGACGAGCCCGGGGCCCGCATAGACCAGGGCCGAGTAGAGCTGCAGGAGGCTGGCGCCGGCCCGGATCTTGGTCCAGGCGGCCTCGGCCGAATCGATCCCGCCGACCCCGACCAGGGGCAGGCGGGTGCCGACCCGCAGGAAGGTCTCGGCGAGGAGCCGCGTCGAGGGCGAGAAGAGCGGCCGGCCGGAGAGCCCGCCGGCCTCGCGGGCGCGCGCCGCCTCCGCGAGGCCGGCGGGCCGCGCCACCGTGGTGTTCGAGACGACGAGCCCCTCCACCCCGCGCCGCAGGGCCGTGGCCGCGATGGCGTCGAGGGCGCCGAGGGTGATGTCGGGCGCGATCTTGAGCAGGATGGCGGCGCGGCGCCCGCCCCCTGCCGCGTCGCGGGCCTCCACGACCCGGGCCAGGAGCTCGTCCAGGAAGGCCTCGCCCTGCAGGTCGCGCAGGCCCGGCGTGTTGGGCGAGGAGACGTTCACGGTGATGAAGTCGACGAGGCCCGCGAGCGCCCGCGTGCAGGTCACGTAATCGGCCAGCCGGTCGGCCGCCTCCTTGTTGGCCCCGATATTCGCGCCGATCAGGCCGGGCCGGCCGGCCCGCGCGGCGAGTCGCGCCGCCACGGTGGCGAGCCCCTCGCTGTTGAGCCCGAACCGGTTGATGACGGCGCCGTCGCGGGGCAGGCGGAAGACCCGCGGGCGCGGGTTGCCGGGCTGGGGCAGCGGCACCACGCCGCCGACCTCCACGAAGCCGAAGCCGAGGCGCAGGAGCGCGTCCGGCACCTCGGCCCCCTTGTCGAATCCCGCCGCGAGCCCGACCGGGTTCGGGAAGCGCCTGCCGAAGGCCGCGACCGCCAGGGCCGGGTCGTCGGCGGGCGGTGGTCCGGGGGGCAGGAGCGCGAGCGCCCGCAGGGTCAGGCGATGGGCCGTCTCGGCGTCGAGGGCGTGGAGAACGGGCCGGGCGAGGGGGAACAGGCTGGCGAGCAAGGCGTGTCAGCCCTCCAGGTCCGCGGGGAAACGGTGGCGCCCGTCCGGTCCGAGCCGGAGCGGCACCGCGGAGCGGACCGCCGCGAGCGGCAGCGGCCCGTAGAGGTGCGGGAACAGGGCGCCGCCCCGGGAGGGCTCGTAGCGCAGGGCCTCGCCGAGATCCTCCGCCGCGACCGCGACGAGGACGAGGTCATCCTGGCCGGCGAAATGCCGGGCGGCGGTCTCGGCGACCTGGGCGGCGGTGGAGAAGTGGATGTACCCGTCCGCGAGGTCGACCGGGGCGCCGAGGAAGCGGCCGGCGGCCTGCGCGTCCCGCCACAGCGGGGCCGGGCAGATCTTGTAAATCATGCTCATGGCTGAGGATTCCGAGGCGCCTCTCGCGCGAAACCGGATTTATTACGGGGCGGCATCCACGCGGCGTTGCCTTTCGGATGACGCCGAGTAGTGTCGGGCGAAGCGGTCCGCAGATCTGATTGCGGGTGATAGATACTCTCCCCATGCTTTCGCACGACAGGATTTGGTCAGCAATCGACCATCTCGCGCAGCGCCACAGGCTGACCCCCTCGGGCTTGGCCAAGCGCGCGGGGCTCGATCCGACGAGCTTCAACCGCTCGAAGCGCGTCGCGCCCGACGGCCGCAGGCGCTGGCCCTCGACGGAATCCCTCGCCAAGATCCTGGCCGCGACGGGGGCCACCCTCGACGAGTTCGTGCAGCTCGTCTCGCCGCGGGCCGCCGCGGGGGCGGCCGTCGTGCCGCTGATCGGCAGCGCCGCCCTGGCGGTGGCCGGGCGGATCGGGCCGGACGGCCGCCCGACCGGGTCCGCCTGGGACGAGCTCGATTTTCCGGATCTCGGCACGCAGGATTGCTTCGCCATCGAGGTTCAGGGCAACGATCTGCGGCCTCTCTACCACGACGGCGACGTGCTTGTGGTCTGCGCCACGGCGCCGATGCGCCGCGGCGACCGGATCCTGGTGAGCCTGCGCACGGGGGCGCTGGTCGGCGCGGTGCTGCGTCGGCGCACCGCGCGGGTGGCGGACCTCGCGCCCGTGATGCCTGGCGAGGCCGCGCGCTCGATCGCGACGGCCGAGATCGCCTGGATGGCGCGGATCATGTGGGTCCGGCACTGACCGCGGCGGAGTCCCGCCCGGCATCCTGGCTCCGCATCGTCGCCGCCGCCGACCCGGCGGCCCTCCCGGTGAAGGGGGCGGTTGTCCGCCGACCGGTTCGGCAGCAGGTCGGGCCAGGACCGCCATCGGCTGTCCGGACGGCGATGCCGAACCAGCGCGCCCGGACGAGGGCGATGGCCGCGCGGCGCCGCGATCAGCCGGAGGGTTCCTCGGCCGCCGCCCGCCGGGCCTGCCACTGGGTCAGCAGCGCCCGCAGGGCGGCGGGCTTCAGCGGCTTGGTGAGCAGGTGGACGCGCTGCGCCGCGGCCGTCTCCCGCACCGGCGGCGAGCGGTCGGCGGTGAGCAGCACCGCCGGCACGTCGGCCGACAGGGCCGCCCGCAGCGAGGCGATCAGGTCGAGCCCGTTGCCCTCGTCGAGGTGGTAATCCGCCACGATCACGTCGGGGGGCGGGGCGGGGGCGAGCACCCGCCGCACCGCCTCGCCGACCGAGCCCGCCGTGCGCACGCGGCAGCCCCAGCTCGCGAGCAGGCGCGCCATGCCGTCCACGATCGCCGGCTCGTTGTCGATGGCGAGGACCGAGAGGCCCGAGAGGGCGGCGTCCGCCGGGCGGGGCGCCTCCGCGGCGGCCTCCGGGGCCGGCCGCAGGGCGGCGACCGGCACCAGGACCGAGAAGATCGAGCCGCGCCCGACCTCGGAGCGCAGGCGGATCGGGTGACCGAGGAGCCGCGCGGTGCGCTCGACGATCGAGAGGCCGAGCCCGAGGCCGCGGGCGACCCGGGCCCCCTGTTCGAGGCGCTGGAATTCCTGGAACACCACCTTGCGCTTGGAGGCCGGGATGCCGAGCCCGGTGTCGCAGACCATGAGTTCGAGGCGCTCGCCGCGGCGGCGCGCACCGACCAGGACCCGGCCCGATTGGGTGTACTTGATGGCGTTGGAGACGAGGTTCTGGAGCAGCCGGCGCAGGAGCGGCCGGTCCGAGCGGACGCCGAGGCCGCAGGGCATCACCCGCAGCTCCAGGCCCTTCTCGCGCGCCATCGGCTCGAATTCGCGCCGGATCTGGCGCATCAGCTCGGAGACCCGGAAGGTCGAGAGCTGCGGCGTCAGGGCGCCGGTGTCGAGGCGGGAGATGTCGAGGAGCGCGGTCAGGATCTCCTCGACCGCGTCCAGCGAGGCGTCGACGTTCTCGGCGAGCGTCGGGTCGGCGGCGCGGTCGCGCTCGACCAGGGCCGCCGCGTAGAGGCGGGCCGCGTTGAGGGGCTGCAGGATGTCGTGGCTCGCGGCGGCGAGGAAGCGCGTCTTCGAGGCGTTGGCCTCCTCGGCCTCGGCCTTGGCGCGGCTCAGCGCGGCGTTGAGGCGGGTGAGCTCCTCGGTCCGCTCCCGCACCCGGCGCTCCAGCTCCTCGTTGAGGCGCTCGCGGGCCTCCTCGGCCGCGACCGCGTCGGTGACGTCCGTGTAGGTCGCGACCACGCCCCCGTTCGGCAGGGCGTTGGCCCGGATCTCGATCACGCGCCCGCTCGGGGAGAGGCGCAGGCGCTGCGGCCCGGTCTCCTGCCGGAAGGCGGCGATGCGCTCGCGCACGAGGTCGTCCGCCTCGCGGTCGCCGTAGGCGCCCCGGGCGGCGTTGTAGCGGACGATCTCCTCCAGCGGCATGCCGGTGCGCATGATGTCGTTGGGCAGGTCGTAGAGGTCCGCGAAGGCCCGGTTCCAGGCGATCAGGGTCATGTCGCGGTCGAAGACCGTGATGCCCTGGCCCGCGTGGTCGAGGCCGTGCTGCAGGAAGTCGCGGCTGTACTGGAAGGCCGCCGAGGCGTCGTCGAGGAGGCGCAGGGCCGCCCGCGGCGAGACGTTGCGCCGCCCGAGCAGCAGCGAGAGCGCGAGCCGGGCCGAGGAGGCGCCGATCGCCGAGGCGAGCAGGTGCTCGGCGTGGCGCAATTCGCCGAGCCCCGCCACCGCGTCCGGGTGGAGGATCATCCGGCCGCGCTCGGCGAAGTAGGCGTCGAAGGCCCGCTGCGCGCGCTCCTCGCCGAGGAAGCGGGCGACGGCGGCGCGCAGCTCCCCGAAGCTCAGCGTGCCGCGGAACAGGCGCAGGGGCGGCGCGTCCTGCACGAATTCGTGCCCGAAGGCCTCGGCCTGGAGCCGCTCGATCGCGCTCGGCGCCCGCAGCAGCGAGAAGCCCCAATATGCCAGGGCGTTGAGGCCGAGGCTCCAGAGCGTGCCGTGGACGAGGCGCGGCAGGTCGTCGAGCCCCATCAGGGCGGTGGGGCTGAGGGCCGCGATGCCGAAGGGCCCGTCCTCCAGGAAGGCGCGCGCCCAGGGGCTGGCGGATTCGCCGAGCAGGCTCGGCAGCAGCAGCGTGTAGGCCCAGACCGCGAGCCCCGCCGTCAGCCCCGCCACCGCGCCGAGGCCGGTGCCGCGCCGCCAGATCAGGCCGCCGAGGAAGGCCGGCCCGATCTGCGCCACGGCCGCGAAGGACAGGAGGCCGATCGAGGCGAGCGCCACCTCGCCGGCCACCCGCGAATAGGCGTAGGCCGCCAGGATCACCACCACGATGGCGACCCGGCGCACCGCCAGCACGACGCCGCCGAGATTGGTCGCCCGCTGGCTCCCCGGCCGCCCGCGCAGGACCAGCGGGATGACGAGGTGGTTCGAGATCATGATCGCGACCGCGACCGATTCCACGATCACCATCGCGGTCGCGGCCGAGAGCCCGCCCACGAAGGCGATGAGCGCGATGCCGTCCGCGCGCTCGGCCAGGGGCAGGGCGAGCACCGTCATGTCGCGCATGACGCTCCCGTCCGGGAACATCATCAGGCCGATCACCGCGAGCGGCACGACGAACAGGTTGATGAGCACGAGGTAGAGCGGGAAGGCCCAGGCGGCGCGGGTCACGTCCGCCACCGCCCGGTTCTCCACCACGGCCATGTGGAACTGGCGCGGCAGCAGCAGCACGGCGCAGGACGAGAGCAGCACCTGCACCAGCAGCGTCCAGGGGCCGGACGTGTCGGCGACCAGGGTGGCCGTCCCGCCGAGCAGGGCCCCGGGGGTGACCACCGGCGCCTTCCGCAGCACCCAGCCGACCACGAAGCCGCCGACGACCAGGAAGGCGAGGAGCTTGACGAGCGACTCGATCGCGATGGCGAGCGTCAGCCCGTCCTGGTGCTCGGTGGCGTCCGCGTGGCGGGTCCCGAAGGCGACCGCGAAGCCGGCGAGGACCAGGGCGGTGAACAGGCCGAGATCGCCCATCAGGCCGATCGTGCCGCCGCCGCGCCCGTCCGTGGCGTCGAGGAAGACCCGCAGCGAGGCCGCGACGGCGCGCAGCTGCAGGGCGATGTAGGGGATCGCCCCGACGATGCTGATCAGGCAGACCAGGGCGGCGATGCGCTCGCTCTTGCCGTAGCGGGCCGCGATGAAGTCGGCGACGGAGGTCGAGTTCTGGGCCTTGGCGATCCGCACGACCCGTGCCACCAGCCGGTGCCCGAGGCCGATCACCAGCACCGGGCCGACATAGATGGTGAGGAAGTCGAGGCCCGAATGGCTGGCGAGCCCGACCGAGCCGAAGAAGGTCCAGGAGGTGCAGTAGACCGCGAGCGACAGGGCGTAGATGGTCGGCCGCACGCGCTCGTCGCGCATCAGGCGCCGGCCGGACACGTCGCCCCAATGCGCCACCGTGAACAGGGCGCAGATGTAGGTGAGTGCGGTCAGCACCACCGCCCAGCCCGCGATCATCCCCGCGCGTCGTCCTCAAGCGGATCGGAGCAAGCGTCCGATCGTCCGCCCCTGTGTAGGGCATAACCGGCCGCCGCGACGACTGGAAAGGCGGGCTCGCCGGGGAGGGCGCGCTCCGCCGCCCGGTCCGGCGCGCCCGGGAGCCCCGGCGCCCGCCCGTCCCACGACGATCCGGCGCGCTCCCCGCACCGGTTCAGCGATGATTAACCACGTCGGTTCAGTGCTGATTAACCACGCGGTGTTATCGCTGATACAGCCGAAATTGGTACTTCCCGAAGCAACGGACCATTTCACGGCGGCGCGAACGCGCATCTCGCCAGTCTATTCTGGCGCGCGCTGCGCCGTCAGCGGGCCGCATCGCTCGGGACGTGCGTCGACGAGTAGCGTATCCATGGTCCAGCGCGCCTTCCCCTCCGCCGGTCCGTCCCCGCGCTGGCCCGCGCCCCGCCGCGGGCTGATCCGCTCCCTGCTGGTCGTCGGCGGGGTCGCGTGGTTCGGCTTCGCCTCCGAGGGCGTGGTGCCCTGGGCCGCCCGTCCGGCGCCGACCGCGCCCGCGCCGGCTCCCGCCGCGCCCCCGCCCCGGTTCCGGCCGCGGTCGCCGCGCCGCCGGCCCGGGCCGCGTGGCTGTTCGACCCCACCCCCGCCCTCGATCCGGCGCGGCTCGCGTGGCAGCAGGAGCCCTCGCGCGCGGCCGCCGGCTTCGCCGGGCCGCGGGCCGAGCCGCCCGTGCAGGTCGCGGCCCTGCCCCCGCGGCCGGCCGAGGCGCCCTCGCTCGCCCCGGAGGCCCGGCTCGTCCTGCAGCCGGTGCCGCTGCCCGTGCCCCGGCCCTCCGAGTTCCGGGCGGCGCGCCCGCCCGAGACGCCGCGGCTCGCCGAGCGCCAGACGCCGCGCCGCGGCCGGGCGCAGAGCCCGGCCGCGGCCATGGCGGACACGCGCACCTTCTTCGAGAAGCTGTTCGGGGCCCCGCAGGAGCCGGCCCGCACGGCGCTCGCCTACGCGGGGGTGGACCGCGACACCATCGACCCCACCCCGCGCCGGCTGCTCAGCCCGATGCCGTCCCCCCCGCTCGGCGAGGCGACGGCGATCTACGACATCACCGCCGGGACCGTCACGCTGCCGAGCGGCGAGCGGCTGGAGGCCCATTCCGGGCTCGGCGACAAGATGGACGATCCCCGCTTCGTCCACGTGCCGATGCGCGGCGCCACCCCGCCCGGCACCTACGACCTCACCGAGCGCGAGCGGCTCTTCCACGGCGTGCGGGCGATCCGCCTGAACCCGGTCGGCGGGCCCGCGGCGATCCACGGCCGGGTCGGGCTCCTCGCCCACACCTACATGCTCGGCCCGACCGGCGCCTCGAACGGCTGCGTCTCGTTCCGCAACTACGACCGCTTCCTGCAGGCCTTCCTGCGCGGCGAGGTCCGCCGCATGGTCGTGGTGGCGGGGCGGGGATAGGGCGGACCCGGCCGGCGGCCATCCTGCGGCACCACGCCGCGGGAGCGCCGCCTTGTGTCGTTGCCGGAGCCCGCGAGACTGAACCCACGAGTTCAGTCGCCGCGACTGAACCGTCGCGTTCAGTCGGTGCGCATGAGCGAGCCCGCCCGCCCCCTCGATCCGGACCGCAGCCGCCGCATCCTGGAGGCCGGGATGCGGCTCTTCGCGCGCATGCCCTACGCGGACGTCCACATGGACGCGGTCGCGGCGGCCGCCGGCGTCGCCAAGCCCACCCTCTACCGCTACGTTCCGACCAAGGAGGCCCTGTTCATCGCCGGGCTGGCCTGGACCCTGTCCGACCTGCGCGAGGGGATCGGGGCGACGCGGGCCGCGGGCGGGGACGAGGCCGCCCGGCTCGAGGCGGCGGTGACCCTGGTGCTGGAGCGGGTGGGGCAGCTCTCGCCCGCCCTGCACGCCATCGAGAGCCGCAGCAGCGAGTTCGGCGAGCGCAGCCGCCGGGTGCTGCGCGAGGGGTTCGACGGCCTGCGCGAGGCCCTGGCCGCGCTCCTGCGCGACGGCATCGCCGCCGGCCGCTTCCGCGTGGCGGACGTGGACCTCGCCGCCATGATGATCCTCGGCGGCATCCGCATGGCCGCCCACGGCAGCGGCCGCGCCGCCCCCTCCGCCCGCGACGTCGCCGCCTTCTTCCTCACCGGGCTCCAGGCCGGCGCCGCCGCGCCGCGTCCGGCCCATCTCGGAGCCGTCGCATGACCCGCCTCGTCCTGCTGCTCGCGGCCGCGCTCGCCGCCGCGGCGGGCGTCATGCTCCACCGCCACGGGGGGGATGCCCGCGCCGCCTGGACGGAGACCCGCGCGGCCCTGCCGCCGGCGCTGGCCCAGCACCTGCCGGCCGCCTTCGTGCCGCCGGTGCCGGCGAGCGCGCCGGCCGCGCCGCGCATCGCCGTCGGCACCGCCCTGGCGGGCAGCGCGGACCTGCCCATCACCCGGGCCACCGTCGGCTGGATCGAGCCCATCGCCACGGTGGTGCTGCGCCCGCGCATCGACGGCGTGATCACCGAGCAGCTCGCCCGCGACGGGCAGGTGGTCAGGGCAGGGGACGTGCTCTACCGGCTCGACGACCGCGAGCTGCGCGCCCAGATCGCCCGCGACGAGGCCGCCCTGGCCCGCGACGAGGCGACCCGCACCCGCACGCAGAACGACGTGCGGCGCGTCACGGAACTGTTCGCCCGCAACTCCGCCTCCCAGGCGCAGCTCGACCTCGCCACCGCCGAGTCGAAAGTGGCGGCGGCCAATGTCGAGGCCGCCAAGGCCGCCCTGGAGGCCGACCGGGTGCGGCTCGACCACGCGACCATCCGGGCCCCGATCGCGGGCCGGCTCGGGACCGTGCGGGTGACCGCCGGCAACCTCGTCAAGGGCAACGAATCGACCGGGACCGGCCTCGTCACCATCACCCAGATGAAGCCCCTGCGGGCGACCTTCTCGCTGCCCGAGCGCGAACTCGACCGCCTGCGCGCGGCGCTCGCCCGCCCGGAGGCGGCGCCGGTGCGGGTCTATGCCGGGACCGGCGACGGGGCGCTGGCCACCGGGCGGCTCTCCTTCGTGGATTCGAGCGTCGACCAGGCCTCCGGCACGGTGACCGCCTGGGCGTCGTTTCCCAACGAGGACGAGCGGCTCTGGCCCGGCCAGTACGTCCGCGTGGAGGTCGATCTCGGCCGGCGGCCCGGCACCGTGACGGTGCCGCAGGTCGCGGTGCAGCCCGGCCAGGACGGCAGCTTCGTCTGGGTGGTGCGCCCGGACGGCCTCGCCGAGCGGCGCGGGGTCGAGGTGATCTCGGCCGCCGCCGGCGTCGCCGCCCTGGCGCGCGGCGTGCGGGCGGGCGAGCACGTCGTCGTCGAGGGCATGCTGCGCCTGCGCGAGGGCGCTGCCGTGGCGGAGCGCCCGCAGGCCGAGCCCGGAGGTCAGGCCGAGACCAGAGGTCAGGCCGAGATTCGCGGCCAGCCGGAGACCCGGGCCGCGGCGGGCGCCCGGACCGTGATCAAGTAGGGCCGGCCATGAACCTCTCGGCCCCCTTCATCCGGCGCCCGGTCGCCACGATCCTGCTCTCGCTCGCCCTCACCCTGTCGGGCCTCTTCGCCTACCGGCTGCTGCCGGTCGCGGCCCTGCCGACCGTCGATTTCCCGACCATCTCGGTCACCGCGCAGCTGCCGGGCGCCTCGCCGGAGTCCATGGCGGCCTCGGTGGCGACGCCGCTGATCAAGGAATTCTCGACCATCCCGGCCATCGCCACGATCTCGGCGACGAACTACCAGGGCTTCACCTCGATCACGATCGAGTTCGAACTGTCCCGCAACATCGACCAGGCGGCGGCGGACGTGCAGGCGGCGATCACCCGCACGCTGCGGCGCCTGCCGGTCGAACTCACCATCCCGCCGAGCTTCCGCAAGCTCAACCCCGCCGACGCGCCGGTGATCCTGCTCGCGGTGTCGAGCGACACGACCCCGCTGCCGACCCTCGACGCCTTCGCCCAGACGGTGATCTCGCCCTCGCTCTCGACCATCACGGGCGTCGGCCAGGTCTTCGTCTACGGCAGCCAGAAATTCGCGGTGCGGATCCAGTTCGACCCGAACGTGCTCGCCGCCCGCGGCATCGGCGTCGACGAGGTCCAGGCGGCGATCTCGAACGCCAACACCTCGACCCCGGTCGGCGTGGTGGAGGGCAGGGGGCAGAACCTCACCATCCAGACCAACACCCAGCTGATGAACGCGGACGCCTTCCGCGACATCATCGTGGCCGTGCGCAACGGCCGGCCCGTGCGCCTCGGCGAGGTCGCGCGGGTGATCGACTCGGTCGAGAACAACCGCATCGCCTCCTGGAAGGACGGCCGGCGCGCCCTCGTCCTCGCCGTCCAGCGCCAGCCCGACGCCAACACCGTCGAGGTGGTCGACCGCGTCCGCGCCATGCTGCCGAGATTCGAGGAGCAGCTCGGCGGTGCCGGCACGATCGCGGTCGTCAACGACCGCTCGGTCTCGATCCGCGAGGCCGTGCACGACGTGCAGTTCACCCTGCTGCTGACCATCGGCCTCGTCGTGGTGGTGATCTACCTGTTCCTCGGCCGGCTCGCCGCGACGCTGATCCCCTCGATCGCGGTGCCGATCTCGATCATCGCCACGTTCGGCGCGATGTACCTGCTCGGCTACTCGATCGACAACATCTCGCTGCTCGGCCTGACGCTGGCGGTCGGCCTCGTCGTCGACGACGCCATCGTGATGCTGGAGAACATCGTCCGGCACGTGGAGCAGGGGGAGAAGCCCTTCGAGGCGGCCCTGAAGGGCGCGGGCGAGATCGGCTTCACCATCCTGTCGATCACGGTCTCGCTCGTCGCCGTGTTCATCCCGGTCCTGCTGATGGGCGGGGTGGTCGGCCGGATCTTCAACGAGTTCGCGATCGTGGTGACCATCGCCATCGTGGCCTCGGCGGTGATCTCCGTGACCCTGACGCCGATGCTGGCGGCCCGCCTGCCCGCCGGGGCGGCGGGCCACGGGGCCGGGGCCGAGGGCCACGGCGCGCGCAGGAACCTGTTCGAGCGCGGCTTCGCCCGGCTCCAGGCGGGCTACGAGCGCGGCGTCGACCTCTGCCTGCGCCACCAGGGCGCGGTGATGCTGGTCTTCCTCGGCTCGGTCGCGCTCACCGCGGCGATGTTCGCGGCGATCCCGAAGGGGTTCTTCCCCCCGGAGGATATCGGGCAGCTGCAGATCGCCACGGAGGCGCGCCAGGACATCTCCTTCGAGGCGGTGGCGGCGCTCCAGCACGAGGCCGAGCGGGTGATCGCCCGCAACCCGGCCGTCGCCCACGTGGTCAACCGGGCGGGCTCGAACGGCTTCACGGGCACGCTCAACCAGGGCGCCTTTTTCGTGGAGCTCGTGGAGCGCGGCGCGCGCCCGCCGCTCGCCCGGACGGTGGCGGAGCTGCGCCGCGACCTCGCCGAGGTGCCGGGCCTCTCGGCCTTCATCACCCCGGTCCAGAACCTGCGCCTCGGCGGGCGCCAGTCGAAGTCGCAGTACCAGTACGTGGTGCAGGGGCTCGACCGGGCCGAGCTGGAGCGCTGGACGGTCAGGCTCACGGACGCGATGGCCCAGGATCGCGCCACCTTGGACCGCGCCACCTTCACGGGCGTGACCAACGACCTCCAGAACGCCGCCCTGCAGGCCACCATCACGGTCGACACCGACAAGGCGCAGGCCCTCGGCATCACCTCGGACCAGATCCGCCAGACCCTCTATACCGGCTTCGGCACGCGCCAGATCTCGACCATCTACGGCACCGCGGACAGCTACCAGGTGATCACCGAGTTCGATCCGCGCCTGCAATGGACGGCCGACCGCCTGGACGAGATCCGGCTGCGCGCCGCGAGCGGCAAGCTGGTGCCGCTCTCGGCGGTCGCCACGGTCGCGCGCACGCCCGGCCCGCTCTCGATCAACCAGCTCGGGCTCCTGCCCGCCGTCACCATCTCGTTCGACGTGCCGCCCGGCGTGGCGCTCGGCCAAGCGGTCTCCCGGATCGCCGAGATCAAGCAGTCGCTCGGCCTGCCGGGCACGCTCTCGACCACCTTCGCGGGCACCGCGCAGGTCTTCCAGGACGCGCTGGCCAACCAGGGCCTGCTGCTCGCCGCGGCGGTGCTGACGATCTACCTCGTGCTCGGCATCCTGTACGAGAGCTTCATCCACCCGATCACGATCCTGACCGGCCTGCCGGCGGCGGCCGTGGGGGCGCTGGGCGCGCTCCAGCTCTTCGGGATGGACCTCTCGGTCATCGCCATCATCGGCGTGCTGATGCTGATCGGCATCGTCAAGAAGAACGCCATCATGATGATCGACGTGGCCCTGGTGCTGCAGCGGGAGCAGGGTTGGACGCCGAGGGCGGCGATCCGCGAGGCCTGCCTGCTGCGCTTCCGCCCGATCATGATGACGACCGCCGCGGCGGTGATGGGCACGCTGCCGATCGCCATCGGCCACGGGGCCAGCGCGGAGCTGCGCCAGCCCCTCGGCGTGGCGGTGGTGGGCGGGCTGCTCGTGTCGCAGCTCCTCACCCTCTTCATCACCCCGGTCCTCTACCTCGCGATGGACCGGCTCGCCTCGGGGACGACGCGTCTGCTCCTCGCCCTGCGCCGCGGGCGCCTGCGCGGTCCGCGGACCGGGCGCCTGCCGGCGGAGTAGGGGCCTCGCGCGGAGGCCTCGCGCGGAGGGAGGAGGACTCGCGCGGAGGAGTCCGGCTCAGGCCGCGGTGTCCGCACCGCGCAGCCGATGATGGCCGTGCCCGGCGGCGACCCCGACCCGCGCACCGGGACGTGGGCGAACGACGCTCACGACCCCGCCGGTCCGTCCCCGGCGAGCGGCCGCGTCGCCGCGGCGAGCCAGTCCCGCGTCGCGCCGTCGAGGAGGGGCGAGAGCGCCTCCCGCACCCGCGCGTGATAGGCGTCGAGCCACGCCGCCTCCCCGGGCGTGAGCAGGTCGCGCGCGATCAGCGCCCGGTCGATCGGCGCCAGGGTCAGGGTCTCGAAGCCGAGCATCGGGCGCTCGGCGCCCGCGAGCGCGCGCTCCTCCACCAGGACCAGGTTCTCGATCCGGATGCCGTAGGCGCCGGCCCGGTAATAGCCGGGTTCGTTCGAGACGATCATCCCCGGCTTCAGGGCCGTGGTGCCGGTCTTGGCGATCCGCTGCGGCCCCTCGTGCACCGACAGGAAGGCGCCGACGCCGTGGCCGGTGCCGTGGTCGAAATCGAGGCCCGCCTCCCAGAGCGGGCGCCGCGCGAAGCTGTCGAGCTGCGCCCCCGTCGTGCCGCGGGGGAACAGCGCCGTGGCGATCGCGATGTGGCCCTTGAGCACCCGGGTGAAGCGGTCGCGCATCTCGTCGCTCGGCGGGCCCACCGCCACGGTCCGGGTGATGTCGGTGGTGCCGTCGAGGTACTGCGCACCGGAATCGATCAGGAACAATTCGCCCGGCCGCACGACCCGGTCCGTCGCCGCGGTGACCCGGTAATGGACGATCGCCCCGTTCGGCCCGCTGCCCGAGATGGTCGGGAAGGAGATCTCCCGCAACTCGCCCCCCTCGGCCCGGAAGGCTTCGAGGCGCTCCACCGCGGCGATCTCGCTCACGCCGCCGCCCGGCGCCTCCCGGGCGAGCCAGGCCAGGAAGCGCGCCACCGCGGCCCCATCGCGGCGATGCGCCTCGCGCGCGCCCGCGATCTCGGCCGCGTTCTTCACGGCCTTCATGGCGGTGATCGGATCCGGCCCGACATCCGCGCGGCCGCCCGCCTCCTCGATGCGCCGCTTGAGCGCGACGGCGCCCGTGGCGGCGTCGAGCCGCACCCGCGCCCCCGCCCGCCCGAGCGCGTCGAGGCAGGCCGGCAGCCCGGCCGGGTCCACGCACGCGGCGAGGCCGTCGAGGGCGGCCGAGGCCTCCGCGGTGAGCTTGCCCGGATCGAGGAACAGCGTCGCGGGCGCCTCGCGCGGGATCACCGCGTAGCCCAGGGGCAGGGGCGTGTGGGCGACGTCGCTGCCGCGCAGGTTGAACGCCCAGGCGAGGTTGTGCGGGTCGGAGACGACGAGCGCGTCGGCCCTGGCCTTCGCCAGCGCCTCGCGCACGCGTTCCAGCTTGCGCGCGGCGGTCTCCCCAGCCAGCGCCTCGGGGTAGGGGAGGACGGGCGCCCGCGGCGCCGGCGGCCGGTCGATCCAGACCTGATCGACGAGGTTCATCCCCGCCGGTTCGAGCCGCCCGCCCGCCGCCGCGGCGGCCTTCTCCAGCCGGGCGACGCCGTCCGGCGTGTGCAGCCAGGGATCGTAGGCGAGCACGCCCCCCGCCGGCAGGTTGGCCTCGATCCAGGCCTCGACGCTGGTCTCGGCCAGGGGCACCGGGGTGACGAGCGCGGTGTCGACCTGGCTCGCCGCCTGCAGGGTGTAGCGGCCGTCGACCACCAGGGCGGCCCGGTCGGCCAGGATCACGGCGGTGCCGGCCGAACCGGTGAAGCCCGTGAGCCAGGCGAGCCTCTCGGCCCGGGGCGGCACGTATTCCGACTGGTGCTCGTCGGCCCGCGGCACCACGAAGCCGGAGAACCCCTTCTGGAGCATCGCGGCGCGCAGGGCGGCGAGGCGCTGCGCGCCGGCGCGGTGGCTCGGATCGTCGAAGGTCTGGAATCGGGTGCGCGTCATGGGCGTCATGGGCAAGGCCTAATCGGGGCGGCCCCGCCGCGCAACGGTCCGGCCGCCGGGCCCGTCAATAGAGCGGGTCGAGCCGCAGGTTCGGCAGCGCGAAGGGCCCGACCGCGACCCGGCCGTCGACGAGCCGCACCGGCGGCAGGGGCTTGAGGGCCGCTCCGGCCGGCTGCTCCGGCGCCGGCTCCCGGGCCCGCCCGCCGCCGAGGAACTGGCCGACGAGCTTGCCGATCAGGGCGGCGTTCGCCCCGCCGATCCGCCCCTCCAGGTGGTCGCTCACCAGGGGCGCGATCACCGTGTCCAGCCCGGCGGTGCGGACCTCGAACTGCCCGGCGGGCCGGTGCGCCTCGTCGAGGTGCAGGCTGCCCTGGGCCTGGAGCCGGCCGCGGCCCTTCTCGACCGAGAGCCGCCCGAGATCGACGCTGCCCTGCGCCGCGCGCCAGCGCTCGAGCTCCTCCGCGAGCGGCCGCGTGCGGATCCCGGCGGCGCGGGTGACCGTGGCGTCGAGGACGATGTCGGCGGGCTCGGCGCTGGCCAGGAGGGAATCGAGGCGCGGCACCGCCGCCTTCTCGACGCGGGCGCTGAGGTCGACGGCGCCCTCCGCCTCGAAGCGGCCCGGCGTCGGCCGCGCGTGCAGTTCCAGGTGGTTCACCGCGAAGGCGATCGGCTCGGGCTCGACCCCCGAGACCCGGCCGTCGAGCCCGTCCGCGACCACCGACACGCGCTGGAAGCCGCCCTCGGTGAGGTGGAGCGAGCCTTCGAGGAGCCGCCAGGTCACGTCCCCGACCTTGCCCTCCTGCTCGACGTGGAACGGCCCGCTCGCCTCGACGATGAGGTGGCGCGGCTGGTAGATCTGCGCCACGGCCACGACCGGCCCGACCGTGAAGGCGACGTCCCGGCGCGCGAAGCCGAGCCCGGCGCAGCGCAGTTCCAGCCGGAACGGGTAGCCGCCGATGCGGCGGTCGGCGCAGGTCCAGGTCCGGCCGGCCCGGGCCTCGCGGGCGAACCAGCCGTCGATCTCCCGCTCGGCCCGGCCCCGCAGCCAGACCCAGCCCGCCGACCACAGGGCCGCGATCACCAGGAGCAGGATGAAGGGGGCGAACAGCCCCAGCCGCCCGGGTCGCCTCGCGCCCCCGCCCGTCCCGCTCTGCTGCGCCATCGGCCGGCCTCCGCTCGCGATTGAACCGGGCCTCCCTAGCTGCTACCCGCCGCGGCCGGCAAGGAAGGGGGGAGGGCACCGCGTGGGCGATGGCGACGCACCCGGCGACCTGTGGGTGTTCGGCTACGGGTCGCTGATGTGGAACCCGGGTTTCCCGGTGGTCGAGCGGCGGCAGGCCCGCCTGCGCGGCTATCACCGGGCGCTCTGCGTGCTCTCCCACGTCCATCGCGGCACGCCCGAGAGCCCCGGCCTCGTGCTCGGCCTCGACCGGGGCGGCAGCTGCCGCGGCGTCGCCTTCCGGGTCGCCGGGGCGCAGGCCGAGGCGACGCTCGCCTACCTGCGCGCCCGCGAGCAGGTGACCGCCGTCTACGTGGAGCGCCGGCTCGGCGTCACGATCGAGGACGGGCGGCGGGTGACGGCGGTGACCTACGCGGTCGACCGCACCCATCCGCAATATGCCGGCCGGCTGCCCGAGGCCGAGCTCCTGCGCCTGGTGCGCCAGGGGCGCGGCCGCTCGGGCGCCAATCCGGACTACGTCCGCAACACCCACCAGCACCTGATCGCCATGGGCGTGGCCGACCCGCTGCTGGCGCGCATCGCCGCGGCCTGCGCGGTGCCGAGCCCCTGACCGGAGGCGCCTCGGGGCGGCTCCGGCCCGCCCGCGGGCCGGGCCCCGGGCCTCGCTCGCCCGGGACGGGCGCGGCCCCGCGCCCGATGCGGCCTGAGCCTCCTGCCGCCGGCCGGGACCGGCCGCTGCCGAAGGGGTCAGCGGTTCGGCGGCGCACCGAGGGACCGCGTCAGCGAAAGATGATGCGTGAGCAAGAGACCGAGCAGGATGGCACGGGGCAATTCTGCTTGGCCGCGGTGATCCGAATCGCCGCCTCGCGCGTTCTTGACCCTCGAACCGCCGGGCTTGCCTCTCGGGCCCGGCGGTGCCCGCGCCGGCCCGGCGCCAGGAGTGCTCGCGCCGATGCAGGCCACAACCCACCTCGCGCTCATCAACGTCTTCGTCGGCGACATCCAGGGCGGGCTCGGACCCTTCCTGGGCACGTGGCTCGCCGCGAGCGCGCAGTGGAGCCCGGGCCGGGTCGGGCTCGTCACCACGGTGGTCGGCCTCGCCACCCTCGCGCTGAGCGGGCCGCTCGGGGCTCTGGTCGACCGGGTCGGGCGACCGCGCCTGCTGATCGCGCTCGCCTGCGGGGCGATCCTCGGCGGCACCGTGCTGCTGCTGCCGGCGCGCTCCTTCCCGGCGGTGCTCGCGGCGCAGTTCGTGGCCGCCCTCGGCGGCACGCTCGTGGTGCCGGCGGTGGCCGCGCTCACCCTCGGCACGGTCGGCAAGCAGGCCTTCCCGCGCCAGCAGGGGCGCAACCAGGCCTTCAACCACGTGGGCATACTCGGGGCCGCCCTGGCGATCAGCTTCGGCACGCCGCTCTTCGGCCCGGCCATCGCCTTCTGGGTGCTCGGGCTCCTCGCCGCCGCGGCGATCGCCGCGGCCCTCGCCACGCCGAAGGGCGCCTGGAATCCGCGCCGGGCGGTCGGCTGGAAGGAGGACGATCCGGACGACGCGCCGACCCGCTCGCCGATCCGCGCCGTGCTCGCCGACCGGCGGCTGCTGCTGCTCTCGGCGGCGCTCGCCCTGTTCAACCTCGCCAACGGCTCGATGCTGAGCCTGCTCGGCCAGAAGCTCGTGGCGGCCGGCCAGGACGGCACCGCCTGGACCGCCCGCTACGTGATGGTGGCGCAGCTCACCATGATCCCCGTGGCCCTGCTCGCCGGCTCCCTGGCGGATCGCCGCGGGCGCCGCCAGCTCCTCGTCGCCGCCTGCGCGGTGCTGCCGCTGCGCGCGCTCCTGTCGGCCTTCCTCGACGACCCGGCCTGGCTGATCCTCGCCGAGGTGCTGGACGGGGTCGCCTCCGGGGTGATCGGCGTCGCGATGCCGGTCGTGGTGGCGGACCTCACCTGGGGCTCGGGCCGCACCCAGACGGCGCTCGGCACGGTCTCGGCCGTGCAGGGGATCGGCGGCGCCCTGTCGGGCTGGGTGGGCGGGCTGCTCGCCATGCATCTCGGCTGGACCTGGACCTTCGCGACCCTGGCCCTGCCGGCCCTCGGGGCCCTCGGCCTCGCCCTCTGGCTGGAGGAGAGCTGCGCCCCGGGCGGGCGCGACGCGGCCGGGACTCCCTGCAGCACCGGGTCGGCCCCGCCGCGCCCGGCCCGCGGGACCCCGTCCCGCCCGGTCGGGCCGGAAAGCCCCCGGTTGCCTGGATCGCTCGGCCTAGGCGAGGGCCGGGCCGGCATCTTCCGGCCTATTCGAACGGATTAGTCGGGATTCCCGGCCGCCGGCGCTCCGGCTGTTGACTCCCCCCTTGGGCCATGCTGTGAGGCATACCAAAGGTGCATAAGCACCTTCGAGGAAACGCAGGGGTGATGGATCGCGATGGCTGACATTGCCGCCCGGAACGCGGCCGCGCCGCCGGACATCGTGCTGGCCACCGAGGGCCTCACGATGGAGTTCAAGGGCTTCCGCGCCGTCAACGGCGTCGCGCTTCAGGTGCAGCGCGGGTCGATCCACGCGCTCATCGGCCCGAACGGGGCCGGCAAGACGACCTGCTTCAATCTCCTCACCAAGTTCCTGACCCCGACGGCGGGCTCGATCCGCTACAACGGCCGCGACATTACCCGGATGAAGCCCGCCGACGTGGCCCGGCTCGGCCTCGTGCGGTCCTTTCAGATCTCGGCCGTGTTCCCCCACCTCAGCGTGAAGGAGAACGTCCGCATCGCCCTGCAGCGGCGCAAGCGCGGCGATTCCTTCGACTTCTGGCGCTCGGAGCGGGTGCTGCGCGCCCTCAACGACGAGGCCCTGGCCCTGGTCGAGGCGGTGGGCCTGTCGGATTTCGCCGAGGTGCCGGCGGTCGAACTCTCCTACGGCCGCAAGCGGGCGCTGGAGATCGCCACCACGCTGGCCCTCGATCCGGAGATGCTGCTCCTCGACGAGCCGATGGCCGGGATGGGCCACGAGGACGTCGACCGCACCGCCGCCCTGATCCGGCGGGTCTCGGCGAACCGCACCATTCTGATGGTCGAGCACAACCTCTCGGTCGTGGCCTCGCTGTCGGACCGCATCACCGTTCTGGCCCGCGGCCAGGTGCTGGCGGAGGGCGACTACGCCACCGTGTCGAAGGATCCCCGCGTGATCGAGGCCTATATCGGAGCCGGACATGGCTGAGGCGGCGCTCAAGATCTCCCCCGCGGGCGCCACGGCGCCGCTCCTGACGGTGCAGGGACTGGAGGGCTGGTACGGCGAGAGCCACGTGCTCCACGGCATCAGCTTCGACGTCAAGCCCGGCGAGGTGGTCACGCTGCTCGGCCGCAACGGCGCGGGCAAGACCACGACGCTGCGCGCCATCATCGGCATCCTGGGCAAGCGCCGGGGCTCGATCGTCTACGACGGGGTCGAGACGATCGGCATGCCCTCGCGCAGCATCGCCCGGCTCGGGCTCGGCTACGTGCCGGAGGAGCGCGGCATCTTCTCGAGCCTCTCGGTCTACGAGAACCTGATGCTGCCGCCGCGGGTGAAGCCCGGCGGCCTCAGCGTGGAGCAGATCTACACCCTGTTCCCGAACCTCAAGGAGCGCTCGGGCAGCCAGGGCACCAAGCTCTCCGGCGGCGAGCAGCAGATGCTGGCCATCGGCCGCATCCTGCGCACCGGCGCGAAGCTGATCCTCCTCGACGAGCCCACGGAGGGGCTCGCCCCGGTGATCGTGCAGCAGATCGGGCGGACGCTGGCGCGGCTCAAGACCGAGGGCTACACGATCGTGCTGGTGGAACAGAATTTCCGCTTCGCCCAGACGGTGGCGGACCGGCACTTCGTGGTCGAGCAGGGGCGGGTGATCGACATGATCCCGAACGCCGAACTCGACGCCAACATCGACAAGCTGCACGCCTATCTGGGGGTGTGAGGGCGGCGGGCGGGAGCGCCGGGCCGCGCCCGGTGCGGGCGCGGCCCGCCGGGCGGGCAGGTCCCGCCGGGCGGGCAGGTCCCGCCGGGCGGGCAGGTCCCGCCGGGCGGGCAGGTCCCGCCGGGCGGGCAGGTCCCGCCGAGCAGGCGAGTCCCGCCCGGGACGGGCAGGCGGGCGCGGCCCTCGGGCCGTACCGGCGCTCCCCGCGAGCCTCCTCCCGCGGCGGGGAGGCCCCCGCGCGGCAAGCGGGGCGGCGCGGTTCCGGCGGCGGTCGCGCCGGCGGAGGCACGGAACGACAATCGGAGCGCCGTCGCGACGGTGCCCATCGGAGGAGAGACCCATGCTGACACGATTGCTCGCCGCCACGGCGCTCGCCGCGCTCGCCGCGGCCCCCGCCCTCGCCCAGACGCCGGTGAAGATCGGCGTGCTCAACGACCGCTCGGGCGTCTATGCCGACATCTCGGGGGAGGGCTCGGTCGTCGCCGCCCGCATGGCCGTCGAGGACTACAAGGCCGCCGACAAGGGCCTCAAGGTCGAGATCGTCTCGTCCGACCATCAGAACAAGCCCGACGTCGGCGCCTCCCTGGCCCGCCAGTGGTACGACCGCGACGGCGTCGACATGATCATCGACGTGCCGACCTCCTCGGTCGCCCTGGCGGTCAGCCAGGTCACCCGCGAGAAGAACAAGGCCTTCGTGAATTCGGGCGCCGGCACCGCCGACCTCACCGGCGCGCAATGCTCGCCCAACACCGTGCACTGGACCTACGACACGGTGGCGCTCGGCAACGGCACCGGCGGCGCCATGGTCAAGCGCGGCGGCACCACCTGGTTCTTCCTCACTGCCGACTACGCCTTCGGGCAGGCGCTGCAGCGCGACACCACCGCGGTCGTGGTCAAGAACGGCGGCAAGGTGGTGGGCTCGGTCAAGACGCCGTTCCCGACCGCGGATTTCTCCTCCTTCCTGCTCCAGGCCCAGGGCTCGGGCGCCAAGGTCATCGGCCTCGCCAATGCGGGCGGCGACACGATCAACGCCATCAAGCAGGCAGCCGAGTTCGGCATCACCGAGGGCGGCCAGGCGATCGCCGGCCTGCTGATCTTCTCCTCCGACGTGCACTCGCTGACCCCGAAGACTGCGCAGGGGCTGGTCCTGACCGAGCCCTTCTACTGGGACCTCAACGACGCGACCCGGGCCTTCTCGGACCGCTTCGCCAAGGCCTTCGGCGGCAAGAAGCCGACCGCCGTCCAGGCGGGCGTCTACGCGGGGGTGATCCACTACCTCAAGGCGGTCGAGGCGCTGAAATCGGCCAAGGACGGCGGCCAGGTGGTCGCCAAGATGAAGGAGATCCCGACCGACGACCCGCTCTTCGGCAAGGGCACGATCCGGGCGGACGGCCGCAAGATCCACGACATGTACCTGTTCGAGGTCAAGAAGCCGGCCGAGTCGAAGGGCGAGTGGGACCTCTACAAGACCCTCGCGACGATCCCCGGCAACGAGGCGTTCCGCCCGATGAGCGAGGGCGGCTGCCCGCTGGTCGGCAAGAGCTGACCCGGTCGGCAGGAGCTGACCCGGTCGGCCAGCGCCGACCCGCGTCCTGACCCGGCGGGGCCGCTCCGGCCCCGCCCTCCCGGCTTCCCCCCGCGCGAGTCGCTGATCCCATGACCACGATCTTCGGCGTTCCCATGCAGGCGCTGTTCGGCCAGCTCCTGCTCGGCCTCATCAACGGCTCGTTCTACGCGATCCTCTCGCTCGGCCTCGCCATCATCTTCGGGCTCCTCAACATCATCAACTTCACGCACGGCGCCCAGTACATGATGGGCGCCTTCGTGGCCTGGATGCTGCTGAACTACGCCGGGATCGGCTACTGGTGGGCGCTGCTGCTGGCGCCCCTGGCGGTCGGGCTGTTCGGCGTGATCCTGGAGCGCCTGCTGATCGCGCGGCTCTACAAGCTCGACCACCTCTACGGCCTGCTGCTGACCTTCGGCCTCGCCCTGATCATCCAGGGGCTGTTCCGCAACGAGTACGGCGTGTCGGGCCTGCCCTACGCGATCCCGCAGGAGCTCTCGGGCGGCCAGCGGCTCCCCTTCATGTTCCTGCCGAACTGCCGCGGCTGGGTCGTGGTGGCCTCCCTCGTCGTCTGCATCGCCACCTGGCTGGTGATCGAGAAGACCAAGCTCGGGGCCTACCTGCGCGCCGCGACCGAGAACCCGACCCTGGTCCAGGCCTTCGGCGTGAACGTGCCGCTGCTGCTCACGCTCACCTACGGGTTCGGCGTGGCGCTCGCGGCCTTCGCGGGGGTGCTCGCCGCGCCGGTCTACTCGGTGAACCCCAACATGGGCGCCGACATCATCATCGTGGTCTTCGCCGTGGTGGTGATCGGCGGCATGGGCTCGATCCTCGGCTCGATCGTGACCGGCTTCGCCCTCGGCCTCGTGGAGGGCCTCACCAAGGTGTTCTACCCGGAGGCGTCCTCGACCGTGATCTTCGTCATCATGGTGCTGGTCCTGCTGGTGAAACCCGCCGGCCTCTTCGGGCGCACGGCCTGATGCCCTACACTCCGCTGATCCGCACGTGAGGACCGCCTGAGATGGCCCATTCCGCCGCCGCGGCGTCCGACGCCGCCAATCCCGCCGCCATCCCCGAGGGCAAGGACGCCAAGGCGCTGCACCGCCTCGTGTTCATCGGCATCGCGGTCGCGCTCGCGCTGCTGCCGCTCGTCCTGTACCCGGTCTTCCTGATGAAGGTGCTGTGCTTCGCGCTGTTCGCGCTGGCCTTCAACCTCCTGCTCGGGTACGGCGGCCTGCTGTCGTTCGGCCACGCCGCCTATTTCGGCATGGCCTCCTACGTCTGCGCCTACGGGGCCAAGGTCTGGGGCCTCTCCCCGGAACTCGCGATCCTGGCCGGAACCGCGACGGCGGCCCTGCTCGGCCTCGTCTTCGGCGCGCTGGCGATCCGGCGCCAGGGCATCTACTTCTCGATGATCACCCTGGCGCTCGCCCAGATGGTGTTCTTCTTCTCGCTCCAGGCGAAGTTCACCGGCGGCGAGGACGGCATCCAGGCGGTGCCCCGCGGCAGCCTGTTCGGCGTGGTCAGCCTCGCGGACGACCGCGTGCTCTACGGGCTGGTGGCGCTGATCTTCCTCGGCGGCCTGCTGCTGATCTACCGCATCATCCACTCGCCCTTCGGCCAGGTGCTGAAGGCGATCCGGGACAACGAGCCCCGGGCGATCTCGCTCGGCTACCGGGCGAGCCAGTACAAGCTCGCGGTCTTCGTGCTCTCGACGACGCTCGCGGGCCTCGCCGGCGCGACCAAGGCCATCGTCTTCCAGCTCGCCTCGCTCACCGACGTGCACTGGTCGATGTCGGGCGAGGTGGTGCTGATGACGCTGGTCGGCGGCATGGGCACGGTGTTCGGTCCGATCATCGGCGCCTTCGTGATCGTCGCGATGGAGAACTACCTCGCGCAGTTCGGCGCCTGGGTGACGATCATCCAGGGCATCGTCTTCGTGATCTGCGTGCTGCTGTTCCGCGAGGGCATCGTCGGGCTGTTCGCCCGGATGCTGAAGAAGCCGCTGTGAGGGGCCGGGCGCCCGCCGCCGGGGCGCGGGGAGGCCGCCGGGCCGCGTCCCCCGGGAGGAGGCCGGAGCGATGAGCACGCCAGAGAGGACGGCCCCGGCCGTGAAGGGCGGGATCGTGGCCTACCTGACCGTCGAGGGGGCGATGGCGGCCGCCTCGTTCTACGCGCGCGCCTTCGGGGCCGAGATCGTCGCGTCCCATCCCGCCGACGAGAAGGGCCGCACCATGCACGTGCACCTGCATCTCCACGGCGCCTCGCTGATGCTGTGCGATCCCTATCCGGAGCACGGCCATCCCTGGCGCGCCCCGCAGGGCTTCCACCTCCTGCTGCCGGTCGACGACATCGCCGCCTGGTGGGAGCGGGCGGTCGCCGCGGGGGCCGAGGTGGTGACTCCGGTCGCCGAGATGTTCTGGGGCGACCTCTACGGCCAGCTGCGCGACCCTTTCGGCGTCACCTGGGCGATGAACCAGCCCAAACGAACCGGCCCAAATGAACTAGCCTGAGCGCTGACGGGCGCGCGGTGACCGGGCCGCGTCAGCGCAGGCGCTCGGCGAGGCTCGTCGCGCGCCCGGCGCCGCGGTCCGGGGAGGCGGCCCCGCCGAGCATCAGCCCGACCTCGATGCAGAGCAGGAGCAGGATGCCGGAGAGCAGCGCGATGATCGCGGCCTGACCGCGCGGGCTGAAGGCGATGACCAGGCGGGGCGGCGGCACCGCCTCCTCCGGGAGCTCCGCGGCCGGGACCGGCCGGGGGACGTCGACCGGCTCGAATTGCGGCCGGTAGGTCCCGACCGGGATGCGGATCCGCACCCCGAGACCCGGTCCGGCGAGGGCATGCGCCTCCTCGAGGGTGCGGCGCAGGCGCCCCGCCTCGACCCGCACGCTCGGATCGAGGCTCGGGTCGAAGTCGCCGCCGCGGCCCAGGGCGCGGGTCGCGATCGTGTAGGCCTTCAGGGCGGCGCCCCGCCCGGCCAGTTCCTCCTCGACCACGAAGCGCAGGAAACTCGCCAGTTTCGGGGAGCGGGCGAAGCACGGCGTGCGCAGCACCGTGTCGAGCGCGCTCCTCACCGTCTCGTCGCCGACCTGCTCCCCGGCTTCCCCCATTGACGCCATTCCCGACCTACGCAACCCACGCTCACCAGATAACTCCCCCACAGTATAACGCAACTCGCCGAGTTGCGATCCTTTGCGAGAGGGTGAACGGGTTTCTGCCCCGGATTCAGGCGCGTTCGCCCGGGAAGGGCACGCTGAACAGGAGGCTGCGCGCCTCGTCGCGCACCTCGACGCGCCAGTTCTGCCATTCGAGGGCGAGGGGTTCGGGGCCGGTCATGGCGTCGACGATCAGGGCACAGGCCTGCCGGTGCGCGTCGCCGAGGTCGCGGCATTCCAGCCCGGCCTCGTCGGGAACGCTCAGCGTCGAGTCCTTCACGTCGAAGAAATAGCGGGGCACGGAAACCGGCTTGATCATCCAACCCAGGCCCGTCGGCCGCGGCTGCCTGCTTTCCGACCCGGTCGGGCGGACCCGGCAGCGCGTCCTCACGACCTTCGGGTTCGGATCTACCCTGACATAAGTAAGGATCTTCGCCAAGCGACGGCGGCAAACCGCCGTTGGGGCACGCCCGGCGAGTGTATATCTGGTATTTGGCATAACCGCGCCGGGCCACAACCAGGAAAATCTGGCAGTCGGCTGATATATCAGTATGCCCGCATCGGGGCCGGGTGCGGCGCTGCGGGGACCGGGACGGGGGATGCCGGCTCGTCGCGGGCCGGGGGCGCCTCGCGCGGCCGGGCCTGCAGGCGGGCCTGGAGCTGGTCGCCGGCGGCGCGGGCGAGGCCGGCCTGCGCCTCGCGCGCGGCTCGGGCGCGCAGGTCGGCAGGCAGGGCGTCGAGGAGCTTTCCGGCCTCCGCCGCCGCGGTGCCGGGCCGCTCCGGGCGGTCGGGCGCCGAGGCGTAGGCGATGAGGCCGATCACCAGCCCGGCGCGCAGCACAAACCCCATCCGGCCCTCCGAGATCCCCGGGGCCGAGCCTCGCCGCCAAACCTCAACGCCGCCTGACCGCGCGCCGCGGATCGGCCCGGATGCTTAACGGCAGGGCTTTTGCGTCGCCGCGGCGCCCCTGGTAGCGTCCCGGGCGAACACGCGGGAGAAGGTGGATGACGACGAACGCGGCGACCCTGAGAGCGGCGAACGACGCGCTGGCGCCGAACGACCTCGACGCCTGGTGGCTGCCCTTCACGGCGAACCGCGCCTTCAAGCGCAAGCCCCGCATGGTCGCCCGCGCGAAGGACATGCACTACTACACGCCGGACGGACGCGCGATCCTCGACGGCGTCGCCGGCCTGTGGTGCTGCAATGCCGGCCACAACCGCGACCCGATCGTGGCGGCGATCCAGGCGCAGGCGGCGGAACTCGACTTCTCCCCCGCCTTCCAGTTCGGCCATGCCGGGGGCTTCGCGCTCGCCTCGCGCATCGCCGCCCTCGCGCCGGGCGACCTCGACCACGTCTTCTTCTGCAATTCGGGCTCGGAGGCGGTCGACACCGCGCTCAAGGTCGCGCTCGCCTACTGGAACGCCCGCGGGCAGGGGGGGCGCACGCGCCTGATCGGCCGCGAGCGCGGCTATCACGGCGTCGGCTTCGGCGGCATCTCGGTGGGCGGCATCGTCACCAACCGCAGGATGTTCGGCACGCTGCTGGCGGGCGTCGACCACCTGCCGCACACCTACGCGCGCGAGCACCAGGCCTTCACGGTGGGCGAGCCGGAATGGGGGGCGCATCTCGCCGACGATCTGGAGCGGATCGTGGCCCTGCACGACGCCTCGACGATCGCGGCGGTGATCGTGGAGCCGATGGCCGGCTCGACCGGCGTGCTGCCGCCGCCCAAGGGCTACCTGCAGCGCCTGCGGCAGATCTGCGACCGGCACGGCATCCTGCTGATCTTCGACGAGGTCATCTCGGGCTTCGGCCGGCTCGGCCACGCCTTCGCGGCCGAGCGCTACGGCGTGGTTCCGGACATGATCACCTTCGCCAAGGCGGTGAATTCCGGCACGGTGCCGATGGGCGGCGTCCTCGTGCGCAAGGGCATCTACGACGCCTTCATGCAGGGGCCCGAGCGCACCATCGAGCTGTTCCACGGCTACACCTACTCGGCGCATCCGCTCGCCTGCGCGGCGGCGCTGGCGACGCTCGACCTCTACCGCGACGAGGATCTCTTCGCCCGGGCCCGGCGCCTGGAGCCGGTGCTGGCCGAGGGCCTGATGAGCCTGCGCGACCTGCCCAACGTGCTCGACATCCGCGCCCTCGGCCTCGTCGGCGCGATCGACCTCGCCTCCCGCCCGGACGCGGCCGGGGCGCGGGCCTTCGAGGCCATGGACCGGGCCTTCCAGGAATTCGGCCTGATGGTGCGCATCACCGGCGAGACCATCGCGGTGACCCCGCCCCTTGTCATCGGCGAGGACCAGATCGGGGAACTCGTGGACAAGCTCGGCCGGGTGATCCGGGCGGTGGCCTGAGCCCCGCCCCCGCCGCGCGGGGGCGATCTCGGACCAAAGTCCAAGTTTGCCGCGCCTGCGTTAGAAATTTCTGACGCGGGTGATCAACCGATTTAGTCTGGCCCGAAGTCACCGCGGCAGCATAAGGTGCCGCTATGGCGAACGCCACGCCGACTTCTCCAGAACAACACTCGGGTTCCATGCCGACTGACATCGAGATTGCCCGCGCGGCCACCCTGCAGCCGATCAGCGCCATCGCCGAGACGCTCGGCATCCCGGACGAGGCCCTGCACCCCTACGGGCGGCACATCGCCAAGATCGACCATGCCCACATCGCCTCGCTGGAGGCCAAGCCCGAGGGCAAGCTGGTCCTGGTGACGGCGATCAGCCCGACCCCCGCGGGCGAGGGCAAGACCACCACCACCGTCGGTCTCGGCGACGCGCTGAACCGGATCGGCAAGCGGACGGTGATCTGCCTGCGCGAGCCCTCGCTCGGCCCCTGCTTCGGCATGAAGGGCGGCGCGGCCGGCGGCGGCAGGTCCCAGGTCGTGCCCATGGAGGCGATCAACCTCCACTTCACGGGCGATTTCCACGCCATCACCTCGGCCCACAGCCTCGCGGCGGCGCTGATCGACAACCACATCTACTGGGGCAACGCACTCGGCATCGACCCGCGCCGGGTCGCTTGGCGGCGCGTCGTCGACATGAACGACCGGTCGCTGCGCTCGATCGTGCAGTCGCTCGGCGGCGTCGCCAACGGCTACCCGCGCGAGGACGGGTTCGACATCACGGTCGCCTCCGAGGTGATGGCGGTGTTCTGCCTCGCCCGCGACCTCGCGGATCTGGAGGCGCGGCTCGGCCGGATCGTCGTCGCCGAGAGCCGCGAGCGCAAGCCCGTGACCCTCGCCGACCTGAAGGCGACGGGCGCCATGACGGTGCTGCTCAAGGACGCGCTGCAGCCGAACCTCGTCCAGACCCTGGAAGGGAGCCCGGCGCTGATCCATGGCGGCCCCTTCGCCAACATCGCGCATGGCTGCAACTCGGTGATCGCGACCCGCTCGGGCCTGCGCCTCGGCGAGTACGCGGTCACGGAGGCCGGGTTCGGGGCCGATCTCGGCGCCGAGAAGTTCATCGACATCAAGTGCCGCCAGACCGGCCTGTCGCCGAGCGCCGTGGTCATCGTGGCCACGGTGCGGGCCCTCAAGATGCACGGCGGCGTCGAGAAGAAGGCGCTCGGCGGGGAGAACGTCGCGGCCCTGGAGAAGGGCTTCGCCAACCTCCAGCGCCACGTCGAGAACGTGCGCCGCTTCGGACTCCCGGTGGTGGTGGCGGTGAACCACTTCCACGCCGACACGGAGGCCGAGCACGCCGCCCTCAAGGCCCTGTGCCGCGACAGGCTCGACGTCCAGGCGATCACCTGCCGCCACTGGGCGGAGGGCGGCGCGGGGGCGGAGGATCTCGCCCGGGCGGTGGTGTCCCTCGCCGAGGGCGGCGCGCCCGCGACCCCGAACTTCGTCTACCCGGAAGAGGCCAAGCTCACCGACAAGATCCGCACCATCGCCCAGACGCTGTACGGGGCGGCGGACATCCAGGTCGAGTCGAAGGCCGCCGCCAAGCTCGCCCAGTTCGAGAAGGACGGCTACGGCAGGCTCCCGGTCTGCATGGCCAAGACCCAGTACTCGTTCTCGACCGATCCCGGCCTGATCGGGGCGCCGAGCGGCCACGTGGTGGCGGTGCGCGACGTGCGCCTCTCGGCCGGGGCCGGCTTCGTGGTGGTGATCTGCGGGGAGATCATGACCATGCCGGGCCTGCCCAAGGTGCCGGCCTCCGAGGGCATCTACCTCGACGCGAACGGGCAGATCGAGGGCCTGTTCTGAGCCCGGGGCAGGCCCCGCCCGTCGCGGGCGGGGCCGGTCTCTGCGTCGCGGCGGGCCGTCGGGCGAACGTGCTGTCCGGACGTGATCGTCCGGACAGCGTCTCCCCCACCGCACCAGCGACCCGCGAGCGGGCGTGGGAGGCGCGGGCCGGGCGCATCGCGCTTGCGATCCCCAAGCTGCGCAAGGGCAGCCGCTGCGCAAGGGCAGCCGTGCGCAAGGGCCGCTCCTTGCCGAGCTTCCTGGAGCCGCGCCGCACGGCCGAGAAGGCGCTCACGGCCGTGATCCCGGAGGCCGACATGCACGGGGTCTCGACCCGGTCCGTCGATGACCTCGTCACGGCGACGGGCGGAAATCGTAATATCTTGAATGGGTTGAGACCCTAGAGGACGAGGTTCTCGTCGAAGCGGTCGGGCGAGATCGGCAGGCGGAACTCCACCGCGATGCCGCCCCTGAACTGGCGCACCACCCGGCAGGGCGTGCGCCCGACGAGGAGAGCGGAATCGATCGCGAGCGGCAGGTCGCAGGCGAGGGCGGCCCCCGACAGCGACACGTCGATCAGGCGCGCGGGCACCTCGACCCCGGTGTCGAGCCGGAGCGTGACGGCGGTCTGGCGCGGCACCACGCGCTCGTGGCGCCGGTCCTCCGGCAGGCCGAGACTCGCGCGGTTGGCCAGCCAGGTCAGCTGCGAGGCGATCTTCTCCCGCTTGTGCGCGGTCGCGCTGATCGCCACCGCGAACCCGTCCGGCAGCACCCGCGCGATCGTCCCCTCGATCCGGCCGAGATGCTCCAGGTAGATCACCGTCCGCTCGCCGACCTCGCCGGTCACGGCGCAGACCAGCCGCACCCCGCCCGGGGAGATGTCCACGGTCTGGCAGGGATATTCCCGGCGGTCGGACAGCATGTACCGCCCCAGGAGCGAGACGGTCACCCGGTGGTGGCGGCGCCGATCCGACGCCTGCGCGGCGAGCAGCCGGGCACGGGAGACGGACGGGCTCGCAACGGTGCTCATGGTCGAGGTGACCTGCGGGAAATCGGCCTTGGAACCCTCGCTTTTGTGAGCCCCAAACCTTAACGAAATGCCCGGAGCCCGGTCAGTGACGGCCGCCCCGATGCAGGACGAGCCGCGGCCGGCGCGCCTGATCGTGGTCGTTGGCCGGCTCGGGCGGGTGGTCCGGGTCCTGCCGCTCCGCCCCGGTGAGGACGCGCAGCGAGACGGTGCGCAGCGCCGTGATCGGCCGCAGGCCGAGCCAGCTCGGCGACTTCCCCGCCGAGAGGGAGCCGATCACCCGCGCCTGGGTCTTGCCGCGGTGGCGCAGGGGCAGGAGCAGCAATTCGAGATCGACCGCGTCGCCCTCGTCCGTGGTGCCGACGAGGCCGACCACCACCCCGACCGTCTCCTGCACCACCACGTCGACGAGCCGCCACGGATCGGAGGCCGCCCCGGGCCCCCACAGGCTCTGGAAGCGCCGGCCGCGCAGCTCGCCCCCGAACAGCGCGCAGAGGCGGGTTCCGGCGAGGCGGATCGTCGCCAGCTGCAGCGCCGGCTCGATCTCCAGGATCAGGCTGTCGGCCAGGATGTGGCGGATCTCCCCCGGCTCGATCTCGGCGCGCTCCGGCGCCGCGCGGGCGCCGCGCAGGCCGTTCCAGTAGGCGTGGAGCAGGGCGCTGGTCGGGTGCTTCATGGTGTCTCGTCGTGGCACAGGCCCGGATCCGGCCCTGTCGGCTTCGGGATGACTTGGCGCGACGTGAGGCGGGCGCGGCCAGGCCTGATTCGATGGAGCAGAGCCTATGCCGCGCCTCAGGCGGGATGGAGCGCAACGTTCTCGTAAGGTTAACGCCGCGCCGATGTGATCTCGGGCGCGCGCTGCCACAATTTCGACGCGGACGGGCGCCGTGGGGCTGGCGCGGCGGCCTGCCTCGCCCTATGGGTTGCCGCAGCAGGGGCGGGGGCCGATTCGGCCCGCGTCGTCACGGTCCGGACATCGTCCACGCGGGGTATTCCCCGCGCGACCGCCCCGATCAAGGGAGAGCGGCAACGCTCTCCCTTCTTTTTGTCCGGCGCGCCGTCGCGCCGGCTTCCCTTTTTGTCCGGCGCTCCGTCGTCGCGCCGGCTTGCGGCGGCGCCGCCGGACGGTCACGGTAGCGGAATGGATGCGACCCCCGATCTGCCGCGCCCGCCCCGGGTGCCGGTCTTCAACATGCCGGGCGTGGTCTCGGCCGCGGTCGGCCTGCTCGTCCTGATCCAGGCGGGCCGGGTGCTGATCCCCGACACCTGGGACATCACGCTCCTCGTCGACCTCGCGCTGGTGCCGGCCCGCGCGACCCTCGCGCTCGATCCCGGCCGGGCGGACGAGGTGGTGCGGGCCGCCGCCTCCTGGCCCGGCAGCCCCCTGGAGGTGCAGGCGCGCGCGGCCTTCGCCAACTACATCGTGGCCGAGAACGCCGCGATGCCCTGGACCTTCGTGACCTACGGGCTGCTGCACGGCTCCTGGGCGCACGTCCTCCTCAACGGCCTCTGGCTGGCGGCCTTCGGCACCCCGGTGGCGCGGCGCTGCGGCGCGTGGCGCTTCTGCGCCATCGCGCTCGCCGCGACGGTCGCGGGCGGGGCGCTGCACGTGCTGCTCGATCCGCTCAGTTCGCTGCCCCTCGTCGGCGCCTCGGCGGGCGTCTCCGGGCTGATGGCGGCCGCGACCCGCTTCGTCTTCCAGCCCGTGCCCGATGCGGGCGCGGCGCCGGGGCTGCTGCCCTGGCAGCGCCCGGTCCCGTCCCGTCTGCAGACCATCCCGGAACTCCTGCGCAACCGCGCCGCCGCCCTGTTCCTCGTGATCTGGTTCGTCACCAACCTGCTCTTCGGCCTGCTCGCGGTGCCCCTCGGCATCAGCGACGCGAGCGTCGCCTGGGACGCGCATCTCGGCGGGTTCCTGGCCGGCTTCGTCCTGCTGCCGCTGCTGGAGCCCCGGCGCCGCTGAACGCTGCGGAGGAGCGCGGCCTGTCGGGAAGTCGAGGTTGCAAGGTGACGCGGCTGACCACACACTCGGGGTGGAACGACAATCCGGCCCGGCCGCCCGGCGAGGCGGCGAGGGAAGGCCGGATCCGGACGAGGAGGAAGCGATGACCGTTGCGCGTATCCTGTCCCAGAAGGGGCGCACCGTGGTGACGGTGCAGCCCCACCGCACGCTCTCCGAGGCGGCGACCCTGCTCGCCGAGAAGGGCATCGGCGCCCTCGTGGTGAGCGATGCCGGCCTCTCGGTGCTGGGCATCATCTCGGAGCGCGACATCATCCGGGCGGTCGCCCGCCACGGCGCGGAGGCGCTCGATCACTCCATCTCGCGCCACATGACCGGGCGCGTCGTCACCTGCACCCGCGGCACCGCCATCGAGGAGGTCATGGAGCTGATGACGGACGGGCGCTTCCGCCACGTTCCGGTCGTGGAGGAGGACCGCCTCGTCGGCCTCGTCTCGATCGGCGACGTCGTGAAGCACCGCATCGCCCTGGTCGAGGCCGAGCAGCAGGCCCTGCGGGAATACATCGCCACCGCCTGACGCCCGCGCCGCGCCGGCCGCCGCGCCGGAAGCGCGTCCGGCGGGCGGCCCGGGAGGGCCGCGGCGGGCGGCCGTCAGCCCGGAAGGGCCGCGGCGGCCACGACTTCGCGGATCTCCGGGAGCATCTTGCGGGCGGCCTGACGCCCGAGCTCGATGCACTCCTCGGCCCGGTGGAACTCGAACAGGCCCATCTGGGCGAGCTTCGGGTTGATCATCACGTCGGGCGGGTCGCCCGCGAGGCGCGAGCGCGAAATCCGGTCCTGCGTGATGTTGAAGGCGTCCACCATCACGCTGGCGATGCCCCCCGGCATGCCGGGGTCGAGCCGGGGCTTGGGCGCGCGCTGGGCGCGCAGCCGCGGCCAGCGGCGCGGCGCCTCGGTCAGGGTCTCCACAGCCTCGTTCGCGGCCGCCTCGACCACGCTCGCGTCGCCGCCATGCGCCTGGATCACGGTCCCGCGGATGCGGATGTCGCCGTTGAGGTTCACGCACAGGACGACGTCCGCGCCCAGGGCGCGGGCCACCGTCACCGGCACCGGGTTCACGAGCGCCCCGTCCATCAGCCAGCGGCCGCCGACCTTGACCGGGTCGAAGATGCCCGGGAGCGCGTAGGAGGCGCGCACCGCCTCGACGACGCCGCCGCGGGTGAGCCAGATCTCGTGGCCGCTGCCGAGTTCGGTCGCGACGGTCGCGAAGGTGACGGGCAGGGCCTCGATGCATTGCCCGCCGAGGTCGCGCTCCAGCAACTGGCGCAGCCGCTCGCCCGCGATGAGGCCGGAGCCGCTCAGGTGGAAGTCGAGCAGGCCCATCACCCGGCGCTTCGTCAGCGAGAGGGCGAACTCCTTGAGGGCGGCGAGCTTGCCGCCCGCGTAGCAGGCCCCGACGGCGGCGCCGATCGAGCAGCCCGCCACCACGTCGATCCCGAATCCCGCTTCCTCCAGAGCTTCGATCACGCCGATATGCGACCAGCCCCGGGCGGCGCCGCCTCCGAGGGCGAGGCCGAGCTTGGGGCGGCGGGGGCGGGGCCCGGGCCGGGGCGGCTCGTCCGAGAGGCTCGCGCCCCCGCCCCCGCCGCCCGCATCCGCGAGGCGACGGGTCGGCCCTGCCGAAAAGAGACCCAGGCCGTCCCACATCATGACGTTCGACTCCCGTGACGTCCGCTTGCCCTGCGGAACCCGTGCCAAGCGGGCATTACTGGAAACCAGTCTGCGCCGGATCTATCAATCGATTCTCAACGACAGGGGTTTCATCGCTCCGTCCTAGACTTTCGGCGCGGGATTTTTTGCCGGCTCACCCGTGCCGGCCGGGCCGTCCTGGCGGGCGCCCGGCCCGGCCGCGCAGGGCGCTCGCGGCGGGGCATGGAGCGAGCGGCAAGGCGCGGCGGCAAGGAGCGGGGGGCAAGGAGCGGAGGGGGCGGCGTCAGGCCCGCATCAGCCGGGGCGTGCCGAAGCGGGGCAGGATGCCCTCGCGCATCACCGCGCGGCGCAGGGGGGCGATGGTCGAGAGGGCGAGGAGTCCGGCGCCGCGCAGGAGGTCGGCCGGGAGCAGGCCCGAGAGCAGGCTGCGGTTGAGGGCGTCGACGGCGCCGCTGCGCAGGCGGGCATCGAGCGCCCGGCCGCGGGCGAAGCGCCCGAGCAGCGCCTCGCCGCCGGGATCCGCGCCGCCCTGCCGCGCCTCGACCAGCAGGTCGCGCAGGGCCGCGGCGTCGCGCAGCCCGAGATTCAGGCCCTGCGCGCCGATCGGCGGGAAGACGTGGGCGGCCTCGCCGACCAGGGCGAGGCGGGGCGCGACCGGGCGCGTCGCGAGGAGGCCCCGCATCGGCACGACCCCGCGCGGCCCGTCGATCGCCATGCGGCCGAGCAGGGCCTGGGCCCGCCGCTCCACGGCGGCGGCGAGGGCCGCGTCGTCGAGGCCGCGCAGCCGCTCCGCCTTCTCGGCCGCCGTCACCCAGACCAGGCTCGACCGGCGCCCGCCCGGGAGCGGCACCAGGGTGAAGGGCCCCTGCCGGGTGTGGAACTCGGTCGAGATCTCGCGGTGGTCGCGGGCGTGGGACAGGATGGTGGTGAGCGCCGCCTGCGGGTAGTCCCAGCGCCGCACCGGGATCCCGGCCGCCTCGCGCAGGGGCGAGCGGGCGCCGTCCGCGGCGACGACGAGCCGGGCCCGCACCTGCGCCCCCCCTTCGAGCGTGACGGTCGCGGCCCCGCCTGCCGGCGCGGCGCCGGCCACGTCCTCCTCGATCAGGGTCAGGCCCGGCGCCGCGCGGGCGCAGGCGCGCAGGGCCTCGACCAGGCGCGCGCTCTCGACGTTCCAGCCGAAGGCGCCGAGGCCGATCTCCGCCGCGACGAAGCGGGCCGGCGGCGGTCGGAACAGGCTGCCTGTGTCGTCGATGAGGTGCAGTTCGGCCAGGGCGGCGGCGGAGGGCGCGATCGCCTCCCAGGCTCCCAGCGCCCCGAGGAAGCGCACCGACCCGTCGAGCAGCGCGACGGTGCGCCCGTCCGCCACCGGGGCGTGCCGGCCGAGGAGGGCGGTGCGCAGCCCGTCGCGGGACAGGGCGAGGGCCGCGGCCAGGCCGGCCGCGCCCGCCCCCACCACGGCGACCTCGAAGTCGGGATTCTCTGCCTCGCCCACGCCGACACTCCCCAGGATGACTTGCGGGCAAGATGGGGGCGGTCCGCGCCCGGCGCCATTGCCGAAACCGTCGCGGCACCTATGATCCGCCCGGCTCGAGAGACGAGGGCGGGAGGATCCGATGCCGAAGGCGATCCGGGTGCACGAATATGGCGGCCCCGAGGTGATGCGCTACGAGGAGGTCGACCTCCCGGCGCCCGGCCCGGGCCAGATCCGCGTGCGGCAGCGGGCGGTGGGCGTCAACTTCATCGACATCTACTTCCGCTCCGGCCTCTACAAGGCGCCGCAGCTGCCCTTCACCCCCGGCAACGAGGGGACCGGCGAGGTGGTGGCGGTGGGCGAGGGCGTCGCCGGCCTCGCGGTCGGCGACCGGGTCGCCTACGGCTCGGCCGCGCAGACCTACGCGCAGGAGGCGGTGATCGAGGCCCGGATGGCCGTCAAGGTGCCGGACGGCATCGACGACGCCACGGCCGCCGCCATGATGCTCAAGGGGCTCACCGCCCAGTACCTGCTGCGCAAGACCTATCGGGTGCAGCCCGGCGACACGATCCTGTTCCACGCCGCGGCGGGCGGCGTCGGCCTCATCGCCACGCAATGGGCCAAGCATCTCGGCGCGACGGTGATCGGCACGGTGGGCTCCCGGGACAAGGCGGAACTCGCCAAGCAGCACGGCTGCGACCACGTCATCCTCTACCGCGACGAGGATTTCGCGGCCCGGGTCAAGGAGATCACCGGCGGCAAGGGCTGCGCGGTGGTCTACGACGGCGTCGGCCAGGCGACCTACCCGGCCTCCCTCGACTGCCTGCGGCCCTTCGGCATGTTCGTGAGCTTCGGCAACGCCTCGGGCGTGATCGAGAATTTCAACATCGGGCTGCTCGGGCCCAAGGGCTCGCTCTACGCCACCCGGCCGACGCTGTTCACGCACGTGGCCGAGCGGGCGAGCCTGGAGGCGATGGCGGATGACCTGTTCGGGGTCGTCGGGAGCGGCGCGGTGAGGATCCCGGTCCACAGCCGGGTGCCGCTGGCCGAGGCCGCGCAGGTCCACCGCGACCTCGCCGGCCGCCAGACCACCGGCGCCACCGTGCTGATCCCGTGATCGTTCCGGCCGAGACCGACGTCCTCCTGGTGGTGGACGTCCAGCGCGACTTCCTCCCCGGCGGCGCCCTCGCGGTGCCGGACGGGGACGCGGTGCTCGGGCCGATCAACGACCTCGGACGGCGTTTCCGGCACGTCGTCCTCACCCAGGACTGGCACCCGCCCGGCCACGCCTCCTTCGCGTCGAGCCACCCGGGCCGCGCGCCCTTCGAGAGCCTGGACCTCGCCTACGGCCCGCAGGTGCTGTGGCCGGACCATTGCGTCATGGGCACGCCCGGCGCGGCGCTGGCGGACGGGCTCGATCTCGCCGGGGCCGAACTGGTGATCCGCAAGGGCTACCGGCCCGGCATCGACAGCTACTCGGCCTTCCTTGAGGCGGACCGGCGCACGACGACCGGGCTCGCGGGCTACCTGCGCGAGCGCGGCCTCGCGCGGGTCGTGCTGTGCGGGCTCGCCACGGATTTCTGCGTCGGCTGGAGCGCCCTCGACGCGCGGGCGGCCGGGTTCGAGGCCGTGGTCGTCGAGGAGGCCTGCCGGGGGATCGATCAGGCGGGCTCGCTCGCGCGCGCCTGGGAGGCGATGGCGCGCGCGGGTGTCGCGCGGGTGTCCCTCGCGGCGATCGGCGGCTGAGCCGCCGCGGTTCTCGCGGCTCAGACCGCGATCCCGTGCAGGTCGTAGGTGTCGGCGCGCTCGATCTTCACCGTGACGATGTCGCCCGCCCGCACCGGGCGCCGGGAGGCGACGTGGACGCTGCCGTCGATCTCCGGCGCGTCGGATTTGGAGCGGCCCCTGGCGACGGTCGGCCCGGCCTCGTCGATGATCACCGGCAGGCGCTTGCCGACCTTGGCCCTCTGCAGCCGCAGCGACACGGCGGCCTGGGCCTCCATGAAGCGGCGGTAGCGCTCCGCCTTGACCTCGTCGGGGACCGGGGGCGCGACCTCGTTCGCGGCGGCGCCCCGGACCGGCTCGTAGGGGAAGCAGCCGACCCGCTCCAGCTTCGCCTCGGCGAGCCAGGACAGCAGCTCCTCGAACTCGGCCTCGGTCTCGCCCGGGAAGCCGACGATGAAGGTCGAGCGGATGGCGAGGTCGGGGCAGACCGAGCGCCAGCCGCGGATGCGCTCCAGCATCTTCTCCTGGTTGGCGGGGCGGCGCATGCGCCGCAGCACCGAGGGGCTCGCGTGCTGGAGCGGCATGTCGAGGTAGGGCAGCACCTTGCCCTCCGCCATGAGCGGGATGACCTCGTCCACGTGCGGGTAGGGATAGACGTAGTGCAGGCGCACCCAGACGCCGAGCTCGCCGAGGGCCCGGGCGAGGTCGACGAAGCGCGCCCGCACCTCGCCGTCGCGCCAGGGGCTCGCCGCGTAGCGCAGGTCGACCCCGTAGGCGCTGGTGTCCTGGGAGATGACGAGGAGTTCCTTGACGCCCGCCTTCACCAGCTTCTCGGCCTCGCGCAGCACGTCGCCGGCCGGGCGGCTGACGAGGTCGCCGCGCAGGGACGGGATGATGCAGAACGTGCAGCGGTTGTTGCAGCCCTCGGAAATCTTCAGGTAGGCGTAGTGGCGCGGCGTCAGCTTCACGCCCTGGGGCGGCACGAGGTCGAGGTAGGGATCGTGCGCGGGCGGCACCGCCTCGTGCACGGCCGCGACCACGGATTCGTAGGCCTGCGGGCCGGTGACCGCGAGCAGGTTCGGGTAGCGCTCGCGGATCTCCTCGGGCTGCGCCCCCATGCAGCCGGTGACGATCACCCGGCCGTTCTCGGCCATCGCCTCGCCGATCGCCTGCAGGGATTCCGCCTTGGCGGAATCGAGGAAGCCGCAGGTGTTGACGATGACGACGTCGGCGCCGTCGTGCTTGCGGGCGAGTTCGTACCCCTCCGCGCGCAGGTGCGTGAGGATCCGCTCGGAATCGACGAGGGCCTTCGGGCAGCCGAGCGACACGAAGGAGATCTTGGGGGCAGCACTCATCAGGGGATGCATCGCTCGCCCGCCCCGCGGCGGGAGGAGCGCGAGCAGGCCTGATCGGGGGAGGGAGGGTGTTCGGGGCGGCGCCATAGCACGAGGGCGCGCGCGCGTCACGCGAGGCCCGAGCGCGCACCCGCGCGGCGGGCCCCGCAGGCCCGCGGCAAGCCCCGCAGGGCCCCGCGGCAAGCCCAGCGGCAAGCCCCGCAGGGCGTCGTGGCAAGCCCCGCAGGGCCGTGGCAAGCCCCGGCGGGGCGCACCCGCCGGCCGCCCTCTGCCGCCGGGGGATCCGCGCAACCTCCGCACAAGGCTGACCCCCAACATGGGGCGCGATCAGGCTCCCATCGTCTCACCCCGAGGGCGGTTCATCGATGTCAGGTCGCGAACAGGCCGAGAGGCTCTGGAACAACATCATCGAGCTCGGCGCCCGGCGCCTCGCGGCGCTCGGCATCATCGGGCTGACGGTGTTCCTCGCGGTCGGGCTCGGCGCCTATTACCTCAGCCGCCCCGCCCAGGAGACCCTCTACGGGGGATTGAGCCGCGACGATGTCGGCCGCATCGGCTCGGTGCTGAAGGACGCCAACATCCCCTTCGACGTCAGCACCGACGGCACCGCCGTGCTGGTCCCCTACGGGCACACCGCCCAGGCGCGCATGCTGCTCGCCGAGAAGGGCCTGCCGCAGAGCTCGAAATCCGGCTACGAGCTGTTCAACGACCTCGGCTCCCTCGGCCTCACCTCCTTCATGCAGGAGGTGACGCGGGTGCGCGCCCTGGAGGGCGAGATCGCCCGCACCATCCAGACCATGAAGGGCGTGAAGGCGGCGCGGGTCCACATCGTGCTGCCGGATCGCGGCTCGTTCCGGCGCGAGCAGCAGCCGCCCTCCGCCTCGGTGGTGGTGCGCACCGAGCCGGCCGACGACGGCAGCGGCGCCCAGGCGATCCGCCACCTCGTCGCCTCGGCGATCCCGGGCATGAAGCCCGAGCGCGTCACCGTGATCGGCACCGACGGGACGCTGCTCCTCTCCGGCGACGACGTCGGCAACGCCCCGACCGGCAAGATGGCGAACCTGGAGAAGCTCGTGAACCGCGAGATCCAGGACAACATCCGCCGCACCCTGACGCCCTATCTGGGCGTCGGCAATTTCGAGGTCAGCGTCGCGGCCCGGCTCAACACCGACAAGACGAGCACCAACGAGACGATCTTCAACCCCGACCAGCGGGTCGAGCGCTCCGTCAAGGCGACGCGGGAGACCGAGAACTCGCAGAACCGCTCCTCGCAGCGGCCGACCACGGCCCAGCAGAACCTGCCCGACCAGCGCACGCGCTCGGACGGGAACGACACGTCGAGCACCGAGACCCAGAAGCGCGAGGACCTCACCAATTACGAGATCTCCTCGAAGACCATCCAGACGGTGAGCGACGGCTACGGGATCAAGCAGATCTCGGTGGCGGTGCTGGTGAACAAGTCTCGCCTGTCCTCGCTCGCCGGCCCCAACGCGCCGCCCGCCGCGATCGACCAGCAGATCGGCGAGATCGAGCAGCTCGTCGCCTCGGCGGCCGGCTTCAGCAAGGAGCGCGGCGACCACGTCAAGGTCGCGGCGGTGGGCTTCGTCAACGACGGGGCGCCCCTCGAGCCGGTGCCGCCGCTCAGCCTGACCGAGGTGCTGATGCGCCAGTCGGCGACGCTGATCAACGCCGCCACCATCCTGGTCGTCGCCTCCCTGCTGATCTGGTTCGGCCTGCGCCCGGCCCTCCGGGCCATCCTGGAAGTCCCGGCGGCCGAGCAGGAGATCGCGGCCCTCGCGGCCGAGGGCGCGGCAGGCGCGGTGCCGGCGCTGCCGGGCGCCGAGGCCGGGAGTGCCGCCGCGGGCCTGCTCGAAGGCTCGCCGGAGGCGGCGGCCCTCGCGGCCGCGGGCGGCACGCCGGGGCCCGCGCAGCTCGGCCCGCCCGTCATGGCGAGCCTGATCGACGATCTCACCAACCGCATGAACTCCTCGCCGCAGAAGAAGCTGGAGCAGATGATCGAGTTCGACGAGGAGCAGGCCGCCAACATCCTCAAGCGCTGGCTGATGCGTGAGGAGCCGGCCTGATGACCGCGATCTTCGCCCGCTACCTGCCCGATTTCTCGGCGGAGACCTCCGCCGCCGCCGAGGCCGAGCCCCTCGCCGTCCTGCTGCGCTCCGCGCGCCGCTCGGCGGAGCCGCCCCCGCCCCCGCCCCCGGCGGAGGACCGCGAGGCCCTGCTGCGGGAGGCCGAGGAGCGCGGCCGGAGGCTCGGCCGGGCCCAGGCGGCGGCCGAGACCGCCGCCGCCCTGGACGCCGCCCTCGCCGAATCCCAGGCCGTCGCCGACGCGCAGATGCGCGAATCCCGCCGGGCCTGGGCCGAGGAGGAGGGCCAGGTCCTCGCGGCGGCGCTGATCCGGGCGACGGGCGAGATCGAGGCCCGGCTGGCCGCGCGCCTGGCCCACCTGCTCCTGCCGGTTCTCGGCGAGGCGGTGCGCGCCCGCGCCGTCGCCGAGTTGCGCGACGCGATCGCGCGGCTCCTCGCGGATGCCGCCAAGCCGGCCGTCCGGGTGAGCGGCCCGCAGGACCTGCTCGACGCGCTCGCGGCGGCGCTCGGCCCGCAGGCGCAGGGGATCGCCTTCGCGCCCGCGCAGGGGGCGGACGTGACCGTGACGGCGGAGGACGCGGTGATCGAGTCGCAGCTCGCCGCCTGGACCGGCCTGCTCTCGGCGGCGGTGACGGAGGCCTGAGATGGCGGACGAGGCCCACGAGATCATCATCGTCCGTCGCCGCGGCGACGACGAGGACGGCCATCACAGCGCCGCCTGGAAGATCGCGCTCGCCGACTTCATGACCGCCATGATGTCGCTCTTCCTGGTGCTGTGGCTGGTCAACTCGACCAGCAAGGAGACGAAGAGCGCGATCGCCGACTACTTCAACCCGATCCGCCTCGCCGAGATGTCCCCCGAGAAGAAGGGGCTGCGCGATCCGACCAACGCGCCGAGCGACAGCGGCGAGCCCGGCAAGACCGGCGAGAGCAAGGGCGGCGAGGGCAAGGGCAAGGATTCCTCGACGAGCGGCTCCGCCAGCCGCGCCAAGGAGGCGGCCCTGTTCCAGGATCCCTACGCGGTCCTGGCGAAGCTCGCCGCCGAGGCCGATGCGGAGCGGCCCGGCGACGCCTCCTCGGCCGACGCGGTCACCGTCCAGGAGGGCAAGCCGGGCGTGACCGGCGGCGAGGCGGCCCGCGACCCCTTCGACCCGCTCTACTGGCAGGTCGCCCCGCTGCCGCAGGCGCGCAGCGAGACGCCCGGCCCGATCAACACCGTGGCGAAGACCCCCAGCCGCGTCGATGCCAGGGCGGCGCTGCCGAATGCGGCGCGCGAGGGTCGGACGGGGCTGGACCTGGTGCCGAAGGAGATCGCCGACCTGCTCAAGCCGCCGGGCGCGAAGCCGGAGCGGACCGAGGCCAAACCCGCCGAGGCCAAACCCGCCGAGGCCAAACCCGCCGAGGCCAAGCCTGCGGAGGCCAAGCCTGCGGAGGCCAAGCCCGCGGAGGCCAAGCCCGCGGAGGTCAAGCCCGCGGCCGTCGCGCCGGTCGACGCCAAGGCCGCGGAGCCGGGCGAGAACGCCGCCCTGGCCGAGCTCAAGGCGGAGGTCCTGAAGGCGGTCCAGCCCCTCGCGACCGGAGCACCGGCCCCGAAGGTCGAGGTGCGCCGCACCGGCGAAGGCACGCTCATCAGCATCACGGACGAGCTCAATTTCAGCATGTTCAACGTCGGTTCGGCCGAGCCGCAGGCGAAGGTGGTCAAGGCCCTGGAGCGCATCGCCAAGGTGCTGAGCAGCCGGCCGGGCCAGATCGTCCTGCGCGGCCACACGGATGCGCGCCCGTTCAAGTCGGAGAGCTACGACAACTGGCGCCTGTCGAGCGCCCGGGCGCAGATGGCGGCCTACATGCTGATCCGCGGCGGCGTCGCGGAGCGCCGCATCGTCCGGATCGAGGGCCACGCCGACCGGCAGCCGCGCAATCCCTCCGATCCGATGGCCGCCGAGAACCGGCGCATCGAGATCCTGCTGCGGGAGAAGCCCGAGTGACGGGCCAGAGGGTCCCGCGCGCCCTCGGGCGGCCCGTCGCGCTGGCCCTGCTCTGCGGCCTGGTCCTCGCCGGCGCCGCGCGGGCGAGGGGGGGGCGGGGCGGGCGGCCACGGCGACGGCAAGGCCGAGGGCGCGGCCGGTTCCGGCCACGCGGCGAGCCCTCCGGCGGCGGGCGGCGGTGGCGGGCACGGCGGTTCCGCCGCCGCGGCGGTCGTCGCGCCGCTGCCGGTCGCGCCGCGCAGCCTGTCGGTCGAGCTCGTGCGCACGCTGCAGCTCCTTCAGGACCGCATCGCCCGCGGCGGCACCCAGGCCCACCTCGCCCAGCGCCAGCTCATCGCGCATATCGAGCAGCGCCTGATCGGGCTCGAACCGGAGACCTGGGGCAAGCCCGCCAACGTGCAGGCCGCCGTGACCTTCGCGCTCGCCGGCGGCGGGCCGGGCGTGCTCCGGCGCGTGATCGAGGCCGGCAGCCTGCCGGATTCCGAGGCGCCGCTCCTGCAGGGAGCCCTCGCCTTCCTGGAGGGGCGCGAGAGGGACGCCCGCACGGTGCTCACCAAGCTCGACGCGCAGACCCTTCCGGCCAGCCTCGGCGGCCAGGTCGCCCTCGCGCAATCCGCCCTGGTGGTGCGCGAGAATCCCGATCAGGCCCTCCGGCTCCTCGATCTCGCCCGGCTGCTCGCCCCGGGCACGCTGGTGGAGGAGGGGGCGCTGCGCCGCGAGGTGTTCGTCCTCGCCCAGGCGGGCAACATCCCGCGCTTCGAGGCGCTCTCGATCCAGTACCTGCGGCGCTTCCGGCACTCGGTCTACGCGGGCAATTTCCGCCAGCGCTTCGCCGCGGCGCTCACCCGCCTCAAATACGGCGACGACCCGGTCCGGATCGGGCGCCTGGAAGCGATGCTGGCCGAGATCGAGCCCGAGGGGCGGGGCGACCTCTACCTGCTCGTCGCCCGGGCGGCGGTGGAGCAGGGGGAGATGCGGGCCGCGGTCTTCGCCGCCAACCGCGCGGCGGCCCTGGTCGAGGCCGGCAGCGTGAGGGCGGCCCAGGCCCGGCTCTACCGGGCGGCGGCCGCGATCGCCACGCCGGACGGGTTCGACGGCGCCTACGCGGTGCTGCGCAGCCTGGACCGCGCGGCCCTGCCGAGCGCGGATGCCGGTCTGCTCGACGCCGCCCTGTCGACGGCGGCGCAGATCCGCCGCGACCTGCCGCCCGCTCCCGCGACTCCTCCCGAGGAGGCCGCCGACGGCAAGCGGCCCGTCCCCCAGGCCAAGACGATCGCCCGCGCCCAGGAGGCGATCGAACAGATCGACGACATGATGCGGAGGACGCGCCCATGAACGCCCTCGACAGCCTCCACGGCCTGATCCGGATCGCCGTCGACGCGACGTCCGGCCGGGGATCCTCGGACGGGGATGGCCGGGCCCCCTCCGGCCAGGACAGCTTCGACACGGTGCTCGATGCCCTGGACGAGCGCCGCGACGCGCCGGCCCGGGGCCCGGCCGCCCTCATCGCGCCGGCGCCGCCGAAGCAGGAACGGGCCGCCGCGCTCCTGCAGCGCCTCAGCGCGCTGGCGGCCGGCGAGGGGGACGGCGCCGCCTCGACCGAGGCCCCGGGCCCCGCACCCGCGACGGCGCCGGAGCGGCCGGATGTCGCGAATGCCCTCACCGCCGCGCTCGCGCAGGAAGCCGTGGCCGCCCTCGCGGCCCAGCTCGGCGCGTTCGGCGCGTCCGCCTCGGTCGCCGCCGCGGATCAGACGGCTGCGCCGGCGGTCCCCGCTCAGCCTCCGGCGCTGCTCGCGCCCGGCACCGGGCCGGCGCCGGTCGCGACCGTCCTGCCGCCTGCGACGGTCCTGGCGCAGGAAACCCACTTCAACCCGGTCATGCCGCAGCTGCTGGCGGCCGGGCCCGAGGCCGGCGGGGATCCCGTCGCGGCGCTCGCCGCCCTCACCCAGGAGGCCGAGCCGCCTCCGGCCGGGGAGGCCGCGCCGCGCCTGCTCCGGCCCGACGCCCTCGCTGCGTCCGGTGCCGCGGGCGGACGCGCCGGCGTGGGCGCCCCGCGGCCCTCCGGTCCGACCGGGGCGGCGAGCGGGCCGTCGCGCCCGCAGCGCGCGGACGCGCCTTCGACCGACCCGACCTGGGCCGCAGGGGGGCCGGCGAGGGCCCTCGCCACGCCGAGCGCCACCGCGACGACCGGGTGGCCGAACCGGGTCCAGGATTCCTCCGCACCCGCCCGCGATGCGGCAGCGCCCGCGACGGCGCCCCGGCCGGATGCGGCCGGCTCGGCCGCCCTCCTGGCCTCCGCGGCGCCGGTCCCCGAGCTGCCCGCGAGCAGGCAGGCGGCGGGATCCTCCTCGTCGCCGCAGGCCGCCCTCGCGTCGGCTCCGGCGGGCGACGCGGGCGCGCGGCCGGCAGCTTCCGCGCCCGCCGCGTCGCAGCCGGTGGCGGGCCCGTCGGCCCGCGCGGGGATCGCGCCGCGGCCCCTCGGGCCCGGCGGTCGGGCCGGCCGCGACTCCGGCGCCGCGGGCGAGAACCGGGCCGTCGGCGATCGGGCAGGGGACGGGTTCGGCGGCACGGACGCGCCGGGGCCGGCCAAGGCCGGTCCTGTCGCGCCGGCGGCCGCCGAGGGCGGGCGCCAGGAGGCCCGTGCGCCGATCCGCGCGCATGCCGGGACGCCGACGGTGGCCGCCGAACCTGTCGCGGGAATGACGGCTGCCGGGTTCCCGGCCGAGGCGCCGCGCCCGGGCGACGCGGGCGATCCGGGGGCGCTCGCCCTGCCGGTGAATGCGGCCGGTGCGGCCGCGAGGCCGTCATCCGCACCTCCTCCGGGCGCGCCGCCCTCGGGCGCCCTGCCCTCCGCCACGCTGCCGCACCTCGTGGCCTCTCTCGACGCGCAGGGCGGACCGAGCACCGCGATGGCGGCCGGACCGCTGCGCATCCTGACGCTCCAGCTGAGACCGGCCGATCTCGGCTCGGTCACGGTGACGATGCGCCTGCGCGACGGGCAGCTCGACATGAGTCTCAAGACCAGCCGTGCCGAGACGGCGGAGATGCTGCGCAAGGATGCGGACCTCCTCGCCGGACTGCTGCGGGAGGCCGGATACCGGCCCGACAGCATCGGCATCCAGGCGGCGGATTCCCGGGGCAGCGGCCCGCAGGGCTTCGCGTCCCCGGCAGGGAGCGGAGGGTTCGGCGCGCCGGGCGGCGGACAGCCTTCCTTCGCCGACGGGTCCGACCACCCGGCCCGCCGCCAGGAGGCGGGTGCCGACCAGCGCGCCGGAGCGCGAGGGAACACGCAGGATGAGACGGGTTCGCAGTCCAATTCTGGCCGCAGCGGCGTTTATCTCTAGCGCCGGGCCGGTCGCCGCCAATGTCTGCGAGCGCGAGATGGCGCAGGCGGCGACGCGGCACGGCGTGCCGCTCGGCATGCTCTACGCGGTGGGGCTCACCGAGAGCGGCAAGCGCGGCTCGCTGCAGCCCTTCGCCATGAACATCGAGGGGAAGCCGTATTTCGGCAGCAGCGTCGCGGACGTGCGCGCCAAGTTCGACGAGGCCCGGCGCCGCGGCGCCCGGCTGATCGATCTCGGCTGCATGCAGATCAACCATCACTTCCACGGGGCCAAGTTCGGCTCCGTCGAGGCGATGCTGGATCCGAAAGCGAATGTCGAATACGCGACGCGGTTCCTCAAGGAGCTGAAGGCCCGCGAGGGCACCTGGACGCTCGCGGTGGCGCGCTATCACGCCGGCCCGAACAACAACCCCGCCCAGAAGCAGTATGTCTGCCAAGTCATCACCAACATGGTGGCGACCGGCTTCGGCACCTGGACGCCTCAGGCGCGGGCCTTCTGCCAGTAGGGCCCGCCCGGCGCGCCCGCGAGCGGCGCGCTCCCCTCACGCGCGGCGAGCCCGGAGGACCGGGACCGGGGTGCTGGCGGACGCGGTCCGTCATACGCCATCCGGTTGATGGCTTCGCCATCTCCCATTTCGGCCATGCGGATGTCGGCTTCGCCCAGGCGCCGCGCTCAGGCGCCGCGCTCAGGCGCCGCGCTCAGGCGCCGCGCTCAGGCGCCGCGCTCAGGCGCCGCGCAGGCGCGTGATCCGGGATCCGCTTGGGTCAAGCTGGTCCCGGATCACCGCGGGCGCCAAGCACGCGGACCGCACGGCGCGTGATGGGGTTTCCGCCTGATCCGCGCAGAATCGGACGGAGCTTGGCGGTCACCTCGACTTCCGGGGCTTCCGGTCGGATCGGCGCGGGATCGGCGTCGCGCGGCTTCCCGGTGATCGGGCCGGCATGAAAACCCGCCGATGCCGTCATCACCCATCCGGGGTCCCCAGGCTCCCCTCCCCAGGCCGGACCCGCGCGGCCAGAGCCCGGGCAGCCGATGTCGGCCTTGCCGGATCGCGGCGCTGAACCGATCAGGCGAGACCCCTTCGCGCGGGGCCGCGCTCAGCCGACGAACGTGTAGCCGATGTAGCGCTTGGCCTCGATCGGGTCGTAGCCGAGCCGCTCCCGGAGCTTCTTGCGCAGCTTGCTGACGTGGCCCTCGACCACGCTCTCCTCGACCTCGTTGCTGTAGACGCCGTAGATCGCGTTGAAGATCTGCGCCTTCGTCAGGCGGCGGCCGCGGTTGCGGACGAGGTACTCGAGGATGCTGCGCTCGCGCCGGGGCAGGGGCAGGGTCTCGCCGTCGACCTCAGGGTCGCGCCCGTCGAAATGCACCTTCAGGCGCTCGCCCTGCTCGCCGGCCGGCTGCGTCTCGCCGTTGACCCGGCGCCAGATCGCCTCGGAGCGGGCCAGGATCTCCCGGACGTGCACCGGCTTGCCGAGCACGTCGTCGATGCCCGCGGTGAAGAGCTGCAGGGTCGTCTCGAGGGTCCTCACGTCGCTCAGCGCGATGATCGGCGCGCGGGACTGCCGCCGGATCAGGCTCGCGCAGGCCATGCGGTCGGCGAAATCCCCGAGCAGGAAGCCCTGGATGGCGTCGAGGTCGCAGGCCGAGGCGGCGCTGAACCAGTTCTTGAACTCCTCGCCCATCAGCCCGAGGGACGAAACGCCCTCCCGCTCGAAACTCGCCGCGTAGCCGCTCGTCACCGTCGGCCGGTCATCGACGAAAATGTACATGGATCGGGGACCCGGTGCATCGTTTTCGGCAGTCATCCTCCGTCCATGTCCCGGCGGCAGCTCGGCACGCGGGCCCGGCCCCCTTGGGGCGGCCACGGCGAGAACTTCTCCGGCGGGGAAATGGTCGGTCGAAGGAGGCTGCAAACCCTTCTTGAACGATCATGTCCGGGGTGGGTGATTCGGTCAATGGCAGCGATGCAACAACGGGGCAAAGCTGCCACAGGGGCATCGCCCCTGGGCTCAGGCGGGCGCGAGCCGCGCCCGGGTCAGCACCTCGGCGAAGCGCTCCAGGTCGAGGCCGAGGCCCGGGCCGGCCAGGATCCGGTCGATCGCCACGCCCACGTAGGTGCCGTCGAGGACGAGCTTGAAGAAGACCGTCATCGCCTCGCTGCCGAACTCCATGTCGAGGACGACGGTGGGCGAGCGGCCCCAGGAGAAGCTCACGTCGGCCGCGTCGGCGTAGGTGAGGGTGGATTCCTTGAAGAACGGCTCGGCCGAGGAGGCGACGAGGTCGGCGATGTTGCCGTGGCGGTCGTCGCGCACCCAGCCGATCAGCACGCCGCCGTCGAGCAGGCAGAACTCGGCGATGAAGTCGCGGATCTCGTGCGCGAAGATGCACTCCGCCGCCTGGAGCAGGCTGGCCGCGGCCGGCATCCCGGCAGGCATGTCAGAGGCTTGGGCCATCATCGCGACCTCGCGAACACATAGAACAGGATCTGAGCCACAGCGCGGTAAAACTCAGCCGGGATCAACTGATCCACTTGCACACTATCATAGAGCGATCTTGCCAGAGGCTTGTCTTCGATCACCGGGATGCCGTTGGCCTCGGCGATCTCGCGGATCTTGAGGGCGATCAGGTCCTGCCCCTTGGCAACGACCAGCGGGGCGGGGTTCTCGTCGCGCTCGTAGCGCAGGGCCACCGCGAAGTGGGTCGGGTTGGCGATCACCACGGTCGCGCGCGGCACCGCCGCCAGCATCCGCTTGCGGGTGCGGTCCTGCGCCAGCGAGCGCAGGCGGGCCTTGACCAGCGGATCGCCCTCGATCTGCTTGTGCTCGTCCTTGGTCTCCTGGCGGGACATCCGCAGCGAGCGCTGCCAGCGCAGCCGGGCCCAGATCAGGTCGGCGGCGACGAGGACGATCGTGGCGATGCTGACCGCCGAGACGAGGCGGATCGCCATCGACAGGATCAGTTCCGGTACCTGGCTCGGATCGACGGTCATGGCGTTCAGCACTTTGTGCCGCTCGGAGCGCAGCAGCAGCAGGGAGACCACAGTGATCGTGAGGAACTTAAAGAGCGATTTCAGGAACTCGACCTGGCCCGAGCGGCCGAAGATGCGGCTCCAGCCGGAGGCGGGCGAGACCCGCGACCATTTCGGCTGGATGCGGTCGCCGACGAAGCGGGGCAGGTTCTGCAGCATGGAGGCGGCGAGCCCGCAGACCGCCAGGATGGCCAGGACCGGCAGCAGGAAGCGGCCGGCGGCGATGGCGACGCTCTGCAGCAGCAGCGTGGCGTCGCGCGCATTCTCCAGGGTGAAGCCCCGGGGCTGATCGATCAGGGGCACGAACTCGCGGGCGAGCGTGGCCGCCTGCCCGCGCACGAACAGGGTCAGGGCGATCAGCAGGCCGATCACCGAGGCGAGCACCGACGCCTCCCGAGAGACCGGAACGTCGCCCTTCTCGATCGCCTCGCGGACGCGGCGCTCGGTCGGGCTCTCGGTCTTGCTCTCCTGATCGGTCTCGTCGGCCATGCGGCGTCACGCTCCCGCGCCGCGGGTCGGGGGAGGGGGCGGGCGAACGGTGCGGCCGTCAGCGGATGAAGGTGTCATCCTCGCCCTCGCCGTTGATCTCGATCTCGCCGCGCCCGGCCATGTCGAGGGCGAGGTCCGTGATGGCGCGGCGGGCGTCGAGGACGTCGCGCTGGGCCGCTGGCTCGCCGCCGTTGAGTTCGTGCTCGATCATGCGGCGCACGCGGGCCGAGAGCGAGGAGAGCACCGTGTCGCGGAAATCGGCCGGCGTGCCCTTGAGGGAGAGGACGAGGCGGTCGTTCGGCACCGCGTCGAACAGGGCGGTCCGCGACCGCGGCGCCAGCTTGACGATGTCCTCGAAGGTGAACAGCAGGCCCTTGAGGATCTCGGCGGATTTCGGCCGCGACTCCGACAGGCTCGACAGCACGTCGTCCATGTGCTCGCGCTCCATCTTGTTGATGATGTCGGCGATCTTGGCGTGGGTGTCGGCGCCGGCGTTGCGCGCGAAGTTCACCATCAGGTCGTCGTTGATGATCTTCTCGATCGAGCGCAGCGTGTCGTCGACGATCGGCTTGAAGGCGAGCATCCGCCGCATCAATCCGTTGCGCAGCGGCTGGGGCAGGTGGGTCATCACCTTGGCGGCGGCCGCCGGCTTGATCTTGGACAGGATCAGGGCCGCCGTCTGCGGGTGCTCCTTGACGAGGTAGCTCGCCAGCACGGTCTCGGACACGCCCGACAGCCGCTCCCAGACCGAGCGCTTCGAGTTGTTGCCGCGCACCTCGGCGAGGATGTCGGCGATCTGCTCGGGGGGAAGCAGGCCGCTGAGGAGCTTCTCCACCTCCTGCACGGTGCCGAGCAGGTTCGCGCCCTGCGAGAATTCGGACACGAACGCGTCGACGAGGCCTTCCAGGGTGTCGGCGCTGACGGGGCCGAGCTTCACCGCCGCCCGGGTGATGAGCTTGATCTCGTCCTCGTCGAAGTACTTGAGGAGGCGGCCGGCCGCCGGCTTGCCCATGGCGAGCAGCAGCGTCGCGACCTCGTCCACCGCACGCAGGCGGCGCGGCGCGCCGCCTCGAACCGCCAGGGGTGCCGCCGTCATCCCGCCCTCTCCGCCTTACGCGGCTTCGTTGCTGCTGGGCCCGACGATCTCGGTCAGCGAGACGCCGAAGCGGGAATTGTCCTCCTCGACCACCACGACCTCGCCGCGGGCGATCACCCGGCCGTTGACCATGATGTCGACGGGCTCGCCGACCCGGTGGTCGAGGGGGACGATGGCCCCGCGGCCGAGCTTCATCAGGTTGGCGACCGGCATCGTGGCCGAGCCGAGGACGACCTGGATCAGGACCGGGATGCGCAGCACCGAGTCGAGGTTGCGGCCGGCGCCGACCGTCTCCTCCGCCCGGGGCGGCGCCATGGTGGCGGCCGTGCCGAACAGGGCCTCGGCGTGGCTCGCCGACAGGTCGGGGGCGTCGTCGAACGGGTTCTTGCTCATCGGAACGGGTCTCGCGGCGGGGGCGTGGGGTCGGGGGCGGCGCGGCGTCCGTCAGGGCGCCGGGCGGCGGTCTTGGCGGCGGTCTTGGCGAAGGTCTTGAGGGGAGGGGGGCGCTGCCGGGCATCGAGGTCGGCGAGGGTGCGGCGGGCCTCGTCGATCTTGGCCGAGAGCGCCTCCAGAATCTCCCGGCCCTCGCCGGTGAAGCCGCGCAAAGCCTCGCCCGCCTGGGTGAGGGCCTGGCTCGTCTGCGCGAAGGCGCGCCCGTACTCGGCCTGGACGCGGTCGAGGCGCTTGAGCTTGAGGTACATCGGCACGACGCACAGGCAGGTGAGCACGAGGGCGCCGAGCAGGACGCCGTCAACGAGCGAGGACGCCATCCATGAATTCCTTATCCTGATCGATCTGGTCTTCGACGCGCAGCACGTAGGCGCCGTTCGCCTGGCCGACCTGGCACCAGAAGAGCGCCTGATCGTTGCCTTGGAGTTTCACCCGGCTGCGCGGCGTCGCGTCCAAGGTGAGGACCTGGCCGACCTTCAGGTCGGCGATCTCGCCGAGCGTCAGGGTGCGCTCCTCCAGCACCGCCCGCAGCGTGACCTCCGTCTTGCGGACCTCGGTCGAGATCTGCTTCTCCCAGCGTGGGTCCCGGCTGGTCGATTCGCCGGTGAGGACCTTGGACAGGCTCTGGCGCATCGGGTTGAGCACCGCCTGCGGGATGATGAGGAACATTTCGCCGCCCCGGTTGAGTGCCTGAAGCAGGAATTTCGCCGCCACCGCCTTGTTCGAGCGCCGGCCGATGATGGCGAAGTCCATGCGCGTCTCGGTCCGCTCCAGCTTCAGCGTCGCCACCGAGACCAGCGCGAAGGCGGCTTCGAGCGCCTTGCCGATCTGCTCGAAGGTCATCTGGGCGATGCGCAACTCGATGCTGGAGAAGTTGCGCGCCTCCTCGACGGGCGGCTCCGAGCCGTCGGCCCCGAGCAGCACCTCCACCATGGTGAAGACGAAGTCGCGGTCGAGCCCGACCAGGAGGTGCCCGTCCCATTGCGGCGAGTAGAAGATGCCGACCACCGCGTTGGCCTCGTAGGGCTCGAGCAGGTCGCCGAACAGGCCGCTCTCGACGCTCATCAGCGAGTAGAAGATCGGCGAGACGGCGAGGTGCTTGAGGTTGTCGGCGCAGGCGGTGGCCAGCCGGTCGAAGATGACGTTGAGCATCGGCAGCCTGTCCGGGGACAGGCCGGAGGCGTCGAGCAGGCGGTCGCGGACGTCCATCATGGTCAGGCCGCCTCGCGCTGCTGGCCGCCGCCCACGGTGGCGGTCTCGACCTCGTCGATGGTCGGGCGGTCCGCGAGCGAGATGCCCTTGCGGCCGTGCTCGACCGCGATCTGCGGCAGGGCGCCGTTCATGTAGGCGATGAGGCTCTGCTTCACGATGACGTAGACCCTCGTCTGCTTGTCGCGCACCATCTTCACCTTGCTGGCGAGGGGCGCGAGGATGCCGTAGGAGAGCGTGATGCCGCCGAGCGTGCCGATCAGCGCGGCGCCGATCAGGTGGCCCAGCACGTGCGGCGGCTGGTCCAGGGCGCCCATGGCGTTCACGATGCCGAGCACCGCCGCCACGATGCCGAGGGCCGGGAGCGCCTCCGCGACCGTGCTGATCGAGGCGTAGGGCTTGAGCGCGTCCCGCTTGTGGGTGCCGATCTCCTCGTCCATCAGCGCCTCGATCTCGTGCGGCCGCGCGTTGCCGATCAGGATCAGCCGGGCGTAGTCGCAGATGAACATCGTCAGTTCGAGGTTCTTCAGGATGTCGGGATAGTTCTTGAAGATCGACGAGTTCGCCGGGTCGTCGAGGTGCGGCTCGACCTCGTTGCGCGGCTTGGCCTTGAGCTCGCGCATGAGGGCGTGGAGCAGGCCGAGGAGCGAGAGGTAATCCTTGCGCTTGGGCACCCGGTCGGTGACCGCCTCGAGCAGGCCCTTGCCCGAATCGACCACCGTCTTCATCGGGTTGGCGATCACGAAGGTGCCGATCGCCATTCCGCCGATGATGACGAATTCCCAGGGCTGCCAGATCACCGCGAGGTGCCCGCCCTCGGCGAGGAACCCGCCGATCATCGCCCCGAGCGCGATGACCAAGCCGATCAGTACACCCACGATCCTCGCTCCCCCGGGACAGTCGCCGATGGTCGTGGGATAGGACCGCAGGCTTGCGCGGGGCTGAAGAGCGGGAGGATGGCGGGCGGGCGAGCCGGGTGCGGGATCGGGGCCCGGAGCGTTGACGAATGCGGCGCCGCGCGCAAGGTGCGCCGGGCCGCACGGAGATCAGTCGAGATGCATTGTGTCGTGACCGGGGCGGCCGGCTTCATCGGATTCCACCTCGCCCGGCGCCTCCTCGCCGACGGACACCGCGTCACCGGGATCGACGGCCTCACCGACTATTACGACGTCGGCCTGAAGCGGGCGCGGCTGCGCGCCCTCGAAGGGCCGGGCTTTGCCAACCACGTCGGCCTCCTGGAGGAGCCCGGCTTCTTCGCCCGCGTGATGGACCAGGCGAGGCCCGACATCCTCGTCCACCTCGCCGCCCAGGCGGGCGTGCGCTACAGCCTCGAGAACCCGGCGAGCTACGTCGCCGCCAACGTGGTGGGCACCTTCGAGGTGCTGGAGGGCCTGCGGGCGCATCCGGTGCGCCACGCGCTCCTCGCCTCGACCTCCTCGGTCTACGGCGGCAACGACCGCGTCCCCTTCCGCGAGACCGACCCGGTGGCGCGGCCGGTCAGCCTCTACGCCGCCTCCAAGGTGGCGGGAGAATCCATGGCGCATGCCTACGCGCATCTGTGGCGGATCCCGACCACCGCCTTCCGGTTCTTCACGGTCTACGGGCCGTGGGGCCGTCCGGACATGGCCGTGTTCGTCTTCACGAAGCGGATCCTGGCGGGCGAGCCGGTCGAGGTGTTCGACCACGGCCGGGCCGCGCGCGACTTCACCTACATCGACGACCTGATCGAGAGCATCGTGCGGCTGATCGACCGGCCGCCGGGAGGCGCGCCGGTCTCGGAATCCGACTCGCTCAGCCCCGTCGCGCCCTTCCGGGTGGTGAATATCGGGGGCGGCAACCCCGCCACCGTCTCGGACCTGCTGGACGGCCTGGAGGCGGCGCTGGGGCGGCGGGCGACGCGCCTGCTGCGCGACCTGCCGCCCGGCGACGTGCCGCTCACCCAGGCCGAGACCGGCCTGCTGCGCGACCTCATCGGCTACGCGCCCGCGACGCCCCTGCGCGAGGGCGTCGCCGCCTTCGTGGACTGGTACCGGGCGTATCATGCGAACGGCCCGGACGCTGACGCCGCGGGCCTTCGAGCCTCTCGAAGGGTCGACACGAGCGAATAGCGTGGCGGCACGTCGAGAACGGAACCAACGGCCATCGGAAATGACCGTCGGCATGGCGGCGCCGCGGCCCGCCGGTCAGGCGTTGCCGCCCTTCGCCTGGCGGATCAGCGAGACGAAGCGGTCGAAGAGGTAGTGGCTGTCGCGCGGTCCCGGCGAGGCCTCCGGGTGGTACTGCACCGAGAAGGCCGGGCGGTCGGTGAGCGCGAGCCCGCAATTCGAGCCGTCGAACAGCGAGACGTGCGTCTCGACCGCCGTGCCGGGCAGGCTCTGCGGATCGACCGCGAATCCGTGATTCATCGACACGATCTCGACCTTGCCGGTGGTCTTGTCCTTCACCGGGTGGTTCGCGCCGTGGTGACCCTGGCCCATCTTCACGGTCCTGCCGCCGAGGGCGAGGCCCATCAGCTGGTGGCCGAGGCAGATGCCGAAGGTCGGCACCTTGCGGTCGAGGAGCTGGCGGATCACCGGCACCGCATACGCGCCGGTCGCGGCCGGGTCGCCCGGGCCGTTCGACAGGAAGACCCCGTCGGGCTTCAAGGCCAGGATGTCCTCGGCCGTCGCGGTGGCCGGCACCACGGTGACGTCGCAGCCCGCCCGGGTGAGCAGCCGCAGGATGTTGCGCTTGACCCCGTAATCGATCGCCACGACCCGCAGGCCCTCGCCGGGCGCCTTCCGGCCGTAGCCCTGGCCGCGCTCCCACACGGTCTCGCCCCAGGCGGCGGTGGCGCGGCTCGTCACCGGCGGGACCAGGTCGAGCCCCTCCATGGAGGGCAGGTCCCGCGCCCTGGCCCTCAGGCCCTCGCGGTCGAAGCGCCCCTGCGGGTCGTGGGCGATGACGGCGTTCGGCATGCCGCGCTCGCGGATCAGCGCGGTGAGCGCCCGCGTGTCGACGCCGGTGATGCCGATGATGCCGCGGGCCCGCAGCCAGCCGTCGAGGTGGTCGGACGAGCGCCAGTTCGACGGGTTCGTCACCGCGGCGGCGATCACCGCGCCGCGCACGCCCGAGGCCGGGGCCTGCTCCAGGCTCTCCAGGTCCTCGTCGTTGGTGCCGACATTGCCGATATGCGGGAAGGTGAAGGTGACGATCTGGCCCGCGTAGGAGGGATCGGTCAGGATCTCCTGGTAGCCGGTCATGGCGGTGTTGAAGCAGACCTCGCCCGCCGCCTCGCCGGTCGCCCCGATGCCGAAGCCTTCGAGGATGGTGCCGTCCGCCAGCACCAGCAGGGCGGTGGCGACGGGCTCGGCCCAGCCGTCGGAGGACGCGGGGGCGCCCGCGGCGTCGTCTTGCAGCATGATCGTGATCTCGCTTATGTCGCGCGGACGGCCGACCGCCCGGGGGGTGGCGCGCGCGGGAAGTGTCCGGCAGGGCGTCTTTAAGGGGCGCCCCCTCGCCCGGTCAATGTGGGGATCCCGCGCCGGCGGCTCAAGTTCCTCGTTCCAAACGGAGATCCGACCACCATGCTGCGCGAGCGCCTCACCGCCGAGATGAAGGAGGCCATGAAGGCCGGCGACAAGGCGAAGCTCGCCACCGTCCGCCTCATCCAGGCCGCCCTCAAGGACAAGGACATCGAGGCCCGCGGTCTCGGCAAGGGGCCGCTCGCCGACGAGGAGATCCTCGCCGTGCTGCAGAAGATGATCAAGCAGCGCAACGAATCCGCCGCGCTCTACGAGCAGGGCGAGCGCCCGGAACTCGCCTCCGCCGAGCGGGCCGAGGCGGCGATCATCGCCACCTTCCTGCCCCAGCAGATGGACGAGGCCGAGACCCGGGCCGCGATCGAGGCCGCCATCGCCGAGACCGGCGCCGCCGGCCCCAAGGACATGGGCAGGGTGATCGGCGCCCTGAAGGCGAAATATGCCGGACGGATGGACTTCGCCAGGGCGAGCGGGCTCGTGAAGGGGATGCTGGCGGGGGGCTGACGGGCCCCCGACCGCCCCGGCGGCCGGGGTCAGGCGCCGCGCAGGGAGCCGATCGCGCCCGCCGGGCCGTCCGCTTCCGGGCGGTCCGGCACGATCCGGAACGCCCGGGGCCGCACGAACAGCACGCGCAGGGGCGTGTGCCGCACCGCGCGCGCGATGAGGAGCGGCACGCTCGCGGCCGCGACCGTCACCGCCAGCGAGGCGAGGCCGACATCCGCGATCACCCCGGTCCTCGCGATCAGGATGCGGGTCGCCGCCATCGGCAGGAAGAAGGCGAGGTAGATCACGATCGAGCGCTCGCCGCAGTGCCGGAGCGCCGCCGTGACCGGGCCGCCGGCCCGGGTGAGGAGGGCCGCCGCCGCGACGATGGCGAGCGCCCCGGCCGCCCCGAGCAGCAGACCCACCACCGGCAGGCTCGCGAGCGTCGGATGCCCGGCCAGCCCGGAGGGTGTGAAGGCGAGGACGCCGTCGAGGAGCGCCCAGGCCGCCAGCCCCGCCAGGGCCGGGGCCGGGCGGCGGCGGGCGAAGTCGGCCAGGGCGAAGATCCGCTCGGCGAACAGCGCGCCTCCGAGGAAGTAGACGTAGCGCGCGCAGAACTCGTCCACCGCCAGCCAGCCGGTCTCGATCGGCAGGATCTCCAGCGCGGCCGCCGCGCCGAGCAGGACCGGCCACGGCACCCGCCGCAGGAGCTTGGTCGCGACCGAGAACAGCGCCAGCAGGTAGATGAACCACAGCGTCGAGTAGGGCTCGACGAGGGCGTGCGCGAGGTGGAGCAGGAAGGCCCCGGGGCCCGCCCCCGCGGTGATCTGGCCGTACTTCGCGGCCGACTGGATCAGCGTCCACAATCCGTAGAAATAGGCGAAGTGCACGACGCGCCGGTCCGCGAACAGGCGCCAGTCCCGGTCGAGGACGCGCCCGACGAAGAGGCCCGAGAGCAGGAAGAAGTCCGGGATCCGGAACGGCTTGGCGAAGGCCACGACCGGGTGGAGGAAGCCCTCGCCGCCCATCGCCTCGCCGGTGCCGAGGGTCGCGTGCATCATCACCACGAGGAGGATGCAGATGCCCTTGGCGACGTCGACCCAGGCGAGGCGGGACGGCGCGGCGGGGGAGGGGCGGACATCGGGGCCTCCTGGCTGTCTTCGCCGCCGAGTTGAGCCCATCGGCGGTAAAGGCCGCGTCTCGGCGCGGACCGAGCGCGGGAAAGCCTTGACGGCAGGTTAACGGGGCTCGCGCTTCGTGGCGCGCCGCGCGCGCGTCAGCCGCGTCGCCGCGTGGAAATCGTCGGGCTTGGTGCGCACCCAGGCGAGGAAGCGGGCGATCTCCGGATCGGCGCGCAGGCTCTCCACGTCGGCGAGCCGGCGGGCGATCTCGGCCTCGCTGTAGCGGGCGTGGATCGCCGAGTGGCAGATCTGGTGCAGCTGCACGGTCCGCCCGTGGGTGCCGCCCTTGAGCTTCGGCGTGAGGTGGTGGCGGCTCTGGCGCGCGCCGGGCGGGATCGGCCGCTCGCAGAGGGGGCATGTCGCGGGGGCGGAGGCGCCCGGCGTCGCCGGATCGTCGCCCCGCCAGCGCCGGCCTCGCCGTCCCACCCCGTCCTCCCCGCTCGCCGCCCCCGGCCCCTCGCGCCGCCCCGATCTGGGATGTGCCCGGCGGGCGGGCGAGGGCCGCGCGCTGCGGCGGATCGCGCGCAATTGACAAACCCGTCGGCGGCGCAGACAGTTCGGGCGTTCCGAGGGGGGCCCCGCATGGGGCTGAGAGTGGGTTTCGTGCGCCCTGACCCTTGAACCTGATCCGGGTCATACCGGCGGAGGGACGGGAACCACCACGCGAGACGCTCCCCCGTACGCCACGGTCACTGTCCGGATCTCCTCGAACCGGGAGAGATCCATGAACGCCCCCGTCATTCCCCCCAAAGGCCTGCCGCAGAGCGTGACCACGGGACCGATCGCCGGCTCCGTCAAGGTCTATGCCAGTCCCGAGGGGCGGCCTGACATCCGGGTGCCGCTGCGCGAGATCGCCCTCAGCGATCCGGCCGAGGCGCCGGTGCGCGTCTACGATCCCTCGGGCCCCTACACGGAGAGCGACGCCAAGGTCGACCTCGCGGCCGGCCTGCCCCAGCTGCGCGATCCCTGGATCGCCGGCCGCGGCTACGCCGCGGTGACGCCCCGCGCGGTCAAGCCGGAGGATAACGGCTTCGCGGCCGAGGACAGGCTGGTCGCCCCCTGCCCGGCCGCGCGCACGATCCGCAGGGCCGCTCCCGGCCAGATGGTGACCCAGTACGAGTTCGCCCGGGCCGGGATCGTCACCGAGGAGATGATCTACGTCGCCCACCGGGAGAATCTCGGCCGCCGGGCGATGCTGGACCAGGCCGAGGCCAAGCTCGCCGACGGCGAGAGCTTCGGCGCGGCGATTCCGCCCTTCATCACCCCGGAATTCGTGCGCGACGAGATCGCCCGCGGCCGCGCCATCATCCCGGCCAACATCAACCACACCGAACTCGAGCCGATGGCCATCGGCCGCAACTTCCTGGTCAAGATCAACGCCAATATCGGCAACTCGGCCGTGACCTCCTCGGCGGCCGAGGAGGTCGAGAAGATGGTCTGGGCGACCCGCTGGGGCGCCGACACCGTCATGGACCTGTCGACGGGCCGCAACATCCACAACATCCGCGGCTGGATCCTGCGCAACGCGCCGGTGCCGATCGGGACCGTGCCGATCTACCAGGCCCTGGAGAAGGTCGGGGGCGACCCGCTGAAACTCGACTGGGAGGTGTTCAGGGACACGCTCATCGAGCAGGCCGAGCAGGGGGTCGACTACTTCACCATCCATGCGGGCGTGCGGCTCGCCCACGTGCCGCTGACCGCGCGGCGGGTCACCGGCATCGTCTCGCGCGGCGGCTCGATCATGGCCCGCTGGTGCCTCGCCGGCCACCGGGAATCGTTCCTCTACGAGCGGTTCGACGAGATCTGCGAGATCATGCGCGCCTACGACGTCTCCTTCTCGCTCGGGGACGGCCTGCGGCCCGGCTCGATCGCCGACGCCAACGACGCGGCGCAATTCGCCGAGCTCGAGACCCTCGGCGAACTCACCAAGGTCGCCTGGGAGAAGGGCTGTCAGGTCATGATCGAGGGCCCCGGCCACGTGCCGATGCACAAGATCAAGGTCAACATGGAGAAGCAGCTGCGCGAGTGCGGCGAGGCGCCGTTCTACACGCTCGGGCCGCTGACCACCGACGTGGCGCCCGGCTACGACCACATCACCTCCGGCATCGGCGCGGCGATGATCGGCTGGTACGGCACCGCGATGCTCTGCTACGTGACCCCCAAGGAGCATCTCGGCCTGCCGAACCGCGACGACGTGAAGACCGGCGTCATCACCTACAAGATCGCCGCCCACGCCGCCGACCTCGCCAAGGGCCACCCGGCCGCGCAGCTGCGCGACGACGCCCTGTCCCGGGCCCGGTTCGACTTCCGCTGGGAGGACCAGTTCAACCTCTCCCTCGACCCGGACACGGCCCGCGCCTACCACGACGAGACGCTGCCCAAGGACGCCCACAAGGTCGCGCATTTCTGCTCGATGTGCGGCCCGAAATTCTGCTCGATGAAGATCACGCAGGACCTGCGGGCGGACGTGCTGGCCATGGAGGCGGCCGGCACCGTGGTGGGCGCCGCCCCCGCGATGAGCGAGGCGGACCGGGCGGCCGGCATGGCGGCCAAGTCGGCCGAGTTCCTGGCCGAGGGCGGCAAGCTCTACGTCGACGCCGCGGAGTGAGCGCGGCGGGCGCCGCGACGCGGCGGCGCCCGCATCCGGCGCCGCGACGGCGTGGCGCCGGCATCCGGCGCGGAAACCCTAGCTTGGGCGTGCGCGTTCTTCCGGCGAAGGTCGATGACCGGGGGGATGCTCCGATGCTGCTTCTGACGATCCTGGCTGCCGCGAACCTCGCCATCGCGGGGCTCTTCTCGCTCGTCGCCTTCCTGGCCGAGTGAGGCGCGCCGCCCCGCGGCGGCCGGGAAGAGCCCTTCCCGCAGGGCCGGCCGCCCGCGGGCGCATAGCTCGGCCGTACGGACGCGCTATGTGGGCGGGATGCCGACACCCCCCACCCTCTCCGACCTGTGCAAGGCGGACCTCATCACCCGTGACCAGATCGACGCCGCCGTCTCGGACTTCCTCGCCGCGCCGGCGCCGGGACCCCGCACCATCGCCGACGGGGTCATCCTCGACATCGCCGCGGCCGTCCTCGATCATCCCTGGGCCCACATGGTCGCCTACGACGCCGAGGTGAGCCGCACCGCCCGCCACCTCGCCGTGCGCACGGCGGTGCTCCTCGCCATCCTCGGCTGAGCGGACCGGCATGAGGGGCCCGCCTGTCCGGCGGGCCTGCGCCTGTCCGGCGGGCCGCGCCTGTCCGGCGGGCCGCGCCTGTCCGGCGGGCCCGATGGTGACGTCGGTGGAACCCGCCCTCGCGGGCCGCCGGACCTCCGGATCCGGTTCCCCGGGAGCCGCCTTCCGCCGGGATCGCGTCGTGCCGAGCGCCGGAGACCCAGCGGAAAGTTCCCCTCTTGCAGCGTTCCGCCGCACCACCCATTCGGATGATTGCAGCGTGCGCCGCACCATGCGATGCAAGACATGCGTCGTCACGATGGCGTCGTGACCACGCCGCCCCTGTGGGCGTTTCCTCCCTAGACTTCGGGCCGTTCCGCAAGGGCGGCCTTTTTTGTTGCTGCGCGGGTCTTGGCCGCGGCCGGCAGCCCTCCACAACCCGACTTGCGAATAATTGTGCAAGCGCCTCGGCTGATCCGGGATCGGCTTGATCGAAGCGGATCCCGGATCACGAGCCCGCGCGGCGCCCGAGCGACGCCGACATCCGCATGGCCGAAACGGGAGATGGCGAAGCCATCGACCGGATGGCGGATGACCGGCACTTTCATGCATGGTGGGCGGCTCGTCCCGATCGTGCGGCGACGTCGTCTTCCTCGTCAGACCGTTCGGCCGGCAACGATAGGGGAAATGAAACCAGCCTCCCGCCCTCCACCCGCACAGTCGAGCCACAGACCAGATCCGCCACGCCCCCTTTTTGGTCTGCTTGCGACTTGACCGACGCCGCTATCCGGCGCGATGGGAGGCGGGATCGGGGGCGAGGCGGGCCGGCACGTGCGAGAGGGGCGTGGGAAGGATTGGTGCGGGCACGGACGTGCCGCGTCCGGGGAAGATCAGGCGACACTCGCCGCACCTTTCGAGGTCGTAGGCCCGGGGCTCCACACGGGGAGGACGTGCCGGGTGATCGTGGAGCCGGCGCCCCCCGATTTCGGCATCCGGTTCCGAACGCTGCGTCAGGCGGCGGATTTCACCCCGGCGACGTGGCGCGTGCGGGTGCCGAGCCGGATGAGCACCGCGCTCGATCTCGGGGCCGGGGGTCGGCTGCGCACCGTCGAGCACCTGATGGCGAGCCTCGCGAGCTGCGGCATCGACAACGCCGCCGTCACGGTGGCGGGCGGGGAGATCCCGATCCTCGACGGCTCGGCCGGCCCCTGGTGCGGCCTGATCGGGCGGGCCGGGCTGCGCCGTCAGGCCGCCGCCCGCCACGCCATCGCCCTGCTGGCGCCGTTCGAGGTCAGCGACGCGCACGGCTTCGTGCGGGGGGAGCCCTGCGACCGCTGCTGCGTCGATGTCAGCACCGACCGCATGCCCGGCTTCGGCGTCCTGCGCTGGTCGGGCGCGATCGATCCCGAGACCTTCCGGAGCGCCATCGCGCCGAGCCGCAGCTTCGGCAACGCCTCGGTGCTCTGGCGGGCCGCCCTGCGCAGCCGGCTGGCCACGCGCCTGCTGCCGCCGGACCTGCGGCACCGGCTCTGGCTGCGCTCGTTCCACAGCCAGACCGTCACCGGCTGCACCGGCCCCACTCCCGCCGAGCCCCGGCCCGAGTGCCAGCACCCGATCTCGCCCTGGACCCTGTCCCGGATGATCGTCACCGCGCCGGAGCCGCTGCTGCGCGGCGCCCGGCCGGGGCGGGTCGCCGTGGTGCTGGGCGGACGCATCCTCGGCGGCGCCCGCTTCCCGGACGAGCCGGTGCGCCACCGCGTGCTCGACCTCCTCGGCGACCTCGCGCTCGCCGGGCGGCCCCTGCGCGCGCGGATCGTCGCCAATTGCCCGACCCACGCCCTGACCTTCGCCTTCGTGGCCGAGCTGATGGCCCGGCCCGAGCTCTGGCGGCTGGAGCCGGCCCCGGCAGCCCCCGCGCGAGCGCGGCCTGAGCGAGGCCCGGGCATCCCGCCGGGGAAAGCCCCGCGGCGCTCCCCGCCGGCGCGTCAGGACAGGATGTTCACCGCCCGCGCGGCCACGAGCGCGACGGTGAGGAGCGAGATCGACGCCTCCGCCATCATCAGGAGCTTGGCCCGCTGCGTGAGCGGCAGCGTGTCGGTGGGGGAGAAGGCGGTCGCGTTGGTGAAGGAGAGGAACAGGTAATCGACGAAGCCCGGCACGAAGCCGGTCTCCCCGGCCTTCTCGATCGTCATCTGGGGGAACAGGAAATCGGCGCCCCGCTCGGTGCGGAAGCTGCGCAGGGCCGGGCCGCCGCGGTCCGAGGCCCAGTACCAGAGCGCGAAGATGATGACGTTCGTCGACCAGATGTTGAGGGCGTCGAGCAGGAGGGTCGGGGCGGTGCCGGCCTTGCCGGCCAGGAGCGCGCGCACGAGCGCCACCAGCGCGGCGGTGTTCATGATGGTGACGAGGACGGTCAGCACCAGCGCGGTGCGGCGGATCAGGCGGCGGTGCCGGGCCACGATCTGCCAGTGGGCGTCCGTCGTCGCCCGGCTGGCCCGGCGCTGGTTCCAGGCCGTCGCGGCCGAGAGCGGCAGCAGCAGCGCCAGTTCGAGGCCGGGGGCGAGCCAGCGCGGCCCGATGGTGAGGTCGTTGACGACGAGGAATTGGAGCGCGGCCACGACCCCGATCGCGCCCCGCGCGAGCCAGAAGTCGAGGGCGCGGGTGTGGACGAGGTGGCGGTGCATGGGCGGTTCCGTGTCGGCGGTCCGCGCATAGCCGAAGCGCGGCGCCGCCGCCACGGGTCGGGCCTGCCTTCAGCCGGACACTTTGCGCGCGTCAAAGGCGCCGCCCGGGGCGGGTTTTCTCCCGCGGGGCGGGCTTGCGCCCGCAAGGGGCCTGCGGGGCGGGCTTGCGCCCGCAAGGGGCCTGCGGGGCGGGCTTGCGCCCGCAAGGGGATTGCACCCGCGAGGGGGCGCCCGCGCGGCGGCAGCGACAGGAGAACGATGGTGGCCAATGGCGCGACGGATGCCTGCGTGCAGGGCATCGATACCGGTTTCGTCTCCCTCGGCTATGTCCGGGTGGCCGTGCTCGGGGTCGTGCAGGGTCTGACCGAACTCCTGCCGATCTCCTCGACCGCGCATATGCGCGTGGTGCCGGGGCTCCTCGGCTGGCAGGATCCGGGCTCGGCCTTCTCGGCCGCGATGCAGCTCGCGGCGCTGGCGGCCGTGGTGAGCTACTACTGGCGCGACGTGCGCGAGATCGCCGTCGGCTCGGTCACGGCGGTGATCCGCAAGGATTATTACAGCCCCGACTTCCGCTTCGCGGTCGGCATCGCCCTCGCCACGGTCCCGATCGTGATCGCGGGCGTGCTGCTGTCGCCGGTGCTGAACGCCTGCAACTCGCCGCTGCGCACCCTGCCGGTCATCGCCTGGGCCTGCGTGGTCATGGGCCTGCTGCTCGCCCTGGCGGAGGCGGCGGCCCGCCACGTGCGGCCGGCGGGCTCGGCGAAGCTGCGCGACATGCTGGCGGTCGGCCTCGCCCAGGTCGGCGCCCTCGTCCCGGGGGTCTCGCGCTCGGGATCGACCCTCACCGGCGCCCTCATGCTCGGCTTCCAGCGGGCCGACGCGGCGCGCATCTCCTTCATCCTCGGGCTGCCGGCAATCCTGCTCGCGGGCCTGCGCGAGATCTGGATCCTGCACAAGGCCGGGCTCAGCGCCGCGGGCTGGAGCGTGCTCGCGGTCGGGCTCGCGGTGGCGAGCGTCTCGGCCTTCGCGGCGATCTGGCTGCTGATGCGCGTGCTCGAGCGCTTCTCGGCCTGGCCCTTCGTGCTCTACCGCATCGCCCTCGGGCTCGGTCTCCTGGTCGCCCTGCATTTCGGCCTCATCGCCGCCTGAGACGAGGAACCTCTCCGGCCGCGCTTGACTGGCGGGCCAAGCGGTGCGAGTGCCGCGCCCCAATCGAAGAACCAACCCAGGGCAGGAACCCGCAGCCGTGTCGCGCGCCTTCATCTTTCCCGGACAGGGCAGCCAAGCCGTCGGCATGGGCGCGGCGCTCGGCCAGAGCCACGCGGCGGCCCGGGCGGTCTTCGCCGAGGTCGACGAGGCGCTCGGACAGAGCCTGTCGCGCCTGATGTTCGAGGGGCCGGCCGAGGAACTGACCCTGACGGCCAACGCCCAGCCGGCTTTGATGGCCGCGAGCCTCGCGGTGCTGCGGGTGCTGGAGGCCGAGCGCGGGCTCGACCTCGCCCGCGACGTGGCGTTCGTGGCCGGCCACTCGCTCGGCGAGTACAGCGCGCTCGCGGCGGCGGGCGCCCTCTCGGTCGCCGACACGGCGCGGCTGCTGCGCCTGCGCGGGGAGGCGATGCAGCGGGCGGTCCCGGTCGGCACCGGGGCGATGGCGGCGCTGCTGGGCCTGCCGATCGAGACCGTCGAGGAGATCGCCGGCGAGGCCGAGCAGGGCGAGGTCTGCGACGTCGCCAACGACAACGGCGCCGGCCAGGTCGTGGTCTCCGGCCACGTGGCGGCGGTCGAGCGGGCGGTCGCCCTGGCGCAGGCGCGCGGCGCCAAGCGCGCCGTGATGCTGAACGTCTCCGCCCCCTTCCATTGCCGCCTGATGAGTCCCGCCGCCGAGACGATGCGGGCGGCCCTCGACCAAGTTCAGCTCGGCGCCGCCAAGGTGCCGGTCGTGGCCAACATCCTGGCCGCGCCGATCCGCGAGCCCGCCGCGATCCGCGACGCGCTGGTCCGGCAGGTGACCGGGACGGTGCGCTGGCGCGAATGCGTCGCCGCCATGGCGGCGTCCGGCGTGGACGCCTTCTGCGAGGTCGGCTCCGGCAAGGTCCTGACCGGCCTCGTGAAGCGCATCGCGCCGGGCGCCGGCGCGGTCGCGATCGGCGCGCCGGCCGACATCGACGCCTTCACCCTCTGAGCGGGGCCTCACGAGCATGTTCGACCTCACCGGCCGCAAGGCCCTCGTCACCGGCGCCACCGGCGGCCTCGGCGGCGCCATCGCGCGGGCCTTCCACGCGCAGGGGGCGCAGGTGGCGATCTCCGGCACCCGCCGCGAGGCGCTCGACGCGCTGGCGGCGGAACTCGGCGGCGCGCGCGTCCACGTCGTCCCGGCCGACCTCTCCGACACCGCCGCCGTCGAGGCGCTGGTGCCGGCGGCGGAAGCGGCGCTCGGCGGGCTCGACATCCTCGTCAACAATGCCGGCATCACCCGCGACAACCTCTTCCTGCGCATGAAGGACGAGGAGTGGGACAGCGTCATCGCGGTCAACCTCACGGCGGCGTTCCGCCTGTCGCGGGCGGCCGTGAAGGGCATGATGCGCCGCCGCTCCGGCCGCATCGTCAATATCGGCTCGGTGGTGGGCTCGACCGGCAATGCCGGCCAGGGCAACTACGCCGCCGCCAAGGCCGGCCTCGTCGGCCTGACCAAGGCCCTGGCCGCCGAGGTGGCGAGCCGCAAGATCACGGTGAACTGCATCGCGCCGGGCTTCATCGCCTCGCCGATGACCGACGCGCTCAACGCGAAGCAGCGCGAGGCCATCCTGGCCACCGTCCCGATGGGGCGGCTCGGCGAGGGCGGCGAGGTCGCGGCGGCGGCGGTCTTCCTCGCCTCCGACGAGGCGGGTTACGTCACCGGCCACACCCTGCACGTGAACGGCGGGATGGCCATGATCTGAGCGCGCAGCACGCCGCCCGGGTGCCTGAACCGGCGCTGAACCGGCCCTCGCCAGGGCGGAAGCCCTGTGTTAAGCACCCGGCCGGCCGCACAAGGGGATTGAGCGGTCCGGCCGCGTGCGGCTTCCCATCACACCGCGCGGCCGGCAAAACCGGCCGCACCACCAGCTTCCCGGGGAGCACCGGCTCGCCAGCAGCGGCGCCTCCCTCACCACGAGAAGAACCGAGGACCATCAGATGAGCGATATCGCGGACCGGGTGAAGAAGATCGTTGTCGAGCACCTCGGCGTGGAGGCCGAGAAGGTGACCGAGAACGCGAACTTCATCGACGATCTCGGGGCCGACAGCCTCGACACGGTCGAGCTGGTGATGGCGTTCGAGGAAGAGTTCAACGTCGAGATCCCGGACGACGCGGCCGAGACGATCCAGACGGTCGGCGACGCGATCAAGTTCCTGGAGAAGAACTCCGGCTGAGGGTCGGACGCGGGATCGAGCGGCTCGGCCGTGCGGCGGCCGGGCGGAATGCGGTTTGAGACGGGTTTGGGATAACGCGATGCGTCGGGTCGTCGTCACGGGCCTCGGGATGGTGTCGCCGCTCGGAAGCGGCGTCGACATCACGTGGCGCCGCCTCATCGAGGGGCAGAGCGGGGCTGCCCGCGTGGAGGCCTTCGACGTCTCGGATCTCTCCTGCCAGATCGCCTGCTCGGTTCCGCTCGGCAATGCGGGTGAGGGGGCCTTCAACCCCGACGCCTACATGGAGCCCAAGGAGCAGCGGAAGGTCGATCCCTTCATCGTCTACGCGATGGCGGCCTCCGCGCAGGCCCTCGACGATGCCGGCTGGCACCCGACCACCCACGAGGACCAGTGCGCCACCGGCGTGCTGATCGGGTCCGGCATCGGCGGCATCGGCGGCATCTACGACGCCTCCGTGACGCTGTTCGAGAAGGGCCCGCGGCGGATCTCGCCCTTCTTCATCCCGGGCCGGATCATCAACCTCGCCTCGGGCCAGGTCTCCATCGCGCACGGGCTCAAGGGCCCGAACCACGCGGTGGTCACGGCCTGCTCCACGGGCGCCCACGCGGTGGGCGACGCCGCCCGCCTGATCGCGCTCGGCGACGCGGACGTGATGCTGGCCGGCGGCGCCGAATCGCCGATCAACCGGCTGTCGCTCGCCGGCTTCGCCGCCTGCCGCGCCCTCTCGACCGGCTTCAACGACCGGCCGCAGCAGGCCTCCCGCCCCTACGACCGCGACCGCGACGGCTTCGTGATGGGCGAGGGGGCGGGCGTGCTGGTGCTGGAGGAGTACGAGCACGCCAAGGCCCGCGGCGCCCGGATCTACGCCGAGGTGGTGGGCTACGGCCTCTCGGGCGACGCCTACCACATCACCTCGCCCTCGCCGGACGGGGACGGGGCCTATCGCTGCATGAGCGCGGCGGTGAAGCGGGCCGGGATCGCGCCCTCCGACATCGACTACATCAACGCCCACGGCACCTCGACGCCGCTCGGCGACGAGCTGGAGCTGAAGGCGGTCGAGCGCCTGATCGGTGAGGCGCGCGGCGTCTCGATGTCCTCGACCAAGTCGGCCACCGGGCACCTGCTCGGCGCGGCGGGCGCCATCGAGGCGATCTTCTCCGTGCTGGCGATCCGCGACCAGGTCGTGCCGCCGACCCTGAACCTCGACAACCCCTCGGTCCAGACCGCGATCGATCTCGTCCCGCACGAGGCGCGCCGCCGCAAGGTCGACGTGGTGCTCTCGAACTCCTTCGGCTTCGGCGGCACCAACGCCTCGCTGATCCTGCGGCGGGTGGCCTGACGGCGGCGCGGGCTCCCGGACCGCGGGTCCCGCCCGGTCCTCACGGCAGGGACCTGGTCCCGGCACGGCGATCGAGGGTTCCGTGCGGACCGCGACGAACCGGGCCCGGCAAGCGGGCGGACACCGGACAGGCGATGCGGCCCTGCCCGGATCTCGCGCCGAACCGATCGCCGGCAATCCGGATCACCCCGCTTCGGCCCAAATCGGAACGAAGCGCCGAAGGCCAGAAAGACCGAGAGAAGACCAACGGCCGGGATGCTCACGCACCGGGCCGTCGACCCTCTCGAAATCTCGAGACACGCCGATCGCGCGACGACAATGCGAGAACGGAACCGGGGGTCATGGGACATGACCATGCGCCAGCCTGGAGCCGCGCCCGATCGCGTCGCCATCGGGCGCGGCTCTCGGTCCTTGATTCACCGCATTTCCGACGAACCGGCATTCACGTCAGCGTGAGATGCTCGAGAGCAGGGTTCGATCAAGTTGCAGCGGGACCCTGCTTTGGTGTGTTGATTTCGCCGCGTTGCCTACGCCGAATCGGCGTCCACTTCGTCGAAAATGCTCTAGGCATAAACGATCGCACATTCGACCTCATACAATGCTCCTTCGTTGTTGCCGAACATGATGAAGCCACCAATATCTTCTGGCCTGCTTTTATGGAAAGTGCGCGAGCCTAATACATCATTGCGAATCACGTCCCAATCGTAGATTTCAAGCTTCATCTCGTCCGTCATTTGGAACATCATATTGACTTCTTTTCTCTCTTGCGATTTCATGCTGACGCAATTCTGGTTTTGAGGCCAGACCTTGTTGCCGTTCACGCTCAGGAAGACATCGTCGGGAAGCCCGTCGAAGATCTTGTTCAATTCCGGATAGATCGAGGCGGCGCCGGCCAGGCCGCCGATGGCGCCTCCTGCCACGGAGAGCACGATCGCACCCGTTCCTGCGGTGCCGACGGTCACGGCGAGAGCGGCGGCGCCGCCCAGGACGGCCAGGAAGAAGGCCGGCGGGCCGCTCGCCACCGGCTCGGACGGTTTGATGCACTTGATCGCCGTGACCTGAAGGTAGCGGTTCTTCGTGCCTTCGCCGATGGATAAATAGATATCTCCCGACTCGTCGACGTTTATAAAATAATCCTGCGTATTCTTCGCATCCGGTATCAGGGTAAAATCGGATTGCCCGTTCCAATTTCCGTATATCTTCCAGTCACTATCCCAAATCTTGAGCGTGCCTTTTTTGGTTTGTACAACCAATGGGCGTTCGCGGTGCTGTGAGATCCAGGCATAGACACTATAATCTTTTGTATTTGGATGGATATAGCGATCATCTCGTGAGTTTTCAGTGTTTACGAAAGACACTCCCGTGTCGGAGCGATTGCTCAAGCCTCTGATTCCCGTCGTCATTCTGTCCTCCTGCAGACTATGCCGGATTTCTCACGAATCGAAGCGCTGCTCATGGCGACCAGAAGCGGCAACAGCTTCGGATCGCCGCTCTGCTTACGAGATCGAAATGCGTGAATCAATTGCAATGTATTTTCTCTTTAATGATAAACTGCTTTTTCTAGGAATGTATTTCCAGTCGTGCAATTGCACGGTGATCATGTGATCAGCGGATTCGCATGGCATTTATCAATATTGATGACGCAGTATTGTCCATCTGGTCGCATTCTTGACCGGCTTCTCTTCGACGCTTCATGAATTGCGAATGCGTGGCACGTCCTGTCTCTCTCGCATCTCCGTCTCTCTTGCGCCGCGCGCCCGCACTGCACCTGATCGGATGTGCCCGGGGTCAGTCGGACGGTTCATTCTGTGACGGTCATCGGAGCTGACGACCCGGTGGCCATTGCGGCGAAGGAGGCCGCGAGCGCCCCCGAGCCGGGATGCCGGCCGGTTCGGCGTCCGGCGGCGCGACGCGTCGGGGGTCTCGCTCGAACGGGCGCAGCGAAGCGCCGCCGCAATCAAGCCGATCCGGTCGCGCGGGCACCCGGCCAACCGGGCGTTGCAGTCCGGATCGCGCGGCGCGCCCATCCGCGCCGGGCGGGACCGGCTCCATTTCGCCATAAAGGCTGGTAGGGTCGGGCGGTCCCGGACCCGCGGGCCGGCCACGCGCGCGTCCCGCCTCGGGGACCGCCACAACAGGACCGCCATGTTCCGTACCCGAAAGACCGACGCGCCCCCGCCGAGCGCGCCGGATCAGCCGGCCCCGCCGAGCCGTCTCGCCCCCCGCAGCCCCAGCGAGGCGATCAAGCCGACCGCGGCGCCGCCCCCGCCGGAGCCGCCCCCGCGCGAGCGCGGCGGCCTGCTCTCGGCGATCAGCGGCTTCCTCACGCTCTTCGCCATCCTGGGGCTCGGGGCGATGCTCGGGCTCGTCGTGCTCAACCGCCAGGTCAATGAGGCCGGCCCGCTCGCCAACGACAAGGTGGTGGTGGTGCCGCCGCGCTCCAGCGTCGGCGAGATGGCGGCGCTGCTCGCCCGCGAGGGCGTGATCGACCACCCGGCCCTGTTCGAGCTGACGGCCCGCTTCGCCCGCAAGCAGCCGCTCAAGGCCGGCGAGTTCAACTTCAGGGCCCATGCCAGCATCGATGACGTGATCGACACCCTGGTCCAGGGCCGTCCCGTCCAGCACGCCGTGACCTTCCCGGAAGGGCTCACCAGCGAGCAGATCGTCGCCCGGCTCAACGACAACGACATACTCACCGGCGAGATCGGCGAGGTCCCGCCCGAGGGCTCGCTCCTGCCCGACACCTACAAGTTCGAGCGCGGCGACAGCCGCCAGAAGATCATCAACCTGATGCGCGCCAAGCAGCGCGAGGTGCTGAACCAGGTCTGGGCCCGGCGCTCGCCCGACATCCCGGTCAAGACGCCCCAGGAACTGGTGACCCTCGCGTCGATCGTCGAGAAGGAGACGGGCCGGGCCGACGAGCGCCCGCGGGTCGCCGGCGTCTTCGTCAACCGCCTGCAGAAGCGCATGAAGCTGCAATCCGACCCGACCATCGTGTACGGGCTGGTCGGCGGGCGCGGCACCCTCGGGCGGGGCATCCTGCGCTCGGAGATCGAGCGCCCGACCCCTACAACACCTACGTGATCGAGGGCCTGCCGCCCGGGCCGATCGCCAATCCGGGCCGCGCCGCCCTGGAGGCGGTGGCGAACCCGTCGCGCACCCGGGAGCTCTACTTCGTGGCCGACGGCACCGGGGGCCACGCCTTCGCCGAGAGCCTCGACGCGCACAATCGCAACGTCGCCCGCTGGCGGGCGGCCGAGAAGGCGAAGGCCGCGACCGACCCGGCCGCGGCCACCTCCGTCGACAAGGTCGAGCCGCCGGCGGCCGATCCCTCCGCGCTGCCCGCCACGCGGGGGCTCGGCGCGGCACCCCTGGCCTACGACGCGGCCGATCCCAACGCGAAGCCGCGGGGCTTCGACGCCTCGGAGGGGACGGCGCGCGATCCTCTGCGCAACAAGACCTACGACCTGACCTATCCCAAGACCGTTCCGGTCCTGCGCAATCCCTGACGAGGCCGGAGCGATGGCGATCGCGAGCATGACGGGCTTCGCCCGCGAGGCGGGCGTGACCGGCCCGGTCCACTGGGCCTGGGAGGTCAGGAGCGTCAACGGCCGCGGCCTCGACGTGCGGGTGCGGGTGCCCCCGGGCTTCGAGGCCCTCGGCGAGGAGGTGCGGGGCCGCCTGCAGAGGCGCCTCGCCCGCGGCCAGTGCCAGCTCGCCCTGACGCTCTCGCGCGCCGAGTCCGCGCCGCGCGTGCGCGTCAACGAGGCGCTGCTCGCCTCCCTGATCGAGGCGGTGGCCCGGCTGCCGCGGCCGGAGGGCGTCGCGCCCGCGACCCTGGACGGGCTGCTGCAGGTGCGCGGCGTCATCGAATCCGAGGAGGTGCGCGAGGATGCGGGCGCCCTGCAGAGCGACCTCTCGGCGGCGGGCGCACGCCTCGCGGAGGCGCTGGCGGGCATGCGGGCCGAGGAGGGCCGGGCGCTCGCCGGCCTCATCGCCGAGCAGCTCGCGACCATCGCCGCCCTGGCGGATGCGGCCGATGCCTGCCCGGCGCGCCAGCCCGAGGCGATCCGCGCCAAGCTCGCGGCCCAGATCGCCGCGCTGATGGAGCTCTCCGCCTTCGACGCGGCGCGCCTGCACCAGGAGGCGGTGCTGCTCGCCTCGCGGGCCGACGTGCGCGAGGAGATCGACCGCCTGCGCACCCACGTGGCGGCGGCCCGCACCCTGCTGGAGGCCGGCGGGGCGGTCGGGCGGCGGCTCGACTTCCTGGCCCAGGAATTCGGCCGCGAGGCCAACACGCTCTGCGCCAAGGCCAACGACGTGGCGCTCTCGCGCATCGGCCTCGACCTCAAGGCCGTCGTTGAGCAATTCCGCGAGCAGGTGCAGAACGTCGAGTAGCGGGCCCGGCCGCCGCGGGTCCTTAACGGTCGAACGGTAAGCTGGCGCGACGAGGCCCGGGAGAATCGAGTGCAGATGAGCGTGGGGTCGCAGACGCCGGTGTCGCGGCGCGGTCTGGTCCTGATCCTGTCCTCGCCCTCGGGGGCGGGCAAGACGACGCTGACCCGCGCCCTCGCCCAGCAGCCCGAATGGGGGCTCGAGCTCTCGGTCTCGGTGACGACCAGGGCCCGGCGGCCCTCCGAGATCGACGGCCAGCACTACCGCTTCATCGACCGGGAGACCTTCGAGCAGCTGCGCGAGCGCGACGACATGCTCGAATGGGCCGAGGTGCACGGCAATTTCTACGGAACGCCGCGCCGCCCGGTCGAGCGGGCGCTCGCGGCCGGCCGCGACATGATCTTCGACATCGATTACCAGGGCACGCGGCAGGTGCGCGCCAAGCTGCGCGACGACGTGGTGACGATCTTCATCCTGCCGCCCAGCATGGCGGAGCTGCGCCGCCGCCTGGAGCGCCGGGCCGAGGATTCCCGCGAGACGATCGAGCGGCGCCTGCGCAATGCCCGCAGCGAGATCGAGCGCTGGTCGGAATACGACTACGTCCTCGTCAACGACGACCTCGACCGCTCCTTCAAGACCCTGGAGGCGATCCTCAGCGCCGAGCGCCTGCGCCGCACCCGGCAGGTCGGGCTCGACGCCTTCGTGGCGGGGCTCCTCGCCGAACCGGCGGGCGGCTGACCGCGGAACCAATCGCAATCGCCCGCGCTTCCTGGCGGTCGAGGAGCACGGGGCGGCGCGATGCGGGGGGAGCGGCGGCAGGGTGGGCGGTCGCGACGGATCGTCCCTGGCGAGGCCCGCCCCGTCGCGCGGCCGGGCGCGGCGTCAGCCCGGCACTTTTCGGCTTCAGCTTAAGCCGATAAGATTAGACCGCTGTGATGAACACGATGTCCGACCGCGCGCTGGCCGCGGAAGCCGCGCGGCTCGACGCCCTCTCGACCGGGGAGATCGACGCCCTCGACCTGGGCGTCGTCCAGGTCGATTCCGACGGGACGATCCTCCTCTACAACCGGGCCGAGAGCGTGTTCTCGGGCCGGTCGGCGGAGCGCGTCGTCGGCCGCAACTTCTTCCGCGACGTCGCGCCCTGCACGCGCCTGCCCGCCTTCTACGGCCGCTTCCGCGAGGGGGTGCGGCGGGGCGTCCTCGACGAGGTGTTCTCCTTCGCCTACGGCTTCGATCCGCAGCCGCTGCGGGTCCGCGTCGCCCTGCGCGGCTCGGCGACGCCCGGCCGCTACTGGATCGTGACGCGGCCCGTCGGGCAGGTCACCGTCTCGGAGGCCCGTGAGGCGGTCCGCGTCGCGGTCGACCAGCGCGTCCGGGCGGAGCCGATCGATCCCGATCTCTGCGCGCGGGAGCCGATCCACGTCCCCGGCGCGATCCAGCCGCACGCCGTCCTGCTCGCCTGCGACGCGGCGACCCTGACCGTGGCCGCCTGCAGCGCCAATGCGGCCGAGACCCTCGGCGCCGCGCCGCTCGGCCGCCCGCTCGCCGGACTGCTGCCGGACCCGCTCGTCGCGGCGATCCGCGCGGCCGCCGCCTCCGCCTGGGAGGCGGGGCGGATCCTGCGCTGGCGCACGGCCCTGGCGCCCGGGGGTGCCCCGCACGAGGTGCTGGCGCATCGCAGCGGGGCGCGGGTGATCGTCGAGCTCGAACGGGTGCCGGCCGATCCGGCGGATTTCGCGGCGGCGAGCCTCGCCGAGGTCGAGGAGGCGATCGGTCACCTGCGGGCGGCCGAGACGCTGGCCGAGGCGGCCCGCGTCGCCGCCCGGGAGGCGCGGCGCCTCACCGGCTTCGACTGCATCCTGATTTACCGCTTCGACGCGGACTGGAACGGCGAGGCCATCGCGGAGGCGCGGGATCCCGCCTGGGACCGCTCGCTCCTCGGGCTGCACTTCCCCGCCTCCGACATCCCGGCCCAGGCACGCGCCCTCTACGCGCGGGCGAAGAGCCGCTTCGTCATCGACCGCGACTACGTGCCGGTCCCGCTGCTGGCGGGCCCGGACGCGCCGGGGCCGATCGACCTGACCTTCGCGCAGAGCCGCAGCCTGTCGCCGATCCACCTGGAGTACCAGCGCAATCTCGGGGTGAACGGCTCCATGTCGGTCTCGATCCTGCTCGAGGGCCGGCTCTGGGGCCTGATGATCGGGCATCACCGCAAGCCGCACTACGTCGCCCCCGAGACGCGCGCCGCCGCGGGCCTGCTGACCGACGCCCTGGCGCTGCGGCTGCACGAATTGGAGAGCCGCCGTCTCCGGCGCGAGCAGCAGGCGCATCTGGCGGCCGAGAGCCGGCTCGTGCGCGCGCTCGCCCGCTCGGACGACGTGCTCACGGCGCTCACCTCCGGCGAGACGACGCTCCTCGACCTCTTCGGCGCGACCGGGGCGGCCATCGTCGCGCAGGGCGCCGTGCGCCGGCTCGGCGCCGCGCCCCCGGACGCGGCGATCCTGGCCATCGCGGCGCATCTGCGCGCGCGCCTGCCGGCCGAACGGTCGAGCTACGCGGCCACGGAGTTCGCGGCGGAGCACCCGCCGACCCGGCCCTACGCGGAGATCGCGAGCGGCTTGCTCGCGGCCTTCGTCGATCCGGCCCGCGATCATCTCCTGCTCTGGTTTCGGCCGGAGGTGTCGAGCACGGTCACCTGGGGCGGCGACCCGCGCAAGCCCGTCCTCGCCGCCGCCGGCACCGCCACGATGCTGCCGCGCCGCTCCTTCGAGCGCTGGGTGGAGGAGCGGCGCGGCGCCGCCGAGCCCTTCGCCGAGTGGCAGGTCGGCATGGCCGAGGCGCTGGCCCAGGCGGTGGAGGGGGTGGTGCTGCGCCAGCGGCGCAAGATCGCCGAACTCACCGGCCTGCTCGCCGAGAAGGAGGCGCTGCTCGCCGAGAAGGACCTGCTCGCCAAGGAGATCGACCACCGGGTCAAGAACTCGCTGCAGATCGTCTCGGCCTTCCTGCACATGCAGCGGCGCCAGGTGAAGGATCCGGCGGCCCAGCAGGCCTTCTCGGAGACGATGGGGCGGGTGATGAGCGTCGCCCGCGTGCATGACAGCCTCTACCAGACGGAGAGCGTGGACGAGGTCGATCTCGGGCAGACCATCGAGAACCTGTGCGCGGACCTCTCGGCCATGGCCGGGGATCGCCACACGCTGGAACTCGATGCCGAGCAGGGCCTGATGGTGCCCTACCGCAAGGCGGTGGCCCTCTCGCTGATCGCCACCGAAC